>JBIKNA010000408.1:0-6621 GCA_044358965.1 Polyangiaceae bacterium
GAGCAGGGCGAGCGCCACCTCGTAGGCCACGAGTCGATGGTGCGGGAGTCGGCCTTTCCAAGGTGTCGCATGAGTGGGGCATCGTCTGCCGATGCCACAACTTACTGAAGCTTTGGCGAAGCCGCAGACATCTCGTCGCCGCTTGAAAGGGCCCGGTGCGGGTGCGGGTGCGGGTGCGGGTGCGGGTGCGGGGCTCCCGTAAGCGCCTGGGGTCGGGCTGAGGGGCTCGGCGCGCCTAGACGCGCCACAACTTGGCGACACGACCTCGTGCAAGGCCCTATGAAGCACAACCTCCTAGGCGATGGAGGCGCGAGCCGGAGCGCGGGCCTGCCTCATTGCGATTGCCCGGCGACGTCGCGCGACGCGCAGCGTTTACTCTTTGCGCCCTTGCCGCCCTTGTTGGAGCGCGCGAAGCCGTGCGATCTCTGCGCCGGTGAGGTCTTTCCAGATAAAGGCCAAGTTGCCCAAGAACACCAGGTTGGCCGCGATGGTGGCGTAGTTGCCCAGATCTGGGCGAAACCCGCGCAGGATCACGAGCGGCGCCGCGACCAACGCGCTGGGCCACAGGCGCACGCTGACCGTCACCATGGTGAACAGCAGTGCCGTAAACCAAACCGTTGGCAGGAGCACGCGACTTGTGGCCGCCGGCAAGTCCAGCGCCCACAAGGCGCCTTCGGCGAACAGGGTGCTCACCAGCACGGCTGCAATGGACCCGACGACGCGGCGGTTGAGCGGCGTCTTGAAGAGAGATTCTCGGGCCCAGAACACAAAGGCTGCCGCGAACAACAGCTCCGTGGCGATGCCGCTCAGGATGCGTCCATGGGTGAGGCGACCTTGCGCCTGCACAAGCTGCGAAGCGATGGGGGCCGAGACCCACATGACGCCGACCACCATGGCGGCAAAGAGGCGCGTCCGCCCTCCGGTCTTGGTGTCGAGGTGCAGCGCCCCCTCTTTGGCCTCGGCCTCGGCTGCTGCTACTGCAGCGCGAACGCGCTTCTCGAGGTCTGCGGGCGGAGAGGGAAGGTCGAACAGAACCGTTTGCGCTGCGGCGGTATCCCCGTTGGCCAGCAAGAACTCGAGCATGAGCGTTGCTGCGTGGCCGCGCCCCTGTTTGGCCCGTGGGTTGTCGGGCCATAGCGTCAGCGCCTGGGCAAAACCAAAGCGGCACGCGCTAGGCCATGTGCGCTTTGCGCACACGTTCGTTGTCTTGGGCGTCGCGAGTTTGGAGATCTCGTTCGAGCTCCCGAAGGCGGACCCAGGCGTCGTCGGTGACTTGGTTGGAGTCCCGGTGCACCAAGAAGGTCTCGATGGCCAGGCGAAAGTCTTTGGCCGTGCGGTAACGGGCGTCGGGGTTTGCATCGAGGGCCCGCTCGATGACCGCTCGCAGCTCCGCGTCCGTCTCGTTCGGCAGCTTGGGCATGCTGAGCAGGATGCTGGCAAGAACGCTGCGCAGATCGCCATGTTCATGCGGAGCGCGGCCGGTCACGATCTCGTGAAGCACGGCGCCGAGCAAATAGATGTCCGAGCGCGGAGACACGCGGCGCCCTTCGGCCGCGGAGAGCATCTCCGGCGCCATGTAACAGGGCGTGCCGGCCATGGGCGCGGAACTCTCGAGCAGCGGCAGGCGCCCCGTCGGGTCTGGCTCCAGGCTGACGGCGATGCCCCAGTCCACCAGGTACACCTCTCCGTGGAGGCCGATCATCACGTTGTCGGGCTTGATGTCGCGATGCACCACGCCCCGCTCGTGGGCGAGCCCCACTGCGTGCGTGACCTGCATCAAGATCCTGAGGTTGCTCTCGAGGCGATCGCGACCGCCCACGCGGACACGCAAACCCTCCTCGTCCTCGAGCAACGCGCTCCACGACGCGCCCTCGATGTTCTTCATCAAGATGACCGGCTTGCCGTCGTCATCCACCGAAACGTCGTAGATGGGCACCACGTTGGGGTGCTCGAGGGCGCCGGTGACCCACGCCTCGCGCAAGAGCCGCAGTGACAGCTCGGTGTTGCCGATGCCCTGCTTGAGCGTCTTGACGGCGATGCGCCGGCCCATGGAGTGCTGCAGGGCCAGCCGCACGAGCCCCATGCCGCCCTCGCCCAGGGTGCCCTCGTACGTGAGGGCGTCGGCGTGGCTTGCCTGCTGCATCTGTCCCAATGCCCGGTCTCCGCGGGTATCGCGGGACATCGGTCGGATGGTTTCGCCCGAGTTTTCCGGGAGCCTCACGGTGGCACAGAAGCCATCGAGCGTATTCTCGAGGGTCTGCCGCAGATCGTCGGGCAGCTGTGCCAGGGTGTCGTCCTGCTCCAGGCGCGGCAAAGCGTCGTTCATTGGCTCCAATGGTCCCGGTGGCTGCGCTCCCGCAGCAGGGCCCAATGGTACCTGGATGTTGAACGGGTGTGTGCCCTTGCGACAAGCCCGCCACTTCGAGCCCGCTCGTTGCGCGCTTACCCCGGCGGCAAGAGGGCGTGGTCGGTCGCAACGCCCCTTGCGTGACGCAGCCAGGGTCCTCCGCCGGTGCAAGGATCCGGGCCAGTTGATTTCAGCGTTGGCTACACGTCGCCGAAGGTGTCGCTCGAGCGATCGTAGAGCAGAAGGCTCCCGTGCTCGAGGTCGAGATACAGGGCGTCGGCCTGGAGGCTTCCGTCGGCCACGCGCTCGCGCACCCACGGGAAAGCCATGAGATTGCCCAGTGACAGCTTCAGCGCCTCGAGCTCGCAGTACCGTTGTCGATCGTCTTTCGACAGGTCTTGGTTCTGCATGGTTCGGTCCCGGGCCGTGGCCGCCATGTCGAGCCACGAATTGATGAAATCGGTGGGCGAAGCGGGCGGATCCAACAGTGCTTGAATGCCACCGCAACCGGCATGACCGAGTACGACGAACTGTCCGACCTTGAGGATGCGCACGGCGTACTCGATTGCAGCCGAAGTGGAGTGACGCGCCTGGTCGGGCTCGTAGGGAGGTATGAGGTTTGCGATGTTGCGAATCAGAAACACCTCACCCGGCACCGCGTCGAACACCCGCGTGGTGTCGATGCGGCTGTCGCAGCACGTGACCACTGCGTAGCGAGGCCGTTGACGTTCTGCCAACCGCTCGAACCGAGCTCGATTGGCCTCGAAGTAGTCGGCTCGAAAACGCTTGAAGCCCTCGATGAGTCGTTCCATCGTCAACTCCCCTTAGTACTGCCCGTCAGGATTTTGTGGGGATTCCGACCGAAGGAGCAAGTGCATCGTGTTTGTTCTTGGGCGGCAGTGATGCCGACAGACTGAACGGAGAGGCGCACTGCCCCAGGCACCAAAGGCCGCGGTCTACAAATCCGTCGAGGTCTCCGCCTCCTCGGCGGTTTTGGCGGCGTCCTTCGCGGCGCTCGTGGGCAGAACCGCGCGGCCGATGACGAACGCCAGGGTGGCCGCGACGAAAGAGCCGACAAGGACGCCGAGCTTGGCGGTGCCCAGCAACGTGCCCGCGGGGAAGGCCAGCTGGGCCACGAAGACCGACATGGTGAAGCCGATGCCCGCAACCGCGCCCACCACGCTCAGCGTCCGGTAGGTGACGCCCCGGGGCAGCGCCGACAGACCCAATCGTACGGCCAAGTACGATGCGATGAGCACTCCGAGAGGCTTGCCCACCACGAGACCCAGGCAGACGCCCAAGAACGCAAAGCGAGGTGTGCCGGTCAGGTCTGCCTCGGTAAGCGAGACACCTGCGTTGGCCAGGGCGAACAGCGGCATGATGCCGAAGGCCACGTAGTGGTGTAGGGCGTGCTGAAGTCTATCCACCGGCGATACAGCCTCTTGCCCCGCACGGTGTACCCGCTCGGTGTGCTCCATCACCACGGCGCCGTTGCAGTGCGGCTCCTCGCGCAGCGCTCCTACGCTTCGCTCGGCCTCGTCGACGAAGCCTTCGGGACCAAGCCACGCGCGGGCCGGGGTCATGAGGCCAACGACCACGCCCACCAACGTTGGGTGGATCCCGGCGGCATATGCGCCGTACCAGGCGAGCAGACTTGGGGGGACGTACGCCCACGGGTTGCGCTGACCCGATAGCCGGACGCCCAGCACGAGGAGCAGTCCCACGAAGGCCAGTGCAAGACCCGCCGCGCTGAGCCCGCCCGAGTAGAACACGGCGATGACGATGATGGCTCCGACGTCGTCGATGACGGCCAAAGACAAAAGCAGAATACGGAGCGCCGGCGGCACGCGCTTGCCAAGCAGCGCGAGCACGCCCACGGCGAACGCGATGTCCGTGGCCATGGGGATGCCCCAGCCGCGCTGCGTTGCTGGCCCTTGGTTCAACGCAGCGTAAATGGCTGCCGGCGCGAGCATGCCACCCAACGCAGCCGCCAACGGTAGTGACGCGCGTCGCAAGCTCGATAACTCGCCATGGGACGCCTCGCGGCGGATCTCGAGTCCGACCACGAAGAAGAAGACAGTCATGAGTCCGTCGTTGATGACGAAGTGGAGATCGCGTTGGAAGCTGAAGGGCCCCACGCGCAGACCCATGGGGGTGTGCCACAGGGCCGTGTAGCTCGCGCGCCACGGTGAGTTGGCCCACAAGAGTGCCACCAGCGCGGCCAGCAACAAGACCACGCCGCTCGACGCCTCGATGGCCAAGATTCGCTCGATGGGCGCGATGGCGCGGCGGACGAACTTGCGCGCAGGCTTCCAGGTACCCGGCGGTGCCGGCGGCCTGGGCGGCGGTGCCGAAGGCGAGGGAGGTGAGGGCGGAGGAGCTACGCTGGCCATGGCACGTTCAAGAGCAGGCGCACCCCGTGCACCCGCGCTTGGCGGCCCGACCAAGCAAAACATCCTGCGGCAGCGCCGCACCCTTGTTCACGTTCGTTCGCCGTCAACGATACCTGGATCGGGCGCCACTTACGAGCTGCATGACAGCATGGAGCAGCCAGCCTTGTGCGCGGCCCACGCGGGGCGCTTCTGCGCGAAGTAGCTGTCGTCGTCGTGGTCCTCGTAGGGCGTCCGCAGACGCTGGATCAAGCGGTGCAGCGGCCCGGCGTCGTCGTTCTGCGCGGCATCGATGGCCTCTTGCGCAAGCCAGTTGCGAGGCACAACTGCGGGGTTCTGCCGGCGCATCTCTCCGGCCCGGAGTTCGGCGGGCCGGCCGTCGGCGGCCCAGCGGGCCAAAAGGCCGCGCAGCCAGGGGAACATGCCCACGTCCGATGATGGTGCTTCGCCATAGAAGACGTGCGCCATGGCCGCGGCGAGCCCCTCTTCGGATGGCGCTGCGGCGACTTGGCTGAGGACGCGGAAGAAAAGCGTGAAGTCTGCACTCGTGGCCTCGAGGTGCCCCAGCCCCTCGGCCAAGAAACCATCGTCGGCTGGGGTGGCGTTGAACCCGAGCTTGGCGGCAAACATGTGGCGCATCGCGTCTTGCATAGTTGACGCTGCCTGCGCCATGCACTCCGAGAGCCGATCGAGGGCCGGTTGCTCTTCGAGCTTTTGGGCCAACAGAGGGTGCAGCGCCTCGGCCAAACGGGCGACGTTCCACAGCGCGATGTTGGGCTGCGCGCCGTAGCGGTAGCGGCGGCCGCCAGCATCGGTGGTGTTGGGCGTCCAGTGCGGGTCGAAAGGCTCCAAGAAGCCGTACGGCCCGTAGTCGATGGTGAGCCCGAGGGCGCTCATGTTGTCGGTGTTCATGACCCCGTGCACGAAACCCACGCGTTGCCAGTGGGTGACCATGCGCACCGTGCGCTCGGCAATCTCGGCCAGGAATGCAAGCACCGTGTCTGGGTCGACGGCGGCGTGGGGCAGCGTCGGGTAGTGCTGTCGCAGCAAGTACGAAAGCAGTTTGCCGAGCAAGTCGATCTCGCCGTCGGCGGCCAACACCTCGAAGTGACCAAAGCGCAAGAACGAGGGCGCAACGCGACACACGACTGCGCCGGGCTCGTACTCGGCGTTGCCGTCGTAGAACATGTCGCGCATGACGGGATCGCCCGTGGTGACCAAGCTCAGCGCTCGAGTGGTTGGCACACCGAGGTGGAACATGGCCTCGCTGCACACGAACTCTCGCAGCGATGAACGCAACACCGCGCGGCCGTCGGCGCGACGCGAGTAAGGTGTCATGCCCGCGCCCTTGAGCTGGAGCTCTTGGCGGCCGTGGTGCTTGGTGACAACCTCGCCCAGGGTCATGGCCCTGCCATCGCCCAGCTGCCCGGCCCAATGGCCGAACTGGTGGCCACCGTAGCGGGTGGCGATGGGCTCCATGCCCTGCAGCGGCTCGTTGCCCGACAAGACCTTTGCCCAGCTTTGCGCCGCATCTGGCGCGAGCTCTGCGCTTCCAAGATCGAGCATCTGCGCCACATCGCGAGACCAGGCCAACATGCTGGGGGCACGCACGGCCGCGGGAGAGACTCGGGAATAGAGCGCCCCGCGCACGCCCCGGGGGCGGTTGTCGCTTCGAGGGTCTGCCGGCATCTCGCGGGCGAAGCTGTTGTCGAAGGTCAGAGCCACCATGGGAGCACCGTTACTACGAGGGAGCGGTCAATGTGACCATCTTTGCCCGCACTGCAAAGGGCGGGGCCGGGGGGGCACGGGCTCCATCGTGCGCTTGCACCGACGGGTGGCCGCGCAGTGGGGGCGGGTTGCGAATATGCAACTCGCTTGAGCGCG
>JBIKNA010000409.1:0-6613 GCA_044358965.1 Polyangiaceae bacterium
CCAAAAAAAGCGGCCTTCTTCGCGAAGGAGAACGGGTGATTTTCGAACTCGTTGACGCGGAGAAGGCGAACTACCCCATCAGCGTGCTCTGCGATGTGCTGGAAGTCTCGCGCAGCGGCTTCTACTCGTGGAAGACGCGCCCTCCGTGCGAGCGGTCCAAGGCAGATGCGAATTCTCCCCGACGCGCACGCCCTTCCTGCGAAGGGCACGATGCACGCAATTTTGACGCAAGGCCTTTACAGCTCCGACCGAATGGTCGCCCGGGCGTCCTGCCTGAGGTCTTCCCGATCGCCGTAGGAGGCACGATCAAGGCACGAGCGGCAACGCCTTCGTGAAGTCCGCGACGACCGGGAGCTTCAGCGTGTTCGTCGCGCAGTGCACGTTGCCGAGGTTCTCCTGATAGCGACTGTCGTTCACGAACTTCACGGAGGTCGCGCCCGCCGCGCGGAGGCTCGCCTCGATCTCGGTCGCGACGTTCGAGGGCACCTTGCTGTTGCCCGTCACGACGACGCCGTTCACGAAGATCGAGTTCACGGGGTTCGACCAAACATTGTGACCGCCTACGTAGCTCACCGGGAGGCGCACGATCTGGCTCGCCGGCAGCGCGAGCTCGGCGAGCAGGCCGCGCGAGACCTGACCGCCGCCGTAGGTTCCGCCGTTCAGGATCTTGTCGAGGCGCGCCTGGTTCTTCGTGTTCGACGGACCATGCTCGCTCGGGACCAGCGCCTCGGCCCGGCGGGTGTCGGCTAGGACGAGCCGCACCTTCCCGTCGGCGCCGACGAGGAAGGTCACGATCTCGTCGACATGCTTGATGGTGAGGAAACCGGTGTCGATCCAGAACGGCGCCTGGACCTTCTGCGCCTCGAGGAACGCAACGACGTCCGGGTGCATGCCGATGCCAGTGTCGGTGTTGCGCCCGTAGAAGACGCGACCGAGCGGGTAGCCAGGCAGCGGTGGTGTGACCTCGAGGTTGCCCATCCAGTCGGCCCAATCGTCGACGCCGTTCGCGATGCCGCGCGGCGCGCCGATCTGGACGAAACCGACGTCTCGCCCGAGGCGCGAGGGCCCGAAGGAGTCTGCGCCGCGGAGCCCGCCGATCACCACGTGCTCTGGCGCGCGACCCGGCAGTTGCGTGTAGCCGACCTCCATCGTGTCCTGCATCCACATCTCCTTCCAGGACGATGTGGTGTGCGTGACGAGCTTCGCGTTGCTGGACGCGGCGACCGACGCAAGCTCAGCGCGGAACGTCGCGTTCGCGTAGTTGGGGTGCCCGGTGGAGACGTAGAGCTCCTTCGTCTTCGCAGCGTTGGGCAGGAGCAAGAATGGCGCGACGCGCACCTTCGCGAGGTCGTAGCCGAGGCTCCTTCCGTCGGCCGCCTTCACCTCCAGCTTGAGCGTGACGAGCCCGGTCCAGGACTTGCTCGCGAAAGTGGTCGCCTCGATTGCGAGCTCCATCTCGGGCGCGATGCCCTCGAGCTTTCCTTCTACCAAGCGCCAACCTGCGTTCGTGCGCTGGTAGACGTGGATGCGCTGCGCGCCAGTGGGCGACTGCCACGGCGTGACGTGGACGCTGTGTCCCGCAGCGAGCGTCTGCGGTCCGATGCGGACCGCGAGTGGTGCAAGGTCCGCTTCGTCGGCCACACCATTGACTCGCGTGTCGGCTGCGTCCGACTTCCCGTCGTCGTCGTCGTCGTCGACGTTCGCGAGCATGAACGCGCCGGCGCCGTTCCAGCGCCAGTCGAAGCGCCCTGCGATGTCCGCATCGGAGAGCACGCCGTCGCGGTTCGAGTCGCCGAAGATCTTCAGCTCGGTGGTGGTGGCGAGCGCCGAAGTGGCGACGCCGATGGTCCCTTCCTCCTCGCCGGCAGCGATGTCCTGGCCACCGGGGGGAGCCTCGACGTCATCCGTGGGCTCCGCGAGTGGTTCATCGACCACATTGGCGCTACAGGCTGCGACCCACGACAAGAGAGCGAGCAAACGGACTTTTCGCATGGAGCGGCGCAGTATACCGACCGAACGGTCGATGTGGAACTGGATCAGGGAGCTTTCGGTCCAGGTGCCTCAAATGCGTGCATTCGCAAACATTTGCGACTCGCAAGCGCCGCCTCCTTCTCCCGTAAACGAGGGGAGAGTAGTCCAAGGTGGCGGCCCATGGCTCGCAAGGCAGCGGCGCGGGCCGGGCGAGCGGGGATGGCGGGCGGAGATTCCGCTGCGCTTGGACGAAGGGGTTTGCGCCTACGGAGTCGACGTTCGAGTACTTCACGAGCGTTCGCTCACGTCGGTTCACTCCTTCCAAGGGGTGGCCCACGCGCAGCTCCATCAGCTCGCTCGTCGCGTCGTCAACGAACACCAGCAGGGTGCAGCGGGGCGCGCGGCCTTCAAACCACGCGTGTTCCGAACCGTCGATTTGAATCAGTTCGCCACTATGAGGGGCATGTTGCCTGCGGGGTTGTGTTGCCTGCGAGAAATGGCTTTGGTTTGAGTGTGCTCCCTGGATCTCCGCCACGACCTGCATCGCGCCGAAGTAGCCGCCGCCAGTCGCGACCTCACCAACGCGCTCAGCGCCAAGTTCTTGCCGCTGCCGCTCTCGTCGCTCACGCAAAGCGAATCGCCCGCTTTAGCGCGAGCGGGGAAGGCAGCGACGCATTGTTGAGAGCGTGATCGAGGGCCTCGACGGAGCCATAACCGACGAGGCCTGCGACATCGCGTGGCGTCGCTTCTTCGTGTGAAACGAGGATCGTCGCGACGACCAGGCGATAGTTGTCGCGGATCGTGCGCCAACGCCCTCCGCCTCGTCCGAGGAGCGCATGACGTTCGTGAAGCTGGCCGATGCTCCGGGTCAGTGTTCGCCGTGCCTGCCCGAGCGTACTTTCGAGATCGACGAGCATGGGGTTCTCGTGGAGGCGGCTCAGGATCCGGTCGATCCCGTTCATCATGGACTGGTCGTCGGGCGACGCGGCCTCGAGGCCCCGAACGGCGTCCACGCGGAAGCTCATGCCCTCCGCGTTCAATGCCGAGAGCAGCGCAGTGAGCGGCTCCACCATTGATGCTCCACTAACGGCGGTTCGGAGGTCCTCCGCGACTCGACGCGCGGTCGCTTGCGCGCGCATGCCGAGCTTCATTCTCGTCGAAGAGCGCGCGGCGCCGTCGTCGAGCGCGCCGGTGTTCCATTCGAGCTCGAGCACGGTGTCACTCCCACTGCGACTCGCATGGGAGGCCCCTTCGGGGACGAAGACGCAGTCGCCACGCCTGCAGGGCACGGCCCGATCATCGACGAACTCCTGGGACTCTCCGTCGAGGACGATCGCGATTCGCCGGCGCGTCCGTTCGCTGTCGACTCCGAGCGCGCCTTTCGTCACGCGCTCGTCCTGGATCACCTCGGGAAGCGATACTCGACGGAGGATGAGCGTGGACGCGATCACACGGTCAAGTGTGAGCACCGACGTGCCGGCCGGCAGCGAGTGGCGGCGGTGCGAGACAATCACGATGGGTGATAGCATGCGCCACGACGTGTGCCAGGAAGATCACAGCTTCGCGGCGGTAAGGGCGTCCAGAACGTCCACGAACACGGAGTTCGGGTCACCGGTATCGGTGTTCACAATCGCCGTTATCGTCCATTCTTTGTCCGGAAAGTAGAACGATACGGAGTGAAAACCGGTGATGTCGCCACCGTGCCCATAGGACGTTCCGTTGCCACCACCGAGCGCGCTCGACACGACCATGACTGCGAGACCATACCTGACGCTCTTGTCGGGAGCGGGCACCGCGGTGAGCAGCTCATTCTTCAAGCTTGGCGTAGCTTCACCCGACGCGTACCTCCGCATCCAGCGGGTCGCGTCTTCGAGCGTCGCGACAAGCGCACCGTCTGCCCATGCCGGGGTTTGCGTAGCCGTCGCGGTCGAGGGAACGCCGTTCCGTTTGAACGAGGGCGCGATCGTTCCTTCGACCTCCTCGGGTCCCTGGAAGTAGGTGGCACCGAAGGCATTGGGTTCGAGGACGATGGAGCGTATGAGCCTCTCCATCGGCGCGCCGCCGAGCTTCTCGGCGATCAGCCCGAGCGCGATGAAGTTCGTATTCGAGTAGTGCCAGCCTTTTCCAGGCGGAAAGTACACGGGGTGCGTTTCAGCAGCCTGGAGCCGCTCGCGCGGGGTCCAATCGAGATGCGAGGGAAACGCGGGGTCGTCGGTGTAGTTGAAGAGCCCGCTCGTGTGGTTCAAGAGCTGACGCACCGTGATCTGCGTGTCGTTCGTGATGCCGAGCTTGAAGCTCGCGATCGTGTCGTCGAGTGCTAAGGCTCCCGCGGCCACGAAATGCAGGATGACCGCCGCGGTGTACGTCTTCGTGATGCTCCCGATGCGAAACCGGCTATCGGCGGTGAGTTGCGATGGTCCTGAAACGATGGAAAGAAACGGGCAGTCGCGGGTGATGAGGCCCACGGCGACATCGGTGGTCCTCGCCTTGGTCCGCGACGCGTCGACCGCCGGCTGCACCACCGCCGAAAGCGCCACGCACGGCGTCGAGGCCGAGGCCGAGCCCGAGGCCGTTTCGTCAGCCCCGGCCTCCGCCGCTTCGTGGGTCGGGTTGGGCTCCGCGCTCGGATTCGAGGCCGGAGCGTTGGCTGTGGTGCAGGCGGCGACGCCGAGGAAGACAGTGCCGACGGAAGCGGCGAACCATGAGCGCATGCCCTCTAGTTACCGCCCACCTTACCCGCGTGCCACTGATACGAGAGGCCAGGCCGAGGGCGCCCGACTCAGGTTTCGGCCGCGAGTCGCCTCGCGGGCGCTCGGCACCAGCACCCGCCTTTCCGAGCCTTCAGCCGCTATCTTGGCCTACTCGCTTGATGCGTTCCGTGGCGACCAAGTGGTCGTCTTTCCTCACTTCGCGAGCTGCATGCTCAGGCAGTGAACGGAGCCACCGAGCTGGATCATGTTGGCTCCCGGTATCGACACGACCCGGTATCCGAGCCGCGCGTAAGCAGCTCTCGCCTCCGCGTCCCGCGGCATGACGTCGAGCGATGTCTTCTGGAACTTGGTCTCGTCGGGGCGGGCGGCGACGACGCGCCGGAGCAGGCATGCCGCACGTTGCTTCACCGCCTCGTAGGCTGCGTCCTCCGTCGCTCCGAAGGGATGAAGGGTCGCGCACTCAGCCTTCATCGTTCGAATCGGCGTCTCCCCTTCCATGAAGTCGACGGAGTCTGCCACCGACGGGTCGAAGTACTCGGGCACGAACGCGGTGCCGTTCACGAGGAGTGAGTTCGCATACGTGAGCGCCTTCGCGTCGTCCTCGACCTCGGCGTTCTTGATGCGCGTGACCGTATAGCCGCGGCGCTCGAATGCCTTGGCGGCGGCGTCGAGGACAGGCTGGCGCGGCCGACAGCCCGCCGAAGACTCGTCGCCACACGCGAAGTCGGAGCTCGACACGATGACTCTCTTCTTTCCGACGATTTTTGCGAAGATGTCGACGTGCCCCGTCGACTCTTGCGGGAGGGGCTCGAGCCACTCAACCGAGGTCACGCCGAGGACCCGCCTCAGCTCCGCCTCGATCTGCTCCTTCGATTTTCCGGGGTTCTTCTTCAGTACCTTGGTGGTGGTGAAGAGCGTCTTCTCGTCGTCCACCATGACGTTGCCCCCCTCGAGGATCAGGTCGGAGGTCTCGACCTCGTAGCCTAGGTTCTTGGCCACCGTCTCGGCCTCGGGTCCGGCGGCCGGCGTGTTCGAGTACGCGAACCGGACGGCGCGGAGCTTTCCTCGAGCGTCCCGCGCGAGCATCGGAAAGAAGTCGCGAGCCCAGGGGCTGTCGATGCTCGCGTCGATAGAGGTCACACGACCGCTCTCGAGCTCCGTGCGAAACCGGGCTGAAAAGCGCGCGGTGATCCGATCGCCATCGGCCGCGCGAGCCTCACTCGCCAGGTCCCCGAAGGCGAACGGAGAGACGTAGCGAACCTTCACGTCGCCGAGCGCGCCGTCGGCGAAGAGGCCCTTGAGGAAGCGATAGTGGAGCTGGTTCGTTCCGGCGAATCCGTCAGGGTTCGCAAGGACCACGCTCGCGGTCCGCGCGGTCTCTGGGACGAGGACGCCGGCATCGGACGTCACCGCCTGATCGCTCGTCGCGCTCGGGTCGACTTCGGCCGCGGCGCATCCGCCGAACAGCAATGGCAACAGCGAGAGCATCGAGGTACACAACCGAATGGACGCCATAGGTTGCCCATGTGCACTCGCCAGGCCACCGTGGCGCCGGTCCGGTGTGCGCCGTCGGAGCGGCGATATCCACACGAACGGGCTCGTCCTCGTTCCGTGAGATCCGTCGGTTCTCACCGGCGCGCACGGTCGCCGTGGTCGCAGGACCGTGATCGGCGCGATCCGACCCCTCGGAGAGTGACGAAAAGCGCGCCAATTCAGGCGAGGCCGCGGTGGCATCGCCCATGCCACGTCGGTTCACCCCTTCCAAGGGGTGGCCCACGTTGTGCCAGACGACAATCTACGGCAAGTCCCCGCGGTCGAAACGCACGCTTCGCCTTGTCGCTCGCTTCGCGCGGCTCTCGCGCTTCCGCGCGACAAGCCAGTCAGTCCACGTATGCCTTGTCGCCCGCGCCGCATCCAGGCCACTGCGCGCA
>JBIKNA010000081.1:0-21575 GCA_044358965.1 Polyangiaceae bacterium
AGACGATGTCCTTTGTGGGAGGGAAGGGAGCAAGCAAGAAAACGGACGAAGAGTTGGACCCAAACGAGCCGGGAATATTCAAGCACCGAGGCAATGCGAGGGTTTGGCCTCAATTGCTGCACGCAATGGTCGAGCACGATGAAACGGCTCTTGGGCTTTGGACGCTTGGGACCCAAGCATGGCGTCGGAGGCCCCGCGTCCTGCGATGAACAAGGGCCAACGAGCTGAACTGGAGCGCAGAGAATCCTCGGCCATTTAGCGACCGCGGTTTTTGACCAGACGGAGCACCATGAGTCCATCGCTGATGCGGAACACGCGGAGCGCAAGCCCAAGGACCACATACACCACGGCGTCGACAGCAAGACGCAGCGGACCGAGCCGCGCGAGCGCAACGTGCATGGCGGTCACCGCGACACAAATGGCCAGCGACCGCACGAATGCGCTGATGCTGCGCGTATCCACGGCGCGACGGCCGAGCAGGTAGAAGAACGCAACGATGAGCAGCAGCTCCCGCAGCGAGAGGGCCATGGCGGCGCCCATGCCCGCGCTGCCAGCCCCGAACTGCCGGGTCAGCGGCACGGCGATCATCACGAAGATGGGCAATGCGATGACCCCGGCCACGGAAGCAACGGTGATGGTCCAAGAGCGCCCCTCGATCATGAGCGCCAGCCACAGCAACACGTTGCCGTAGGCGAAGACGAAGGTGGGCGCGAGGTACCGCAAGCTGGCTGCGGCGGGCTGAAACTCGGGCCGCAACGCCAGCTTGAGCCAGAAGTCTGCGCCGAGGGCCAAAAGGAGCGTGCCCGGTACGGCGATGACGATGACGCCTTCGAGGCACCGGCGCAGGATGCCGTAGAACTCGTCGGAGCTGCGCTCCTTGGCCCTTCGCATCATGGGGATGAGCACGCCGCTCACGATGGGCGACAAGAGCGCGGAGAGGTTCGCGATCTGCTTGGCCGAGGTATAAAAGCCGATTTCGTTCTTGGGCGTGTGCAACAAGTTGAGCGTTGTCACGTCGAGCACGTTGCCCAGCGAGACCGCAGCGGTGGCCACGAAGAACGGCACGCTCTCCACAAGCACCGCCCGGGTCACCTTGGTGTCCACCCGAAGATCCAGGTTGAGCGCGCCCTTGGTGGCCAAGAACAGAAAGCCCGTCTTCAGCAGCTCCGACGCCAAGAACGGGATGACCAGCACTGGCAGGCTGACCTTGAGCGCGACCAGCACGAAGGTGCCGCCACCCCAGAGCAGCTTGGCCAGCACGTTGGAAACGGCGAGGCCCCCGACTTTGCTGGACGCCTGGAGCATCTTGGCGAAGGTCTCGTTGAAGGTCACAAAGATCTGCGCCAACCCGAACAGCGCCGCGGCAATGCGCAAATGGGTGGAGTCGGCGCGGGTGACAAACGCTCCTATGGCGAAGAGCGGCACCGAGGCCAGCAGCCGGAGCAGCGTGACGCCCAAGAAGAACTCCGAGGCGTGCTCCGGACGCACGGGGATCTCGCGCTGGATATAGGTGTCGACGCCAAAGCCAACGAACACCGCCAGCGTGAGCGACCAGTACTGGGCTGCGCCGTATTCGCCAAACCGGTCGGCCCCCAGGTAGTTGGGCAGCTTGAAGGCGACGATGAGCGCCACGGACCAAGTCAGAATGAGCGAGGCGGCCAGCTTGAGCGCGTTGCGCAGCGCAAGCGAGCCCTCACGGGCGACGGGCGACGGGGCGTCGGAAGGTGTGCCGTTGGTCCCCATGGGCGAGAGGCGAGCATACGGGAAATCCGGGGGGCGTACCCCGGCCAAGGGGCCTCGCTACCCCGCCCAGGAGCGCCATAGATTTCGGTCGCGCAAGGCTCGGACGGCGTGTACCCTGCGATGTCCGTGTACTTGAAACCGGGCGGAACAGTGGGCGCCTACACCCTCGAGCGTATGCTCGGCGTGGGTGCTTTTGGCGTGGTCTGGTTGGCCCACAGGCCCGACTTCCCCCAGCCGGTGGCCATCAAGGTGCTGCACCCGAGCGCCGCCGAGTCCCCCGAGTCCGTCGAGCGTTTTCGCCGCGAGGCCTTCGTCCTGGGCGAGCTCCAGAGCCCGCACATCGCGCGCATGTACGAGCTCATCCAGGCCCCGCCTTACGGCCTCGCCCTCGTCATGGAGTACATCGAGGGCGAGCTGCTCTCCGACCAGCTCAAGCGGGGCACCATCAGCGTCGAATCGGCACTGATGCTTGGGGCAGATTTGCTCCGGGGCCTGGTCGAACTGCACCGCCTCGGGGTCGTGCACCGCGATCTCAAGCCCGAAAACGTCATGATGCGCCCGGCCGCCGATTCCCCGCCCCGCGCCGTCATCTTCGACTTCAACCTCAGCCGCCTCAAGGGCGGAACGGGTCCCGGTGGCAAGTCCAGCAGCCTGACGGCCATGGGTTCGGCCATCGGCACGGTGCCTTTCATGGCGCCCGAACAGCTCCTCGATGCGCGCCGCGTGTCCGAGAAGGCCGACATGTACTCGACCGGGGCCATCTTGTTCCGCGCCGTGGCCGGCAAGCCCCCCTTCGACGGCCCCCAAAGCTTCCGCGAGAAGCTCATCATGGAGTCGCCCCCGGTTCCCACCGGCCGCACCGACACCACGGCCATCGGCTTCGAGCGCATCATCGCGCGCGCGCTCAAGCGAAAGCCCGCCGAGCGGTTCGACGACGCGGCCCAGATGTTGGCAGCCGTCGATGCCTTAATGATGCGCAGTAGCCGCGCAGCTTTCTAGATCGGACCAAGGCGCAAGGGGCGTTTCGCGAGGCAGCGCCAAAGGGCGCTTGACGGCGGGCATGTGCGACAGCGCGAAGGTGCCCCGAAGAGCAGGCCGTCTCGTCCCTGGAACCGTCACTTGGGTTTCCCGAGAATGATGCACTCTCGCAGCGCCTTGGGATACCCTTGGGCTCGCCAATTCCCCGAGCAAAAACGTGCGATTGTTCTATCTCACCACCGAGTTTCCGTACCCGCCCATCAGTGGCGGCCGCGTGCGGAGTCTCGCGCAACTCAAGCTCCTGGCCTCACTGCCAGAGGTGACCGAATTATCGGTGCAGACCCTGACCGAAGAGCCCTTGCCCGACAGCGTGCTTGGCGAGCTCGGTGCGGTGTTGCCGCGGGCGCAGCTGCTGCCGCCAGTGTTCCACCCGATCCACGTCAAACAGTTCCCCCACTACCTGCCGCTGATCGCTGCGCTGCGCGCCGGGCGTCTGCCGTACCTTGCGGGCAAATGGGTCTCGCCGCGCATCGCCCTTACGTTGCGCAAGCACCTGCGCTCGCCCAAAGACGTGGTCTACGTCGACCACCTGGGCATGGGCGTCTACTTTGGCTTCATCCGCAAGCTGCAGCCGGGCGCGCGCGTGGTCCTCGAACAACACAACGTCGAGAGTGATTTCTTCAAGCAGCTTGCCGACAAACAACCGAACCCCGTGAAGCGGCTCGTTGCCACCCGCGAATGGCATGCAGCGCGACGCTTCGAAGAGCGCACCATGCGCGACGCCAACGGAGTCGTGGCCATCTCCGACAGTGACGCGCAGGCGTTCGCGGACATGGGGGTCCGGGCACAGGTTGTCCCGCAAGTGGTCACCTACGAGGAGACGAGCTGGTCCGACAACCGTGCGCCACGCCTGGTGTACGTGGGCAACCTTGGCTGGCACCCAAACGTCGAGGGCCTCGATTGGTTCTGCTCCGAGGTCTGGCCGCTGGTGCGCGCACAAGTGCCCAACGCCGAGCTCGACATCGCAGGATCGGGCCTTGGCAAAGACGCCGCTGGTCGCCCCAAAGTCCCGACGGCGTGGCAGGCGCCGGGGGTTCGGGTGGTGGGCTTCACCCAAGACCTCGAGCGGTTCTACCAAGGCGCCGTGGCGTTTCTGGCGCCCATTCTGGGCGGCTCCGGCGTGCGCATCAAAGTGCTCGAGGCCTTTCGCGGTGGCATGCCGCTCGTGACAACCACCGCGGGTGCCCTGGGCCTGCCCATTCGTCACGGCGAGCACGCCATGGTGGCCGATACCAAAGAAGCCTACGCAAAGAGCGTGGCCGAGCTCTGCCAAAGCTCTGCCTTGCAGCGCCGCCTGCGCCAAGGTGGCTACGAGTACCTCAAGCAGTTCCACAGCCTGCAAGCAGCACAGGGAGTCATGCGCCAAGCGCTCGGGATCTCATGAACAACAAGCGGAGTCGTCTCTACGTCGTTGTCGCTGCAGCGCTGTTCTATGCGCTCTTCATCTTCCGCACGAGCTTCGTGATCGGCGGCAAGCGGTACTTTGTGCTGTTCGAAGACGCCATGATCTCCATGCGCTACGCCAAGCACTTTGCCGAAGGCCACGGCTTCGTGTGGAACGTGGGGGAGCCACCCATCGAGGGCTTCACCAACTTCTTGTGGACCCTCTGGATGAGCGTCGGGCACTTGATCGGCCTGTCCGAATCCAAGCGCAGTTTGTTCATCATGCTCACGGGCTTCGCCATTCTGATGGCGTTGGGGTTTGTCACGAGCCGCATCGCGCGGCTGCTCACGGATGCGCCGTGGGTGCCACTGTTGGTGCTGGCGGCCACGCTGTTCGATTACCCCCTCGTGTTCTGGACTCTCCGCGGCATGGAGGTCGGCGCGCTGACGCTGTGCGTGTACACGCTGCTGTACCTCGCGCTCAAGAACGAAGAAGAGTTCAGCGTGCCGCGCACCGTAGGCATGGGAGCGCTCACAGCGGCGTCACTGCTCTTGCGCTCGGACTCCATCGTTCCGGTGGGGCTCATTGGCCTTTACGGCTTGCTCACGGCCAAGAAGCGCGTGCTCTTCGTGGCCATCATGGGCGTGTTCGCGGGCACGGCCTTGGGCGGGCAGCTGCAGTTCCGCAAGGCGCACTTCCACGAAACGCTGCCCAACACGTACTACCTCAAGCTGCACGGCATCACCACGCCCACCCGGGTGAAGCGCGGCTTGTTCGTGGCGCTCGAGGTACTGGCCATGCACCTTTCGGTGCCCATCGCCTTCGTCGTCGCGTGCTTGCCCAAGGTCGACAAGTCCTGGCTCCGCGACAAAACCGCGCGCCGACGCATCTTGCTGCTGCTCTTGGTCTCGGCGCAGGTGGGCTACGCCACCTACGTGGGTGGCGATGCCTGGGAGTGGATGCTCTACGCCAACCGCTACCTGTGCGTGGGCATGCCGGCCCTCATCCTGCTCAGCGCTTCGCTGTTCGCCGAAGTCCTTGGCAACACGGGCCACGACGCCGCCAGCTTTGCCAAACGTTTGTCGCTGGGTCTCGCTGGCTGCGGAGCCCTGCTGCTCGCGCTCAACATTCTGGGCAAGCTGCGGCCCGAGCAGGGCATCGCGGCCACCATCGTGTTCAGCAAGACGCCAACAGCCGTGGGTGCGGCCTTGGTGGGTGCGGCCATCTTGCTTCGCATGGCCGACCTGCGCATCGGCATCGCCGAGGGCCTGGATGCACTGCGGCGCACGCTGGCCAGCAAGCGCACGGCCAGCGCTGCAGCGCTGGTGCTTGCGGCGGTGGTGTGGGTGCCATGCCACGCGCTGCCTCTTGGCCGCTGGCTGGTGCAAAATGCTGCGCAGTACACCGACGAAGCGCGCTACACGCGCCTTGGCCTTCTGATCCGCGCGAGCACGCCGGACACCTTGCGCATCGCCGTGGCCGCCGCCGGCGCCACGCCCTACTTTTGCGCACGCCCCACCGAAGACCTGCTGGGCAAAAACGATCGCGTCATCGCCCGCATGAACCCCCGCGGCGTGTTCTCGCCGGGCCACGACAAGTGGGACTACAGCTACAGCCTGGGCAAGCGCGAGGCGCAGCTCATTGTCGAGACGGTGGATCGCAACGACGACGACGACGCGTACATCAAGAAGCTGGGCTTCGAACAGCTGCCCAACGAACTCTTGCTGCGCGCCGATGCCAAGGGCGTCAATCGCGAGGTCTTGGGCACCGTCACGGAGACCGGCGCCGACGTGGCCGCTGCACTAGAAAAAGCCGGAGCCACCCTGCCCGAGAGCCTGAAGCCGCAAGACATTGGCGTGGTGTTGGCCTTTGGTGCGCTCATCGCCATCTTGTGCCGGGCGCTCTTGCGCGATGACGACGACATGTCGCAACTGGCCGAGGCCCCCGAGGGCCCCACGGAGACCGACGAACGCAAAGCGCTGCGCGCGGCGGCCGAAGCCGGCGCCGTGGCCAAGCAGATCCCGACGCTGGACGGCATGCGCGGCATCGCCGTGTTGTCGGTGCTCGCGTTCCACTTTGCCTGGACGTTCCCCGACGAGGGCATCGCCAAGCGCGCCCACGATTTCTTGTGGTCTGGTTGGGCCGGCGTCGACCTGTTCTTCGTGCTGTCGGGGTACCTGATCACCCGCGGCCTGGTGTCGCCTTCGGGCAGGGCCCTGGGCACGCGACTTCGCATGTTCTGGATGCGCCGGGTGCTGCGCATCTTCCCCTTGTACTATGCATTCATCATCGTCGGCACCATCGTGGCCTTGGCGCTGGGCATGGGGTGGATCCCCTCTTGGCACTACTGGCTGTACATGCAGAACTACACGCTGGCCTTCGATCCGCTGCCGCTGCGCTGGACGGCGCACTTTTGGTCGCTGGCCATCGAGGAGCAGTTCTACTTCGTGTGGCCCATCGTGGCGCTCATGGTGCCCAAGCGCCGTTTGGTGCCCCTGATCCTGGCCCTGGTGGCGCTCTGTGTGCTGGTACGCGCCGGGGTCACCTTCAAGTACCACGGCGACTGGACGCAGTACCAAACGGTGAAGTTCGTGTACCGCGCCACCTTCACCCGGGCCGATGGCCTGCTACTGGGCGCCCTGGTGGCCGTGCTGCAGCGCGAGACGGACCACCCGCTCGCGCACGCCTGGCGCCGGGTTCGCTTTCCGGTCTTGGTGGCCAGCGCGGTTGTGCTGCTTGGGCTGTACATCAAGTGTCACGGCCTCGACGACTACAACCGCATCATGGTGGGCGTGGGGTACGTGACCCTGGCGGTGTTCTTTGCCTCTGCGGTGTCGCTGTGTGCAGACACGCGCATTGGCGAGACCGCACGCAAGTTGCTGTCGAGCCGGCCGTTGGTGGCCTGCGGCAAGGTGAGCTACGGCATGTACATCTTCCACTGGGTGCTGGTGGTGCTGCTGGTGCCGCGGCTGGAGTCCATGCAAAAGGGCATGGGCATGGCCCAGCAGGTGGGCCTCGTCACGGCGGTCATCGTCGGCGGCATTTCCGTCATCTACGTGTGCGCCTGGCTCAGCTTCCGGTTCTTCGAGAGCCCGTTCTTGCGCATCAAGGGCAAGTTCCACGACTGACGCGTGGCCCCCAATTGGGGCGCCACGAAAAGAGGCATATGGGCATCCTTCTTCTGGGCGCGGACTACTACGGGACACTGGCGGCGGTGCGCTGCCTGGGCGAGACCGGCGTGCCGGTCTACGTGGCCGACGAGAACAAAGGCGCGCGCGCTTTGTTCTCCAAGTTCACCAAAGAGCGGCTTGTACATCCTCCGGCCAGCGCCATGGACGACTTGGTGCAATGGCTCGCGGCCTTTGGGCGGCAACATCCGGGCACGGTGCTCTACCCCACCAACGATCACCTGGCGTGGCTGCTGGCGGCCCGGCACGCAGAGCTCAAAGACGCGTTCCACACGTACCAGCCCAACCCCAGCGTCATTCTCACCTTGCTCGACAAGAAGCGCCTCGGCGAAGCGTGCGCTGCGGTGGGCATCGACACACCGGCCACGGCGTACGCCGACAGCGACGAGAGCCTGGCGGCGCAGAAAGCCCAGTTCCCCTACCCGCTGCTCATCAAGCCGCGCACCCAGGTCTACCTAGAGACGGGCATCAAGGGGTCCATCGTGAGCAGCGCCGGCGAGCTCGACCAAGAGCTTGCGCGGTACCGAAGCCTCGTGCGCTTTCATCCGGCGTTTTTGGCCGCCGAGCCTGGCATCGACCAGCCGCTGTTCCAAGAGTACCGGACCGCCGCCGAGACCAGCATCTTCAGCATGTCGGGCTTCGTCACCGAAGACGGCCGCATGTCGGCGCGGGCCTCCATGAAGGTGCTGCAACGCCCGCGCAAGGTGGGCATCGGCTTGTGCTTCGAGGCCAAGGCCATGGAGCCCGAGCTCCTCTCCAAGCTGCAGGCGCTATGCAAACACGTGGGCTACCACGGGGCCTTCGAGGTGGAGTTCATTGCCGACGGCGACAAGCGCCTACTCATCGACTTCAACCCGCGCTTCTTCAGCCAGATGGCCTTCGACATTGCGCGCGGCTCCAAGATCCCGCTCTTTGTGTACCACGCGGCCCGGGGCGACACGGCGGCGCTGGGCGCCGCACTCGACGAGGCCGATCGCGCAGGCATGGGCACCGGCCCCGCCTACGTGCACCGCACCATGCTCGATCTGGTACTCACGCTGCAGGGCGCCAGCCGGCAGATGTCCCCTCGCGACATCAAACACTGGCGGGGCTGGCTCCGCGATCACAAACACGCGCTCACCGATGCCGTGCGTTACCCGGGCGATCCCATGCCGGCCATGATCGACGCTGCGCAGTGGGTCAAACACTTTGCCAAGCACCCGCGCAGCTTCGTGCGCTCGTTTGTGCTCAACCGCTAAAGGACCCATGGCCAGTCGGAACTTCGAGACGCAGTTCAAGAGCCCCATGTGGGCCAGCGTGGTGGTGGCCACCTACAACCGCCCGGAGCTGCTGCGGCGCCTGCTGCTGCAGTTCGACGCGCAGAACATTCCCAAGGATCGCTACGAGGTCATCGCCGTCGACGACGGCTCCAAGCTCGTGATGCGTGACGAGCTCGCGGACCTCGAAGTGGGGTACCGCCTTCGCATCGAGCGCCAAGACAACGCCGGCGCGGCACGGGCACGGCAACGTGGGGCCGAGCTGGCCCAAGGCGCTGTGGTCATCATCCTGGACGACGACATGCAGGTGGGGCCGGACTACATCGCCGAGCACCTGGCGGCGCATACGGATGACCACACCGTTTGTCTTGGCCGCTTTGAGTCCAGCGCAGATTTGAGCCAAATGCCCCTGTTCGAGCGGTTCTACGCCCACGTGCTCGGGGCCACGTTCCGCGAGCATCAAAAGGGCGGCGTGCGTGGGCATCACATGTACACGGGCAACGTGTCCGTGGCCCGCGAGCTGTTCCTACGCGTCGGCGGCTTCGACCCGGCCTTCAAGGCCATCGAGGACGAAGAACTTGGCATCCGCCTCGAAAAGGCCGGCGCGCGCTTCGTGTTCTCGGACACCGCAAAGACCATTCACGACTCGGACCAAACAGAGACCAACAAATGGTTGGGCCGCTCGTACCGCGACGGCGTGTTCTCCACCAAGGTCGCCAAGAAACACGGCGACCACGTTCCGGCGAGCCCGTTCCGGCACCTGCCGCGCATCAACCCCCTGTCCAAGCCCTTGCTCGCGCTGAGCCTTGCGGCACCAGGCGTGGCCGGCGGCGTGGCCAAGGTGGCCATGCGCGCGGCCCTCGCCGTCGACAGCATGGGCCTCGAGAAGCTGGCCATTGCCGGCACCACGCTCGTGTACGGCATGCAGTACTACCGCGGCGTACGCGAAGAGCTGGGCTCTCTGCCCAACGTGGCCAGCGAGTACCGCGCCTTCATGCGCGCGTTCAAAGAGATGGAGCAAGCATCGCCTTCGGGTTCGGGCCCCTACGCGGCCATGCTCGCAGCGGTACGCGAAGACCACCGCATGCTCCGGCACTACCAAGGCAAGTACGATGCGCGCGGCGCCGAGGGAGGCAGCCTCACCGCCGATGCCGTCAAGAAGATCGGCTTTCAGCTGATGGTGGCCTACCGGGTCATGCGGTACTTCCGCCAAAGCGGCAACCTGCTTGCCGCGCAGTTCGTGTCTCGGCTCATCCGACACCTGTACGCGTCGGACATTCACTGGGATGCCGAACTTGCCCCCGGCATCGTGGTGGTGCACGGCTTCGGCCTGGCCATCAGCTACGCCGCCCGCGTCGGCCCGGGCTGCATCCTGTACCAGGGGGTCACCCTGGGGTACGGCACCGACCCAAGAACCAAAGAGGCCGGCGCCCCCACCCTCGAACCCGAAGTCCACGTGGGCATCGGGGCCACCCTGTTCGGCCCCATCACCGTGGGCGCCAAGAGCAAAATCATGGCCGGCTGCGTCGTCGGCGAAAGCGTCCCCCCCAACTCCGTCGTACAGGCCCCGGTGCCGGGCGTCGTCCCCCGTGGCCCCAAGCCCAACTAGACCGGGCACTGGCGCCACGTTTTTTGGGCCCAATGGCCCCTTGAGAGCACCAAAAACCGTGTATTCTCTTTCCCCTGATGACCCGTAAGAACCTCTGTGGTTGCGCCCTGGCCCTGTTCCTTGCGCTGCCTGCCGTGGGTTGCGGCAGCACGGCGCCCTACGTCTGGTTCGACCAGGTTCCCGGGCAAGACTCCGCCCAAGGCGGCGACGTCTTGATCCGCGAGGGCGACAACATCTTCGTGCGGGTGTTCGGCCAAGACAACTTGTCGAGCCAGCAGAAGGTTCGCGCCGACGGCAAGATCTCCACCCCGGTAGTCGGTGAGATCATGGCCAAGGGCAAAAAGCCCGGCCAGCTAGCCAAAGAGATCGAAGAGCGGCTCAAGACGGTTCTCCAGGCGCCCAGCGTCAGCATCGCCATCGAGCAGCCGGCCATCATCCAGGTCAGCGTCGTGGGCGAGGTCAAGCAGGCCGGCAACTTCCAGCTCGAGCCCACGGCGTCGGTGCTCCACGCCCTGGCCAGCGCCGGCGGCCTCTCCGACTACGCCGACCACGACAAGATCTTCTTGGTGCGCAAGGGCCTGCCGCAGCGTGTGCGCTTCCGCTTCAACGATCTGCGCGGTGGCGATGCCAAGGCCGTTGCGTTCTCGCTGCGCGCTGGCGACGTCATCATCGTCGAATGAAGCTCAAAAGCTTGGTCTGCGCCCTCGCCCTGGCGATGCCGGGGTGTGACCAGGGTGCGACGCCCAGCGCTGGTCCGCCCGCAGCGAGCCCTGGTGCCCCGGCTTACGCTCCGCCGACGCAACCATTGGCACCGCCGGCTCGGCCCGGATCGCCCCCCAGCACGGCGCCGGTGCTGTTGCCGCCCGGTGCAAAGCCCTCGGCGCCGCCACCGAGCACGCCTGCCCCTTCCGTGGTGCTGGCTCCCTCTGCGTCGGCAGCGGCGCCCCGCCCCATTGTCGTGGGCCTTGGCGCTGGGTGCAGCAAGGCCAAGGGTCCCAGCGGCGTCATGCCCGCCCAGACCATCAACTTTGCCGGACAGTCACGCAGCTTCGTGATGAGCGTGCCAACAGGCTACAGCCCCGAATCCCAGAGTTACCCATTGGTGGTGGCACTGCATGGCGACGGCGGCGACGGCCAAGCCGCCCGCAGCCTTCCCTTCGAGGCCGCGGCGCAGGGCGGTGCCCTGTTTGCGTATCCCGACGGCAAGGGCCGCACCTGGGACCTCAACACTGCGCCCGACTCCAACGCAGACTTCGCCTTCTTCGATGCCCTGGTCGCCGCCATCACCGACCGCTACTGCGTCAGCAAAGTCATCGTCGCGGGGTACTCCCGCGGAGGCTACATGGCCAACCAGCTCGCGTGTTTTCGTGCGGGCATCGTGCGCGGGGTCATCAGCATGGCCAGCGGCGGGCCCTACGACGCCCAGGGCAAGGCCTACAACGCCCAGGGCAACTTGATCTGCGGCAACGGCGCCCCGGTGGCCTCCATGGTGGTGCACGGCCAGGCCGACGGCGAAGTCTCCATGAGCGAGGGCGACAAATCCCTATCGCACTGGCGCACCCGCGGGGGTTGCCGAGGCACCTCACCCAAGATGCTGTTCGACACATGTGTAGAGTACACAAACTGCACGGCGGGCAACGCCGTCTGGCATTGTGCGGTGCCGGGCCTGGGGCATGGCGTGTGGCCTCGCGCAGGCGAAGCCGGCTGGGCCTTCATCCGCAGCTTGCCCTAAGCGCCTATCTCCGTAGGCCGGACCGAGGGTTTGCGACGAGACGCGAGCCGCACGAGGCGCGCACTGCTGGTGCTACGCAACGTTCGAGCAACGAAGCCCCGAGACACGTATCGGCGCAGAACCGCGGGGGAGCGCCTACGGACATAGGCAAAAATGGCATGCGGGCCATTTCGCCTCGCGCGGACTGCGAAAACGACGCTACTTGCCGCGGAGTTCGTCGAACACAATGCGCGGGAGCACTACGGCGTCTTTGGCGTACCGCTTGGCCAGACGCTTGGGCTCCGAGGCCACACGATGCGCCCATTCGAGACCTGCCTTGCGCATCCACACGGGTGCGCGCGACTTCTCGCCCGCCAAAAAATCGATGGTGGCGCCAATGCACAGCGCCACCTTGGCGTTGAGCTCCTTGTGGTGCGCGTGGATCCAAAGCTCTTGTTTGGGAGCCCCCACGCCCACCAGCAACACATCGGGCTCGGCGGCGTTCACCTTGGCCACGATGCTCTTGTTCTCTGCAGGGTCTTTTTCGAACCCGAAGGGTGGACTGTAGGTCCCGACCACGCGCACCTGCGGCCAGGTTTGTTCGATGCGCTCTTTGGCGCGCTCGGCCACGCCGGGCCCGGCGCCCAAGAGATACACCGTGAGAGGTCGCCCGCGGTCTACCGCCGCCTGGAACAGCGCAGGCACCAAGTCCGAGCCAGCGACGCGCTCGGGAATGGGCTTGCGAAACAACCGCGAGAGCACCACCAAGGGCATGCCGTCGATGAGACGCAAGCTCGCGTCGGCATAGGCAGCCCGCAGGCCGGCGTGCTCACGCAACATGACCGCGTGATCCACGTTGGGGGTCACCACGAAGTGGCAGGTGCCCCGCGGCGCATCGGCAAATGACAGCACCGCGTCCACCGCC
This sequence comes from Polyangiaceae bacterium, assembly GCA_044358965.1. Classification (GTDB taxonomy): domain Bacteria; phylum Myxococcota_A; class Polyangia; order Polyangiales; family Polyangiaceae; genus SXNL01. The sequence continues at coordinate 12,855 of JBIKNA010000081.1, forward strand.
CCGTGCATGGTGAGGGGCTGAACATCCATGCCGAACGCGCGAACCGTGGGGAGCGTCAATCGGTCCTGCCTGCGACGGCGACTTTGACCTCGAAGACCTTTTGCACCGTCGTGATGAACAGCGACTTCTTGTCGGCGCCGCCAAAACGCACGTTGTTGGGGCGGGGCGTCACGTTGATGGTGCCCCACTTTTGCCCCGACGCTTTGAACACGTCGACGCCCGTGGCCACGGCGACGTACACGTTGCCGGCATCGTCGACGGTGAGACCATCGGGGAATGCCCCGGCGTCAGCGAACTCCGTGAGCTTGCCGTCGTCGGTGACGGTGCCATCGGCCTTGAGCTTGTAGCGACCAACGAAGGCCTTGGGCCCCCCCTGCGGCGCCGTAAACGACACGTACAAGAGACTCTCGTCTTTCGTCATGCCGATGCCGTTGGGTCGATCGAGCGTATCGAACTCTTTGAGCGTGTTGACCTTGCCCATTGGGTCGATGCGCCAGACGTAGTTCTTGGTGGCGGTATCGTCTTGGTAGCCCGGGTCCGTCACGTAGATGGTGTTGTCGGACTTTCGGACCACCAAGTCGTTGGGAGAGATGAACAGGTTGGCGTTGGTGATGGCCACGTTGGCGTATGCCGCGGAGCCTTTGGTGATCTTCACCACGCGCCCCTGGGGCTTGTTGGTGGCATCGGCCACACTGCAGCCGATGAGCTGGCCAGACTTGTCGAGGGCCATGCCGACGATCTTGCTGGAGGGGTTGCGGTACGGCGATACGGCCTTGCTCAGGTTGGCCGAGTCGTACTTGGCCGGGTCGTACTCCACGACCACACCGTTGGAGTTGGTACCCGCGTTGACGTCGCTGAAGTAAAGAACGTTGCCACCCCACTGCACGCCGTCGATGAATGCGCTGGCGCCGCCAGATCCATCGACGATGAGCTTGGGCACGCCGACACCCGTCAGGGGATTGACCTCGCCGGACGAGCTACTGCTGCTGGTGTTGCCCGAAGAGCTACTGCTGCTGGTGTTGCCCGAGGAACTGCTGGAGCTCGTCTCGCCAGACGATGAGCCGCTTGCACCAGACGAGCTGCTCCCACCGCTGCTGTTGCCGCTGCCCCCGCTGCTGCTCTCGCCGCTCTCGGAAGAGCAGGCGTAGAGTGCGGAAACCGCAATCACCGAAGACACAACACTGAGCAAAGACGATCGAAGCATCTGTTACCTCAAGGAACGCAGGAAGGTGCCCCAACCATGACGGCCAGGGCACCTTCGCGCAAGTCGCAGAATGCCTAGTACTTGCCGGGGACGTTGACGGTGTACTTGTAGAGAGCCGTATTTTGGTTGCCGGTACCGGCCGTGATGAACAAGGTCTTCCGGTCGAGGCCGCCGAAGGCAACGGATACGACCGGTGACTTGGGTACGGTGATGGTGCCCCAGAGGGTCTTGTCGGCCTTGTAGACGGCAACACCGGTGGCTCCCAACGCCACGTAGACGTTGCCCCCATCGTCGACGGCGAGCGCGTCGGGCGTCGTGAGGCCTGTGACCCAATCGACCGGGGCGCCAAGAGCCTGATTTCCATCGACGGCGAAGGTTACGATCTTGCCGGACTCCGTTTGGGAGACGTAGAGCGTTGCCTCGTTGGGGGAGAAGGCGATGCCGTTCGGCTTGGGCCCCTGGCTCGGGTACGAGTACGCCGCCGTGAGCGCCGCGCCATCGGCGGAGATCCGATAGATGGTCGAGTTGCGCTCGGTGCCGTCGGCTTTGGCGTCGTTGTAGGCGGCGGGGTCGGTAACCCAAACGGATCCGGTCGAGTGGACCACGAGGTCGTTGCACTGGTTGAAGCCTGCGGCAAACGCGCCGGCGGCTGCAGGGCCCGAGTTGAAGAGGGTGGCCGTCTTGTAGACGGCTGGCGCTGCTCCCGCGGTGCAGGAGTAGATTTCCACAGCGTTGCCCACGATGCGCGTTGCGTTGCCGATGACTGGAGTGTTGGCGAGGTTCTGCGCCACGAGGCCGGGAGCAACGGCCTGGTCCGTGCGGATGCTGAACCGCTGGAAGGGCGTGCTGAACGGCGTCGACAGGATCATGTTGGCAGCGCCACCAACGCCAAGCTCCCCGGCCCACGTGAGGCCGTCGAGCCAACCGACACCGACTCGATTTTCGAAGACCACGGTGGCGGCAAGCGCACCCGGGTTCAGGGGGTTCACATTCAGGTTGCCCGCGTCGGAGCCGCCGTCGCCGGCGTCACCTGCGTCGCCGCCGTCGGCCTTACCTGCGTCGCCGCCGTCGCCTGCGTCGCCGCCGTCGACCTTACCTGCGTCGCCGCCGTCGACCTTGCCTGCGTCGCCCGCATCGGTCTTGGCATCGGTCGTCGCGTCTTTGGCGCCGCTGTCCGTGCCGCCACCAGAGCTCGACGAGCTGCTGCTGCTGCTGCTGCTGCTCGACGACGCGCCCGTATCGGGGTCGACCGTGGCGTCGACGCCAGCGTCGGTTTGCGCGTTGGGAGTTTCGGCGTCGTCGCTGCACGCGTACAACGAAGCGATGGCGGAGAGGGCGCAGAGTCCAATGGCAAGCTTTCTCATGACCGTGGAGTCTAGGCGAAAAAGCCCGGAGCGCCCAGCGCCAAGGCGCGCCAACAGGCCGCGAGGGCAAGTGCACAAATGTGCCACAGCGTTACCCACCGATCTGATGCGGCGCTGCCGGTGCCGGGGCACCCAAGGGCGCTAGTTTTCTGACTGTTTACGGCGCTTTTCGTGCACCCGGGCGGGGATTCCACTGGCCACGCTGTCGGGCGGCACATCGGTGAGCACCACGGCGTTGGCACCGATAATCGACCGCGCCCCGATGCGCACGGGGCCGAGAATGCGGGCTCCGCAGCCGATGACGACGTCGTCTTCGATGACCGGGTAACCGTTGTCTTTGACGGTGCCGACGGTGTTGTTGCCCAGGAACTTCACCCGGGCGCCGATCTTGGAATTGCCACCGATGATGATACCCAAGGTGTGCGCGAAGTTGACCCCCGGGCCAAGCTCGACATCTTTGTTGATCTCGATGCCGAAGAGCACCGTCGAGGCCAACCGTAGCGCGTGGTTCGCGCCGGGCACATGCCACTTCCGGGCGGCCTCGCGCAATCGCATGCTGACGAGAACCTTGTAGCCGTCTTGACTGGCGGCAACGCTGGCCGCTTCTCGGAGCGAGGGTGCGGGGCCTTCATCCCGCGTGCCGCGCACGGAGCGGGCGAGCTCTACGGCGTCCTTCTTGAGATTACGAAACAGTCCCATGGGCTAGACCCCCGATCCGCGTAGGACGACCCCGATGGTCTTGGCCAAGATGTACATGTCGAGCCAGGGCGACCAGTTGCGCACGTAGTGAACGTCGACCTGCACGCGCCAGGCAAAAGAAGCCGCGTTGCGGTCGCTGACCTGCCACATGCCGGTCATCCCTGGGGTGGCCCGCAGAATGATCTTCTCTTGGCCGTTCATGTCCGGCAGCTCGCGCTCGATGTACGGTCGCGGCCCCACCAAGCTCATGTCGCCCTTGAGCACGCTCAGGAGCTGCGGAAACTCGTCGAGGCTGAACTTGCGAAGCACGCGCCCGATGCGGGTGACGCGCGGGTCTTTCTTGAGCTTGTGATAGACCTCGTACTCGGCCCGAAGCGCCGGGTCCGCATCGAGGATGGCCTTGAGACGCGCCTCGCCGTCGCCGTGCATCGTGCGGAACTTGGCCGCCGGGAAGTACTGGCCGTCGCGCCCCAAGCGGGGCTGGAAGTAGAAGACCGGCCCCTTCGAGTCGAGCTTGATGAGGATGGCGATCAGCATCAAGAACGGCAGGATGACGATGCCGCCAAAGATGGTGAGCGTGAGGTCGATGAAGCGCTTGAGGACCCGTGGCCAAGGCAACAAGAGTTGTTGCCGGACCTCGACGCCAAGAATGCCGCCGATGCTCTTGGCCGGGACGCCGAGTGTGGCGAAGCCGAACAGGTCGGGAATGACGAGCAAGTGCGAGAAGTGACTGCCCACGCGCTCGGTGATCTCGAGCAACTTGTAGGAGTCGACGCCGGGCATGGCGACAACGGCGTAAGGCACCTTGAGCTTCTGCGCGAGCACCGGCGCGAGGGCCAAGTCGCCCACCAGCGGTACGCCCTCGACCTCGGCAAACTTGCCCCGAGGGAAGAAGGTCGACGGCCGATCAGAGTTTCCGGCGATGGAGATGCGGGTGCTCTCGGGCCCCAGGAACGTGTCGTCGGGCGGCAGCGGCGGCGTGGACGTCGGCGGGGGCCGGCTGGAGGTGGAGTGCGCATCGCTGTCGGGCCCGAGGAGTTCGTCGGCGAGCAGCTTGCGCGTGGACTCGCTCATGAAATTGGTGGCGGCGATGCTGATGGACCGAAGGTCGACGACCTCGTTCGTGAAGCTGGCGCGCAAGGTGCCGTGCTTTTGCGGGTCGTCGTCGAGCAGAGCCACGGGCTTGAGACCGCTGCGCGGCTGCGCCTTGAGGGTGCGCACCACGAGGCGCCCTGTTTTGGCCGCGCCCAAGATGATGACCGGCAGCCCCCACCACGGCAAAGGAGACAACTTGCCTCGCATGGTGGCGCGTAGAAAGGGCACCAGCACACATGTGGCGATGAGCCATGTGGCACGGGCCAGGATGCCCCACTGACTGATGAGCAAGATGCGCGGCATGGCCATGGCCGCGATGGAGAGCTGAATCATCGACGTGGCGATGGTGGTGATGCGCAGCTCGTCGGGGGTGCTCTTGGCGAGGGGCGAGTACAAGTCCAAGAACAGGAACACTGTGAGCGAGAGCAGCACCGCGGGAGTCACGACCCACCACTCGTCCCAGTGCCAGTAGCCCGACCACAACCGATCGACCAAAAACGCCAGCACGGCCGCGGTGCCAAAGCTGAATACGTCGACCAGGAAGAGCGACAGGGTGGTGAGCGCCGGGCGCGTGAGCACCTTGAGACCCGCAACCTCGGGGTTGGCCCGGGCCGCCGCCGAGGCGTCCGCCGAGCGCCCTTTGGAGCGCATCTTGATTTGGTCGACGAGGGCCCGGGCGATGGCGACCTCGGAGGATGCGCCCATGGAGACCAAAATGCGGCCCAGCTGCCCACCGCGCTCTTCTTGGAGCTGCAGCGCCTGCTGCACGAGGTCGACCTTGACGTCGCCGTTGCGGACCAAGATCTCGCCCAGCAACGTGCCCTCTCCTTGGCTGCGCTTGAGGGCGCTGGGGGCGATGGCACCGCCCAGCCCTTGCATGCCACTGGGCGGCGGGATCGAGACCAAAATGGGCGGTTTCGGGCCGTCGTCGCTCACGGCAACGGACTATACACCATCGTAAAGAGCAGCAATTTCCTTCTTGTACTTTTCGCCGATCACCTTGCGGCGAAGCTTCATTGTGGGGGTGAGTTCCCCGCCGGGGATGCCGAATTCCGTCGGCAGGATCTCGAACTTCTTGATGGTCTGCACCCGGGCCAACGATTGGTTCGTCGCCTCGATGGCCGCTGCCATGTGGCTACGGAACAGGGGACAAGTGGCGGCCTGGGACACGCTCCGGGCGGGGCTGCCCAAGGTCTTGGCGAGCTCCGGGACGCGCTCGGGGTCGAGCGTGAGCAGCGCCGCCAGATACTTCTGACGGTCGCCGAGCACCACGGCGTGCGCCACACCCGGGATGCCCTTCAAGAGCCCCTCGATCACCTGCGGGGCGATGTTCTCGCCACCGGCGGTGATCAAGAGGTCCTTCTTGCGATCGGTGATCTGCAGGAAGCCCTGGGCATCGATGGTCCCGATGTCGCCCGAGTGCAGCCAGCCCTCGTCGTCGATGGCCGCACGGGTGGCCTCGGGGTCCTTGAGATAGCCGCGAAACACGTGTTTGCCGCGCATGCAAACTTCACCGTCTTCGGCAATCTTGAGCTCGGCGCCGGGGATCACGATGCCGGCCTTGCCCGTCCGGTAGTTGTCCGGGGGCGAGTAAGTCGCTGGCCCGGTGCACTCGCTCATGCCGTAGACCTCGAGCAGAGAGATGCCGAGGCCCAAGAAAAACTCGAGCGTGGGCTTGGAGATGGGCGCCGCACTGGTAACGCAAACGCGGGCGCGGTCGAGGCCCAGGCGCTGACGCAGCTTGCTGAACACAAGCCGATCGGCCAGAGGTTCGAGCGTCGGCTTGCGGGTGCCATCTTGGGCCGCGTAGCCCGCCCGCAGTCCCGTGCGCGATGCCCAGGCAAAGAGCTTCTTCTTGACGGGCGAGGCCTGGGCGACGCCGCCCTGGAGCTTGGCCTGGATCTTCTCCCAGACCCGGGGAACGCCCAGGAAGATCGTCGGACGCACCGCAACCAGGGCCTCCGGGAGCTTCTCTAGGCTCTCGGCGAAGCCCACGACGGCTCCGACGCGCATGGGCCCATGAATGGTGAGCATCTGCTCGGCGATGTGACTGAGCGGCAAGTACGACACGAGCACGTCTGCGCTGGAGAAGGCGAGCGCTGCAGACAGCGACTCCGCGGTCCACGTCAGGTTCTCGTGCGTGATCATCACGGCCTTTGGATCGCCCGTGGTGCCCGACGTGTAGATGAGCGTCGCCATATCGTCCACGCGCTGCGCGTCCGTGCGTTTGGCGAGGTCCGCATCGGCCACTTGGTCGCCGAGCTTGAGCACGTGCTCGAAGGACAGGACGCGCTCGTCCACGGGCGTACCGTGCATTTGGACGATGGCACGCAGGTGCGGCAGTTGGTCGCGCACCTGCAGGAACTTCAGTGCCTGGTCCGGGTCTTCGACCACGGCGATTTGCGACTCCGAGTGATGCGCGATGTAGCGCACCTGCTCTTTGGAGTTGGTGGTGTAGATGCCAGCGGGGACACCACCGGCCAGGATGGCCGCCAAGTCTGCGGCCACCCACTCGTGGCAGTTGAAGCCGATGATGGAGACACCGCGGCCAGGCTCGAGACCCAAGCGAAGGAAGCCCTTGGCGAGGCGCCGCGTGATGTCGGCGTGTTGGGCCCACGTGATGGTCTCCCAACCCGCGCCCTTCTTGCGGCGAAACGCCGGCTCTTGGGCGTGTTGTTTGACCGTGGACTCGAAGACCTCGTGAACGCGCTTGCTCATGCCAGGCACGAGCATGCACGGAACCGGCGCGCCGGTCACCCGACGATTTTGCCAAGGAGGCCCTCGGTGGCGACCATGCGTTGCTACGCGACGCGTCGATCGAGCCGGCCACGCACCTCGGCGACGGCGGCGAAAAGCGCGACATAGGCGTCGTGCAGCGCGGATGCCGCCGGGGTGCCATTTGCACGCACTGCGTCAAGGAGCGGCCCCTCGAGTTCGTCGAAGACGAATTGCGAGGCTTCTTCGAGGCGAAATCGATAGAGCGCCCAGTCCGGCCCACCCCGGCGCAAGTCTGCGGATAGGCCTTGCAGTGCGCGACTTGCCGCATGCGACCATGCGTAGAGCCCGCGAAGGTAGTCGGCGCTCTCGCCTTCCGCGGCGAGGGACGCAAGACTCGGGTCCGAAAGCTCCCGCTCGACGGCAGACATGGCCCAGGCGACGAGACGGAGGTCTTCGTAGCGGTCGTAGAGAACCTCCCGGACAAACACCCGCGCCCGCGGGTAGTGCACGGCGAGATCTCTCATTTGTTGGGCGAGCTCCTGGACGCCGATGGCGTTGTCTTCGCGCAGGACCGAAAGCTCCGCAAGCACCGCCCGGGCCCGAGGAAGTTCGGGCTCCAGAGCCACAAGGCGCAGATGGGAGCCACGCTCGGCGGTTCCCTGGGCCGGATCAGACGAGGTACGGGAGCGCATGGAAGAGGGTACGGCGCCCCCCGGTAAATTCTTCCTTGGCGCGCAAACCGCAGAAATTCGCCACGTCGGGGGGGTTATGCCCGAAAGCTGGCCGATTCCGCCTGAAACGCGCTGAGCAGCGCACCAATGCGCGCCGCTTCGTCTGGACGCCCGAGTTCGAGCGCCGCAGTCCGGAGCCGTTCGAGCTCTTGCGGTCCGAGTTCCCGGCCGGCGCGCTCCAGCATGTTCATGAGCGGGCCCCAGTGCCCCTCCAGCACACGTCCGTAGGCCAGAATGCGAAGGGCCTCGAAGCGGACCTGCGGCGAACGCGCATCGGCATACACGGCCTCGGCGAGCCGAATGGCCTCGCGGCCGTCTTGGGCGTCGAGTGCTGTCTGCGCCTGGGCGAGCGCCTCGACGAGCCCCACCTCGTCTTGCACCGCGGCGACGGCCCGAAGGGCCTGAAAGTTGCGGAAGGCAAACAGCAGCGACAGCGCGCCGGCCCAGACCATCTTGGCGTTGAACGCAAGGGGAGCCGCAATGAGCGCAATCCCGATGGAGATGATGCGCGCGGGGCGCTCGCCACGACCTTTTGTGACGACGTTGGCGATGACGGCCATGACATTGCCGCCGTCGAGCGGCAACATGGGCAACAGGTTGAGCGCGCCCCAAACGCCGTTGACCCAGACGAGGTTGTAGAGCGCAAGCTTGGCGAGGGGCGTGAAGCCATCCCACCCTCGAATGCTGCCAAAGGCGAAGAACCCTATGCCAAGCGCGATACCCACGAAGGGCCCCGCAAGGCTGACGACGATGCTCTGCAGCGACGAGAGCTTGCGTCCGCGAACCCAGGAGGTGGTGCCGCCCATGCCATGAAGGTCGATCTGCGGCTCGAGGCCGAACAGGCGGCCGGCGATGGCGTGCCCGAGTTCGTGCATGAGGACCGAGAAAAACACAACCGCGAGCCAGATCA
>JBIKNA010000082.1:0-21489 GCA_044358965.1 Polyangiaceae bacterium
CCGCCCGATGCCGGACCACTCGACACCCTGATTTCACACCTGCGAAAACGACACAGCGCCCCAAGGCCAAGTTTCAAGAATTGGGTGGTCCCAAGAAGGCAGGCAGGTCACCACGGCGGACCCAAGCCGCTTGCGAGCGTAGGCTTCGATCTCTGATTCTTGAGGCAGTCCATGAAAGCGCACTTGGATGTTCACAGCATTTGCTCCAACGTTGGGGCCCGGCAATGCGCTCGGGACTGGGCCAGGCTGAAGCATCCGGCGTGCCAATGAATTCTGCGGCATTTCCAGGGCCAGCGCGGCGTCCGCGCGATGCGTTTTGCTCCATGTCGCAAAACGCAACGGCTGGCGCATCGAGGCTCTATGGCGCGGGCGTGCTTTTGGGGGCCGGCGGCGCCAGCGAGTAGCGCTCGAGCTTGCGGTACAAGGTCGAGCGATCGATGCCCAGAATTCTTGTGGCCTCGCTCTTGTTCCACGACACAAGCTCCATCACTTGGCGGATGTAGCGACGCTCCAGCTCCTCGAGGCTGACGAGGTCCGCAGCGTCGCCGGACACGAGCGCCGATGCCTTGTGGTCGCGTATCTTGGGGGGCAGGTCGTCGACGGCGATGGTCTCGAAGCGCGTGAGCGCCACGGCGCGCTCGATGGCGTTCTGGAGTTCTCGCACGTTGCCCGGCCACGTGTAGGCCAGCAGTCTTTCGGCTGCGGCCTCGGAGATGCCGCGAATCTGCTTTCCGTGGCGCTCGCCCAGGCGAACAGCGAAGGCCTGCGCGAGCAAAAGAACGTCGCTGCCCCGGGCCCGAAGCGGCGGCACGTCGATGTGCACCACGTTCACCCGGTAGTAGAGGTCTTCGCGGAACTTGCGCTCTTCGACGAGCGCCTCGAGGTCCCGGTTGGTGGCCACCAAAATGCGCACGTCGACCGGCACCTCGGCGCTGCCACCCACCGGGCGAACCTTGCGTTCTTCGAGGGCACGCAGGAGCTTGGCTTGTACGCCTTGGGGCATCTCTCCAAACTCGTCTAGGAACAGGGTGCCGCCAGAGGCCTCGACGAAGAGCCCGCGGCGGTTCTCGCGGGCGTCGGTGAACGCACCTTTGGTGTGGCCAAAAAGCTCGCTCTCCAGCAAGGCCTCGGGCAATGCGGCGCAGTTGATGGCCACGAATGGACCTTTGGCCCGCTTGCTCTGCCGGTGAATGGCCTGCGCCACCAGCTCTTTGCCGGCACCGCTGGGCCCGCTGACCAACACCGTCGTGTCGGTTTTGGCCACCCGGGAGACCATCTGGAACAGCGACAACATGACGGGGCTGCTGCCGATCATGCCGGCGGGGTTGACCAGGCTGTCGACCTCTTGGCGTAGGCGCCGCACCTCGTCCCGGAGCTGCCCCACCGCAAGCGCGCGGTCGACAGCAACGGACAGTTGCTCGGTGCTGAATGGCTTGGTCAGGAAATCGAAGGCGCCAGCGCGCATGGCACGAACGGCGGTGTCCATGCTTCCGAAGCCCGTGATCAAGATGACCGGGAGATTGGGCCGGTTGGCCACCACGCGGTGACATAGCTCCAGGCCGTTGGGCCCCCGCATGTTCAGATCCGTGAGCACCACATCGACATCATTGCCCTCCAAGAATGCGTAGGCCGCGTCCGCGTCTTGGCGGGAGGTGACCACATGGCCAAGTGCCGTCAGCTCGCGGGCCAACTCGTCGCACATGTCGCGGTCGTCGTCGACAACGAGGATTCGGGTGCTCATGAAGCAACGGGAATATACATGGAGAACGTGGAGCCTTGGCCAGGGGAGCTCTCGGCGTCGATCCAACCCCCGTGATCTTCGACGATTTCTCGCGCGACGGAGAGCCCGAGCCCGGTGCCCTGGTCTGCGGACTTGGTGGTGAAGAACGGCTCGAAGATCTTCTTGAGGGTCTCTTCGTCGAGCCCAGTGCCCTCATCCTTCACGCTCACCACCATCATCGACGCGCAGCGCCCCGAGTTGGGGACTTTCGCGTCGGCCAGGTACCACACGCGCAGGCGAAGAGTGCCGCCAGAAGTCATGGCGTGGATGCCATTGACGATGAGGTTGGTCAGGGCTTGCTCGAGTTGCGATGCGTCCCCTTGCACTTCCTGGCGGTCTTCGATCTCCAGCTCGATGGTCGCGCCGTGCTTGCGGGCAATGGCGTCGAGCAGGCGCTTGGCCCCCTCGGCCACGTCTTCCAACGCCACGCGGCTCCGTTCCCGTGGCTTCTTCCGAGCAAAATCAAGCAGCTGCCGCACGATTTGGCTCATTTTCTGCACTTGCCCCACCATCATGGTGCCGGTGGCTGGAAGATCGCCCGCGGCGACTGACCCAGACGCCAGCGCCTGGCCGCGCAGCAGCAACACATTGAGCGGTGTGCCAAGCTCGTGGGCCAGCCCGGACGCAAAGGTGCCGACGGTGCGCAGGCGGTCTAGGTGCCGCAGTTGCTCCATGGTCTGCACCCGGGCAGCCTGTTCGTCTTCCAAACGCTTGCGCGAGGCTTCGAGCGCGTCGCACATCACGTTGAGCTCGCGCTTGAGCTCGCCGATTTCGTCGCTGCGGGTCTCTCGGAGTCGCGCGGAGAAGTCGCCTGCGCCAATGCGCCGCGCCTGCTGAACGACCCGCTGCAAGGGGCGTCCAATGAGCGCACCACCGAGCACCACGGCGAGCAGGCTGCCGCTGGCCGCAAGGCCCACCGCGAAGAGCAGCTCGGTGGCCAAGGCCTTGCGCATGAGCAGGGCCTCGTCGGGAACATCGCGGGACAGCTCCAAGACGCCGTGGAGGGAGTCCGCACGTCGGAGGGGCAGCCGTACGACAATCTGATGAAAGTCCGAGCCCGTCGGGACTTTGCTTGCGGCGTCGGTGGCATCGGTCGCTCCCTCGTGCCAGCTGATGCGAAGGTCTTTGCGTTTGGCCCGTGCGGCCTCGACCAGGCGATCTTTGCCCAGGTCGCGCTCGCCCTCGGGGAGCCGCTGGAGCCCCTCGCGCAAGACGCCGCCCAACGTCAGCAGGTCTTTGGTGACACTCTCGTCGAGCTGCGCCACCTCTTGGGAGGCCGCGAAATAGCCATACATGCCGAGCAGCACCATGCTGACGACGAGGAACGAAGAAGCAAATTTGGCGATGACCTTCATGGCGACGCGGCGCAAGCGGTGCGTAAGGGGCCCCCAAGGAGGCGCGCGAAGGACTTGCCCACCGCCGCTACGATGCCCGGCGTTCTGCGTGCGCTTTCGAGCTTGCGAGGCGGCTGGCTTGCGGCCGGGTCATGCCATAGGCAACGCGTCCGCAGGCAACGTCGATGGACGTTGCCGGCGAGGCCGATACGGCACGAGACACCACGACGAGGTCTTTGCACCGAGCCACGATACGGCAGGCCCAGGCGTCCTGGGAACCCGAGCGTTGCTCGCGGAGGATGGCCACGTAGACGGTGCTCACTCCGCTCTCGGCCGCAAGACAAAGCAGAAGACGAGCGCGCGCGTAACGCTCCAGTGTCGGAGCCTCGGGGTAGCCCTGGGCGCGGACGAATATCTTCATGGGCGCCTTCGAGATGCACGCGCCGGGCCAGTGCAGCTTTGCGCTGAAACGCACGAAATGCCCACCCCCGGGGTGTTGCACTTTGCGACATGGGGTGAAACGCAACGAGTGCCAGGGCGCCGCATCGCTAGAAAAACACCTGATCCGAGGTTCGGCACGAGTCGTGCGTTCAAGGGGCTCGAAACCCGCGACACGATCGGAGGTTGCCATGATGCACAGGCCCCTGGACTTTGATGACGATGAAGCCACGTGGCCGGGCCGGAATCGTGCGACGCGCGTTCTGGTTGCCGAAGACGACGATGACCTGAGGATGCTCATGGGGGCGATCCTGCGTCTCGATGGGCACTCCGTCACCGAGGTGCGTTCTGGCAACGAGTTGCTGAGCACCCTCAGCACACCCGAGGGCATGAACGCCGGCCCGGATGGGGGCTTCCACCTGGTGGTCACAGATGTGCGCATGCCCGGTTTCAGCGGTCTCGATGTGGTCGAGCGCATGCGCAACTGCGGCTGCTCCACGCCGGTCATCGCGGTCACGTCATTTCCCGACGCAGGCCTGCACCGACTCGCCGATCGTCTCGAAGCGCTGCTTGTTGCCAAACCTTTCTCTCTAGAAGCGTTCACCGTGGCCGTTCGTTTCTTCCTGGAGATGCAGCCCGTGCCCGCAGGAGGTCGGCCGTGACCATGTCTACCGGTCGGACGAAGGTTTTCATTGGAGCCGATGGCTCCACTCTGCCGTCGCGCGCGCTGCTCGCACTTTCCGTGCTGGGGCTCGACGCCGTGTGCGTGCGCGACGCTCGGGAGCTGTTCTGGCACGGCCTTCGAGCCTACGATGGCACCATCCTCGTGGTGCTTGGGCCGCAAGGGCTACCTGGCTACGAACTCGGCGATGTGTTCGACGCATGGCGCAGCGTTGGGATCGAACCCCGGGTGGTGCACATCGAGGAGTTCGAGGTTCACGAGCGGGCCCTGCAGTTCTTGCTGGGTGGCGCGACGGCGATGCCCGCCAATGCGCCGACGTCCCGCTGCGCATGACGTGTGTGCCGCAGCGAGAGTAGGCGACGGCACTTAGGGGACCGTCGCGGGGCGGCACACCAGCGCCTTGTCCTGCCAAGGGACACATTGCCCCTCGATGATCAACCCGCGGAACGAAACGGTACACGCCGCGCCCGCTTCTTTGCCGTTGCACGCCGCGAAGGCCTCTTCCGGAGGACCTGAGAGTGGTGCTGCAAGTACGAGCGTCTCGACGAAGACCACGGCGAGCAAGACGCAGCCACGCAAAACGACCGAGCGCTTCATGACAATTCCTTTCGGGGGAGGGGGAAACTCGTAGGGACGTCGTGAAGATGTCACGTGTGTTTGTGGGTTGCCGCCCGACGCCGTTGAGAGGTCGAATTCCGCCGTCCAAAGCTCCCGGGCACGATTCGGTGTCGCGAACCACGCGCAGGCCCGACAACCGTCGTATTTCCCCCGCGCAGGAGCTCCGTACGGTTCATCAGCGGATTCACGGCGTCCGTCGGCGGTGGCGCGCCGACCAGCCTGCGATGGGGCATCGTCTCCTCCGTGCGCTATCGCAAACGATACGTAGCGACCCTCTTCGTCGCTCACCTCCTGTCGGCCTCCGCTGCGGCAAGGGCGGACGACGCCCCCGCAGAGATTCGCATGCCGGTTCTGGTGACTTCGGCGGAGGTGAGCTACCCGAAGCGAGCCATCGACGAGCGCTTCTTCCAGGAGACCACGGTCGTGCTTCTCTTGGACGTCGACAAGGCCGGCAATGTGAGCCGCGCGGTACCTGTGGCGCCGCAAGCACATGGCTTCGACGAAGCTGCGGTCGAGGCGGCCCTCACGATGACCTTCACACCCGCCACCCGCGGGGACACACCCATCGCCGCGCGGGTGAGGTTCCAGTTTGTCTTTCGGCCGCCGAGACCTCGCTTGCGAGGGCGCGTGGTGTCTCGAGACGAGGCTCCCTTGGCCGCCCAGGTGTCCGTGCGCATGGCGGACGGGAGCACCACGATGGTGACCGCAGGCGTCGACGGGAGCTGGACCTTGCGAGACTTGCCCCCGGGGAAAGTACGCGTGCAGGCCCACGCTCCGGGCATGCTCGATGACGCTACGGAGGTGAGCCTCGACTTCGCCGAAGAGGTGGACGTGGTGCTTCGGCTCGAGAGCGAGCCTCCTCCGGTGTCCCCCGTGCCCGTCGCCGCGGCAACAACCGAGGACGTTGTCGAAGAGGTCAATGTTCGAGGCACCAAGCCGCCCCGGGAGGTCACCAAACGAACGCTTTCGCGCGAGGAGATCGAGAAGATTCCGGGCACCAACGGCGATGCCCTGCGGGCCCTCCAGTCGTTGCCTGGGGTTGCGCGGCCGCCGTTCTTGAGTGGTCAACTGGTCGTACGCGGCTCGGCGCCTGCAGAGACGACGATCTTCGTTGATGGCACGCCGGTTCCCCTCGCGTACCACTTTGGCGGCCTTAGCTCTGTGGTCCCCACCGAGGCGCTCGATCGCCTGGACTTCTACCCGGGCAACTACGGCACCACCTATGGCCGCGGCACCGCCGGCATGGTGGACGTTGCGTTGCGCAACCCAAAAGACAAGCTGCACGGCTTCGCCCAGTTCGACATGATCGATGCCCGGTTGCACGTCGAAGGGCCCATCGGCAATACGGGGTGGAAGTTCTTGGCCTCGGGACGGCGTTCGTGGTTCGACGTGTGGCTCGGTCCGATCCTCGCCCAGGCCAACGGTGGCGTCGGCACTGCACCTCGGTACTACGACTACCAGCTCATGATCCAAAAGGATCTGGGCCCTCGGTCTTCGTTTCGAACCACGTTCTTTGGCTCCGACGACGCCTTCGCCATCACACGCACGGAGAGCACCGCCGCGGACGCAGGGCAAGGCGGCGGCTTCGACAACCAGACGCGCTTCTACCGATTGCAGTCGATCTATCGCAACCAATACGCAGAAGGGGGCGAGCTCAAGGTTGTGGCCGCTGCCGGTCGCGATCAGATCAACCTCAGCATCGGACAGAACTTCATCTCGACCGTGGAGTACCCGTTCTCGGTTCGCGCAGAGGTGTCGCAACGCATGGCCCGCGCGGTGAAGGCGAACGTTGGCATCGACATGATCTACTCCCCCTACGATCTATCGCTCCGGCTACCGGCGCGCCTTGTGCCTGGAACCGTTCCAGCGCCAGGTACACCGCCGATCTCGTCGAGCGCATCTGGTGAGCGAGGCTTCGCCGGGGCCTATGCCGAGTTCGAGATCGTGCCGTGGACCGGGGGCCGCGTGGTTCCGGGCTTTCGCGCCGACTATGCGTCGACCACGGCTGCGTGGGACTTCGCGCCGCGGCTCAACCTTCGCCAGGACATCGTGCCCGGCCCTCGACGCACTACGCTCAAGGGAGGCCTCGGTCTCTATCATCAGCCGCCGTCGGCGCTCCAGACCGATCCCACGTACGGCCAGAAGGGGCTGCGCTCCACCCGCGCCGCCCACTACGCGCTTGGGGCCGAGCAGCAGTTCAGCGAACACCTAGATCTGTCGGTGGAAGGTTTCGTCAAGAACATCGACCGCATCGTGGTCACCGGCGCCGGCAACGCTGGCGAGGGGCGTGCCTACGGTGCGGAGTGGATGCTCCGCTACAAGGGGCACCCTCGGTTCTTTGGATGGCTCTCGTACACGCTGTCGCGCAGCGAGCGTCGTGACGATGCACAGGACCCATGGGCTCTGTTCCAGTACGACCAGACCCACATCCTGACGGTGCTCGGTAGCTATGACCTCGGAAAGGGGTATCGGCTCGGCGGGCGCTTTCGACTCGTCAGCGGCAACCTCTACACACCCAGCGTCGATGGTGGCTACGACGCGAGCAGCGGTACCTATGTGTCTGCCGCGCGGGAACCAGCCTACGGAGAGCGCCTCCCGATGTTCCACAATCTCGACGTGCGCTTCGACAAGACCTGGACGTTCCCCACGTGGAAGCTCAGCTTCTATGCCGACGTCCAGAACATCTACAACCGTCGTGCCGTCGAGGGCGTTTCCTACAACTTCAACTACACGTCAACGCAGTACACCGAGGGCCTCACGATCCTGCCCAGCTTGGGTCTGCGAGGTGAGCTATGAAGAGCCTCGTTCGTCTTGGCGCCGGTGCTCTGGCAGTTTCCGGACTGAGCCTTGGGTGCCAGTCCGATGCCACGCCTGCAAGTTCGCTCGAAACCGTCCGCATCTTGGCGGTTCGCACGGATACGCCCTATGCGGCGCCCGGCGCGCGGGTTACTGCCGAGGTTCTCGGTTACGACGGGCGCGCCGACCAAGGGGGCCGGGCCATGCGCATCTCCTGGCTGAGGGATCTGTGCGTTGCGCCAAAAGACGACCTCGTGTCCGAATGTTATCGCCGCATGGCTACGCGGTACGCCAACGGCCAAGAACTCGACTCGCTGAGCACCCCCGGGGCACTCGCGGCGTTTGATATCCCTGCGGATGCAATTGCTCAGGCCCCTCGACGTCCCGGGCCCACGCAGTTCGCGACGGCCTTCGTCTTCGTTGCCGCGTGTGCCGGAAGCCTTCGCTGGGTTGGGGCGAGGTCGACCTACCCCGACGAGGTGCCCGTCGGGTGCTTCGACACTGCGGGCAATCGTCTCGGGGCAACGGACTTCGTGTTCGCCCATGCGCGGATATTCGTATACGCCGACCGGACGAATCGGAATCCGGAGATCGACGCGGTGAAGCTCGATGGCATGGCGCTCTCCGCGGATGCCCCCATCGAGATCGAACGCTGCAGCAAGAACTCACTCGACGACTGTCCAGAGCGAAAAATCGAGGTGGAGCTCCCGGACACCGCGTCCGAGATCGACCAGTCGGGCGCCGTGCCCGGGGCGCCGCCGGATCGCGAGCAGGTATGGGCGAGCTTCTTCGCCACGCGCAGCAAGCTCAAGAACGAGGCGGTCATCCTCTTCGACTCCCGCCGGGGCCGTCTGGGTAAGGCAGAGAACACCATAAAGGGCCCCATCGATGCCGGTGACGTGGACCTTTTCGTGGTGACGCACGACAACCGGTCCGGGGTCTCGTGGAAGAAGTTCGTGCTGCGCGCACGGTGAACGAAACACGGCTCAAGCCAAAAGGAAGGCAACAAGAATGATCGAGATGGCGAAGAACGCGATGGTGCATGCCGGCGCGGGATGGGTGATGTGGCTCCTCATTGGACTCAGTGTGGTGTCCCTCGGCATCTCCATCGAACGGTTCTGGCTCCTGCGACGTCGAAGCGGTGATGTCGCCCAGCTCGTTCAAGAGCTTCACCGACTGTTGCGCGAGCACAGGCTGGAAGAGGCTGAAGACAAGCTGAAGCAATCTGCGAGCCTCGAAGCGGTGGTCGCGCGGGCCGGCCTATCGGTCTGGAAGAGTGGTCCCAAAGCGGCCGCGGAGGCCATGGCCGCGGCGCGAGGGGTGGAGCGGGCCAGGCTCGAAGAGCGGCTGGGATTCTTGGGCACCGTCGGAAACAACGGACCGTTCGTTGGCCTGCTCGGTACGGTCATCGGTGTTGTCGGCGCCTTCGATGAGCTCGGCATGGCGGGGGCCAACGCCGCGGCATCCGGAGGCCTTGCGCCCGAACGGGTCATGAGCGCTATCGCCGAGGCGCTCGTGGCCACAGCAATGGGGCTTGTCGTCGCGATCCCCGCCGTGGCGGCCTTCAACTACTTCCAAGGCAAGATCACCGTCATCGTCGAGCGCTCGGAGACGCTGGGTCACGTCGTGCTCGCCCATCTCGAAGGTGCGGCCATCGCGCCCCCCCGTTCGGAGCCAAACGACTCTGGATATCCGGCGAAGCTCCCCACACTCTCGAGCAGCGAGGCCTAACGTGGGCGCGAGCACTTCGAGGGCCCGCAACGGGGCGATCACCGGCATCAACGTCACCCCTCTGGTCGACATCACGCTCGTCTTGCTCATCGTTTTCATGGTCACCGCAAAGTTGATCGTGGGGCAGAAGGCCATCAGCGTCGATTTGCCCAAGGCCCAAACGGGCGGTGAGGTGCAAGAGGTCTTCTCCGTGGTCCTTGTGGCGCCAACGGGCATTCAGGTGAACGGCAAGACACTGCCTGACGACGACGCGTTGCAGAACGAAGCCAACCTTGCCGCCAAGAACACCAAAGACCTGCGCGCGGTGGTCAAGGCCGACGGCGCCGTGCCACACGCACGGGTGATGCACGCCCTCGACCAGATTCGTGCCGCCGGCATCGGCAAAGTGGCCTTCGGCGTCGTGCCTATGCCCGCTGGGTCTGGAAAGAAGCCATGACGGACGTTCTAGGCGCAGTGTTGTCGCGCAAGCGAACGTCGCTCACACCGGCGCTTGCGGCGGTCGGCGCGCTCGTTCTGCACGGGGCGGTGGCCTCTGCGGCCATCGGCTTCGGTAAGGCACAAGGGGGGCTCGCCGCCCCCGAGGTCGAAATGGTGGCGCTTCCGCCGCCCGTGGAACCGCCGCCGGTAGAACCGCCGCCGGTAGAACCACCGAAAGCCGAGTTGAAGCCCGAGCCCGAGCCCGCGCCACCGTCTCCGCAAGCCAACGTACCGCCGACATCTGCTGCGGCACCCGCAGCGGCCGCCGCAGCAGTGTTGGCTGCTCCAGACGACAGCCCTGTCGACTTGACGAACAGCATGGTGGTCGGCTCCGCCGAGACCTACGCCGGAGGTGTCACTTCGTCCGTTGGCAAAGGCACGACACCTGGGGGGTACGGCGCGCCCGCCTCCACGGGCACCGGGTCCGGTCGCGCACCGGCTACGCCAAGCCCCCCAGCCCCGGTCGGACCAGACCGCAGCCGCCGGCCGCAGCTCGCGGAAGGTGTGAGTTGGCGATGTCCGTTCCCGGCCGAGGCGGACCAGAGCGGCATGGACGCGGCGGTCGTGCGCCTGTCCATCGAGGTGGAAGCCAATGGCGCGGTACGTTCCGTTGTCGTCGAGAGCGAGCCCGGATCGGGTTTCGGGCGCGAGGCTGCCCAGTGTGCTCGGGCCAAGCGATTTCAGCCCGCGCTCGACCGCAACGGAACTCCGGTACCGGGCTCGTCTCGGGTCAACGTCCGTTTCGAGCGCTGAACGAGGCTATCGTGCACACAGAACTCACAGCAGGGTACGCTCAATCAAGAGGCATCATGGCCCACGCGCCCAAGTTCGAACCGGGTCCGAACGCGCCCACGCCTTCGCGGATGCGCCAGAGGGTGAGTACCGCCCTGTTGGTGGTTCTTGTCTTCCTCCAGGCCACGCCCGCCGTTCGCATGCTGTTGCAGGGGCGCGATGTGCCGCTCCCCATGGCTATCGGAGCGGCCAACTTCTTCGTGGTTTCGACGTTGCTCTCGCTGCTCGACGCGTTCCTGCCAGACAATCAGTCGATCCGCGCGCGGACTGTCGCCACTGCACTTCCGGCCGTCGGGGCCGGGGGCACCGTCGGCGTGTTGCTCTGGACGGGCGTTGTCCCTCGGGTCGCCAAGCAGTTCAGCGGCGTGGACACGCCGGTGGACAGTGCCCTCGGCAGCTTTCTTCTGGGCACCGTGTTCTCGGTGTTCGTGGTCGGTGCCTGGTCCCTGGCGGTGCTTGTGCCTCGGATGATCGAACAGCAGCAGCTGAAGACCCTCGAGGTCGCCACGCTGAAGCTCGAGGCCGCAGAGTTGCAAGCCAAAGCCGAGCTCACGCGCCTGCGGAGTCAATTGGAGCCCCACTTCTTGCTCAATACACTCAACATGATCGCAGGCCTCGTGGGCTCCGACACGCAGGCCGCGCGGCGCACGCTGGTGAACTTGGGTGCGCTGCTCCGGGACGCCCTCGAAGAGCACGAGGAACAGCAGAGCGTCGATGACGAGATCGCTTGGCTTCAGCGCTACTGCGAGGTGCTCAGCATTCGGCATGCGCCGCTTCTTCGTTTCGAATGGCACATCGATGATGCTGCCCGGGATGCGCTGTTGCCGAGGTTGATCCTGCAACCCCTCGTGGAGAACGCCATCGTTCATGGTGCTCTGCGCGCGGAGGGCAACGGTTGCGTCACCGTGCGAGTCCGCCGTGAAGGCGCGTGGCAAGTGGTCTGCTCCATCGAAGACAACGGTCCCGGGGCGGCGGTGCCGCCGCGCAAGGGGGCCATTGGCGTCGAGAACGTCCGGCGTCGCCTCGAGATCTCCCAGCCCGGGTCGTCCTTCGAGATTCTCCACGGCGCCGAGGGCACCCGGGCCGTCATCAAGCTCCACTATTCAAGTGCTGAAGATTCAAGTTCCCAGGATTCAAGTTCCCAAGCGGGAGCACCGTCATGACCGAATCGTCGGCATCGATGCGCACATTGGTACTCGAAGACGAGTGGGTGGCCCGAAACTACCTGGTGGAGTTGTTGCAAGGGACGGGACTTGCCACGGTGGTCGGCGCCGTTGGAGCCTTCGGAGATGCCGCCGCGTTCTTGCGGGACGCCGCGGGTACCGGAGCCATTGATGTCGTGTTCGTCGACGTCAATCTGGTCGGCTCTACGGCCACCGGGATGGACCTCATTCGGCAGTTCGCGGGGGCGCCCGGCGCGCCGGTTTTCGTGCTTGCCACTGCCATGAAGGAGCACGCCGTCGAAGCGTTCTCTCTGGGCGTTGTCGACTACATCCTGAAGCCCTTCGACGCTGACCGCATCGCCCAGTGTCTGGCGCGGATCCAGGCAGCTCGACGCGTGCCCGCGCCCGGGGCGCCGTCGCGGCGAAGTCGAATCGTTGCTCGCAACAAGCGCAACCTCGTGTTCTTGAACCTCGATGAGGTATGGGCCATCGAGGCCGCACAAGGCATGAGTCTCGTCCACTCCGAGCGTGGAACGTTCGACGTCGACCTCTCGCTCGATGCCATCGCTGGCACCTTCGGCCATATCTTCCCGCGGGTGCACCGCAACTGGCTCGTCAATGAGGACCACATCCTCGAACTCGAACGCGACGCCGGCGAAACGGCGTTGCTCCTCGGGGCACGGACCGGCAGCGTCGCCAAGCTGCGGGTCCCCGTAGCCCGAGATCGCGCTGCATCCGTGCGATCGCGCCTGGTTGATGAGGGCGTTGGAATCCGCAAACGCTAGGCGCGTTTCGCAGCCGCTACACCCCGAAGACCGCGCGCAGAGGCGCACCGCGACTCTTTTCCCAGCAGTGCCGCGTCGGCCCAGGGAAGCGCGCGGCCTGACCCACGCGTTGTCCATGCCGTGCACGCCGTGGACACCAGCACGATGCCTTGCGCGCCATTATCCCGGGAAATACCCGCGGCACGGCGCTTGCTTACGTTTGCCTACATCATGAAGCTGGCTCCCCGTGCCCTCCTGCCACTTGCCCTGCTGGCCCTCGCGTCAACCTCGTTGGGGGCGGGTTGCGGCGCCGGGACCGAGGCTGAAGCCGCCGCCACCGATGAAGGCGGCGACGACGAACACTTCCGCGAAGACGATCTGGCTGCGTCGTACTCCGATGGCACCCGCTCGTACCGGTACGTCGACACGCACGATGCCTACGGCAACACCGGCGTCGTCGACAAATCCAAGTTCTTGTACTTCCGGCGCGTGGGCGGCAAACAAGCGGTCGGGCTCACCATGGACTGCGCCTGGGTCGAGCCTCAGAACGCCAACGAAATTCTCGACGTGTTCAAGCGTCACAACGTGAAGATCACGTTCTTCATCTCCGGTCCGTTCATCTTCAAGAGCCTGAAGCAGGGCCTGCAAGGAGGTCTCGACCCCAAGAACTTTGGCGTCATCAAGCGCATGATCGACGAAGGCCACGAGTTCGGAAACCACACGCAGACTCATCCGCACAACAACCAGAGCATCGACTGGGTGCGCGAGAACGAAGAACTCCGTCGCGGTTGGGACGCGGCGGTCGCGCAGATCTACCGCGGTGGCACCGTGCCGCCCAACGCCAAGATGCTCAACTACTGGCGTGCACCGTATGGCGAATACGACGCGCGCTCGCTGGGGCTGGCCTCCAAGGCCGGGTTCCCCTTTCACTTCGGCTGGAACGTCGACGTCAAAGACGCCGCAGACCTACCCGACTGCCGCACCGCACCCAACAACTCGCGCTGCCTGAACCCAGGCCGACTCACCGATGCCGTATTGGCGTTCGGCGACAAGAACCGCTGGTCCCTCGACGGATTCGTCATCCTCTCGCACCTGCAGAACCCCTATCGCTGGGGCAGCAAGCCCGAGGGGCTCGATCGTCTGCTGACGACAATCGCCTCGAAGAACCACGTCGTGGCGCGGTTGTCCGAGATGTTCATCGAGGCGCCCATCCAGGGTGGCAATGGCTCGAACAACGGCGGCAGCACGCCTGCGGGCGCCAGAGAGGCCGGCGACACCTGCGCCCCGGGGTGCATCTTCTCCAGCTTCTGCGTGGCCAAGAACGCCACGGCAAAGCGCTACAGCGCTGCCCTAGGCGGCGAGCTCATCTGCGTGAAGTCCGGCGACTGCGCGGCGGAGTGCGCGGTCCGCTAGCGATTGCCGCGATGCAAATCCGCGGAAAGCCGACGGGAGGAAGTAGGGCTAGTCCACCTGCACTTGCGTGCGCGGCGCCGACAGGTCTTTGTCGCGGGTATCGGCGGACACCAAGAGCGATGTGAGCACCCGCACGGTGTATTTGCCCTTCGTCTGCGGCGCGGTCCACGAGACCTTGGCTTTGCCAGTGCCGCCGGCGCCCAACACAAGTTTGGCCACCTTGCTGCTGGTCTTGGCACCCTTTTTTGCGCCCTTGGCCGAGCTCGCGCCCACCAAGCGGCCTTTGCTGTCGAACACCTCGGGCTCGAACTTGGCGCCGGGGTCCAACGCAAACAGCAACGTGATGGGCTTGCTACCCTTGTTGCGGTAGGCGATCTGCAAGTCCACGTGGCCCGAGGGAGATACGCTTGCAGCGCTTGGGGTCATGCGCACCTCCAGGCTGTCCCGCAGATCTGCCGGCCGCTCGGCACGCGCTTCGGCCTCGCAGGCACCGTTGGCCAGAGCGCCCATCAGATCATCGAACTTGTCGGACTTGCAGTCGCCCGCGCTCTCGATCTTCGTGTTGCCGCTCTCGCTTTCGCGACCACTCGTGCTGCCGCTGCCCGCACTGTCTTGCGACGATTCGACCGGCTCGTCGGGGGCCTTGAGCTTGTCGGCGGGCACCGTGCCGATGGGTTCCCATTCGATGGGTTTGCGCTGCGACGGCGGTGCGCACGCAAGCGCAAGGCACGTTGCCGCGACCCCCGCGCCGAAGGACCATCGTCTCACCTGCACAACAGCGTAGCCTACGGTATTTCCGTCAGATTTGCGTCTCCGGGTAGTAACGCATGCCTGAGTGACTTTTGCCCTGGCACCCCTAGCGATTCGTGCTAGCTCCCACACGGTTGCCCCTGTCGGCGCAACGAGTGCCTGCGCCGAAATCCAATGGTTGGCACTGCCCGCCCGAGCTCCGAGGACGCGTGAGAATCAGCGCCAACATCCTTCGCACGATCATCGGTACGGCTGCGCTCGCGGGCTCCGTCCTGCAGACGCGGCACGCCATGGCCCAGCCCCCGCCGGAGCCTTCGCCCAGTGCGGCCCCGGCCCCCACGGCGCCGCCCGCCCCCAACCCGGCCGAGCCACCGGTCAACGACTACCGCACGCCTGGTCAGGCGAATGCGCCCGCGGCGGCCGCTGCCGCAGCGCCGTCTACACCCGCCGAGCCGCCGCCCTCCGGTCGCTTCGAGTTCGGGTCCTACGGTCGTGCGCATTTCGCCAGCGACTTGCGCGGTGGCACCGGGCGCAAGGCCAACATCGTGGCCCACGGCACCCGTATCGACGAAGACGACTACGCCGAGCTCGAGCTTCGCCGCGAAGACACCTTCAAGAACGACGTGAGCACCCGGGTGGTCTCCACCTTGGCGCTCTTCGGACCGTTCTTCCACTTCACCGGCAAAGCCCAAGACCAAATCGCCGTCCGAAACCTGTACGCCCAGGCCAAGTACAAAGATGTGTACGTCTGGGGCGGCTACCGCATGTATCGCGGCGACGACATCTACCTGCTCAACTGGTGGCCCCTCGACAACCAGAACACCCTGGGTGGCGGCGTCTTCGGCAAGGTGTACCAGTCAGCGCAGCGCGAGGGCCTGCCCCGCATGCACGAGACCACCTTGGCCGTGCACGCGGGCCAGCAGCGTCTCGACAACCCGTACCAGTTCCAGCGGGTGCCCGTGGTCGCGCCCTTTGGTTTTGGCGCCAACAACATCACCAATCTCGATCGCCCGCGCACCATCGAGACGCTCAAGCTCACGCACATGTACCGCCCGGGCGAGAAGGGCGGCTTCAAGGCCGTTCTCTACGGCGAGGCCCACCAGCTCGCGGCCGGCGTCCAGCGCGATCCGCTCACCGACCGCGACCGCGGCTTGCCCTCCGATTCGGGCTGGCTCATGGGCAGCCAGCTCACGTACTTCACCGGCGAGCGCGACACCTACGTATCGCTGTTCTTGCGGCACGCTCGGGGCCTCGCCGCCTACGACCCGCTGGCGGTGCCCAACACCTTCGCCACCGACCGCACCACCGCGAGCTCCAGCGAAACCACCCTGGCCATCGGCGCAAACTACGAGCACGACTGGCTCGCGGTCATGTTTGGCGGGTACATGCGCTTCTTCCGCGACGGAGAATCCTCGGTGATCTCCACGCAGAAGTACGATGAAGGCACCGCCGTGGTGCGTCCGCAGGCCTTCTTCAACGAGCACATTGGTCTGGGCCTCGAGGCCAGCCACCAGGTGCGGCGCATCGCAGTGCTCGACCCCGCCACCGACGCACCGCTCGTGGCGCAGGTCACCCGTGCCGCGCTCATTCCGTTCATCTCGCCGAGCGGCCGTGGGTCCTTCAAGCGCCCGCAGCTCTATGCCATCTACGCGCTGTCGGCGCGCAACGATGGCGCTCGCGCCCTGTACCCATCCCAAGACATCTTCGCGCAGCGCAAGATCGAGCACTACGCAGGTCTTGGTGTCGAGTGGTGGTTCAACTCGAGTTCGTACCCGTGAGGCTTCCCATGCGTTCCCGCCTTGTCCTCGCCCCTCTCGCCCTCATGTGCGCCCTCGTCCCCGAGGCCGGATGTGTCGACATCCCCGCCGAAGGCAAACAGCCGGTCATCACCACCCACGTTGCCGATTGGCGCGACGAGGTGATCTACCAGGTGCTCGTCGATCGTTTCGCCAACGGCAGCGTCAACAACGACTTCATGGTGCGTCCCGGCGCGCTCGCGCGGTACCAAGGCGGCGACTGGCAGGGCATGCGCGAGCACCTCGACTACATCGTCGAGCTCGGAGTCACCACGCTCTGGATCTCGCCCATCGTTCGCAACGTCGAGACCGACGCCGACGTCGATGGATATCACGGCTACTGGGCCCAAGATCTCACGCAGCTGAACCCGCACTTTGGCGATCTGGCCGAGCTACGCAAGCTCACGGCCGCGGCGCACGAACGTGGTCTCAAGGTGGTGCTCGACATCGTCACCAACCACATGGGGCAAGTGTTCTTCTACGACATGAACCTCAACGGCAAGGCCGACATCAACATCGGCGGCACCGGCAAGACCTCCCCCATCGATCGCTTCAGCGAGTTCGACCCCGACTTCGACCCCCGCGGCATTCAATCGTTCACCTCGCTGGGCGAGGCCGGCCGAGCGCCGCTCATCTTCATCCAAGACCCGGCCATCAACCGCGTCACCCCGCAGCCCGGCATCTTGGGCACCGCCGCGGCGTACCACGGCAAGGGCCGCACCCTCAATTACGACATCCAAGAGCAGCTGCTCACCGGCGACTTCCCCGGTGGGCTCAAAGACGTGGCCACGGAGAACCCCGAGGTGCGCGCCACCATGGTCGACGCCTACGCGCGCTGGGCCGAGCTCGCCGACCTCGACGGCTTCCGCATCGATACGGTCAAACACGTCGAATACGAGTTCTGGACCACCTTTGCGCCAGCCGTGCGCCAGCGCTTGGCCAAACAAGGCAAGAAGAACTTCTTGATGTTTGGCGAGGCCTTCGACGGCAACGACAAGTTGCTCGGCAGCTTCACGCAGCCCGGCATGCTCGACAGCGTGTTCTACTTCTCGCAGCACTTCCAGGTGTACCGCGACGTGTTCCAGTACGCGCACGACGCGAAGCGCCAGAAGGGCACCGATCAGATCGAGAAGCTCTGGGCCGACCTTCCCAAGAACTACGGCAACACGCCCCAAGAGGGCGGCGTCGGCGTGGCCCCCTCCAAGCTACCGGTCAACTTCATCGACAACCACGACGTCGCGCGCTTCTTGTTCTACGGAGCCGGCGACAAAGATGCGCTCCGGAACGCCCTGTCGCTGCTGATGACCACCGAGGGCATCCCCTGCCTGTACTACGGCACGGAGCTCGACTTTGCGGGCGGCAACGATCCGGCCAACCGCGAGGTGCTTTGGCAGACGGGGTTCCCCACCAGCGGCGACACCTTCCGGCACTTCTCCAAGTTGGCGCGGCTCCGGCGGCAATACCCCGCTCTGCGTCGCGGCGACACGGTGATTCGTCTCTCCACCCCGCACACGCAGGCCGAAGAAGACGCAGGCATCTTCGCCTTCGAACGCACCGGTGGCGACGCTGGCGAGAGCTACGCGTTGGTAGCCTTCAACACCAACGCTCGCAAAACCAGCGTCACGCGCAAAGACGGCAAGGCCATGGCCGTTGGCGTCGCGGCCGGCAGCACGCTGGTCGACGTACTGGACCCAAACCTCACGAGCTACGTGGTCGAAGGCGATGGAACTCTCGCCATCTCGATCCCGGCGCAGCGCGCAGTCGTTCTGGTACCCCAGGGCCAGGTCGTTCGCTAGCGCCGCATGTTCCGCTGGCTCGCTCCGGCGGGCTTCGATAGTCTCGCGCCCATTCGCCTCCCATGCGCGACACGTTCCCCACCGGCCTCGAATCACGCTACCGCATCGTCGAAAAGCTCGGCGCTGGCGGCTACGGCGAGATTTTCCGCGCCTTCTGGCTCCAAACGGGCACCGAGGTGGCCCTCAAGGTGCTTCGAAGTGTCGTCGACACCGATGTCGATCGCCAGCGCTTCCGCCGAGAGGCCGAGGTCGCCAAGCGCCTGTCCGACGCGCACTCCGTACGGGTGCTCGACTTTGGCCAAGACCAGGGGATGCCGGCGTACATCTCCTTCGAGCTCCTTTCCGGCCGAGCGCTCAACCATGTGCTTGCCGAGGGCGCGCTGACCGAGGCGCGCGCCGTTGGGCTCGGCGTGCAGATCGCAAGCTCTCTTTCCGAAGCGCACCTTGCAGGCATCGTGCACCGCGACATCAAGCCCGCCAACATCATGTTGCTCGAGGGCTTCCCTGGCGACTTCGTCAAGGTGATGGACTTTGGCATCGCCAAGGTGCTCACCAACGAGAGTGCCCAAGCCCTCACGGCCACCGGCGAGATGCTGGGCACGCCGTCGTACATGGCCCCAGAGCAAATCCGTGGCGACCACGTGGGGCCCCAGACCGACGTGTACTCTCTGGCCCTGCTCTTGGTCGAGTGCCTTACTGGCGCCCGGTTCGTGGGCAAGGGCGGCCCGGTAGAAGCATGTATTGTGCATCTATCGGACGAGCCACATGTGCTGCCGCCCGCCGTGAAAAAAAGCTGCATCGGGCCGCTGCTCGCCCACGCTCTAGCCAAAGACCCTTCGCAGCGCATCGCCACCATGGCCATGTTTCATGCGCAGCTCAAAGAGCGCTTGCCCCAGGCTTCGGATAGCGTGTTGGGGGCAACACCCGAGGCTGGCGGCGCGGCGCCGCAGCCCGAGCTCAGCACGCTCCGTATGCCGGGGGCTCCGCAAAAGCCCGACGTGCCGCCTCCCTATTCGGTGACAGCACCCATGCCTGCCGTTCCGCCCGTTCCTTCTCCGCGGGCATCGGCGCCACAGTTTCCGGCTTGGAGCGGCGCACAGCCGGCGGGTCCTGCGTCTCTGCGCGCGCAACCAGCCGCAACGCCGGCGGTGCCCCGACAGGTCGCAGCGCCTGCGGTCGCCCAAACCTCGTCCACGAAAAGTCGCCGCCGCAAGGGCGGGCCGCTCAGGTTGGCGCTTTGGTTGGGGGGGCTCTTGCTTTTTGTGGCGCTGGGCGCAGCAGTCGGCTGGTTCGCGTCGGCGCGGTAGCCCGCGTTACAAGTCCAAGAGCCAGAGGCTCTTTTACCCGCGACCCACGCCGCGGAAGGCAAAGCCCAGGGCTTTGGCGTCGGCACTCTCGACCACGTAGCGTCCGTCGACAAGCACCGGATGTTTCAGCGCGCCCTTGGCGCGGCTCCAATCGATGCGCCGGTACTCGTCGTGCGCCACCATGATGATGACCGCATCGGCGCCGCTCAGGGTTTCTTGGATCTCGCCGTTGTATTCGGCAACCCACGGATCGTGGATGCGCACGTTGGCGCCCCAGGCCTTGAGGTGGTGAACCAGCGCCGCCGTGGGGCTGTTGCGCGTGTCGTCACTGTTCTCGAGATAGGCATAGCCAAGCACTGCCAGAGTTGCGCCGTGCACCCGGGTGCCCACCTCGGCGAGCGCACTCTCGGTAAGCCGCGCGACGTGCAGGGGCATGCCGTCGTTGACGGCGCGGGCCTGGGCAATGAGCCGCGTGGGCACGCTCTCGACGTTTGCGGTGAGCAGCCACGGATCTTTGGGGATGCAGTGCCCGCCCACGCCGGCGCCGGCCCAGTGCACCTCGCGGCTGGGGGACTTGTTGACGAGCTCGCGCACGCGCCGGAAGTCTGCGCCAACGGCCTCGCAGATGAGCCCAAGCTCGTTGGCGAAGGCGATGTTCACGTCGCGGTAGGTGTTCTCGGCGGTCTTGGTGAGCTCTGCGGTGATGCAGTCGGCCTCGTCGAGCTCGCCCTGGACGATGGTGCGGTACAGCGCCACCATGGCCTTGGCGGTGTCGGGGGTGGAGCCGCCGCACACGCGGCTGAGCTCGCGCAGGTTGCGCAGCAGGCGCCCGGGCATGACACGCTCGGGGCAGTGCCCCAAGAAGAACCCCTGGTTGAGCTTTTTGCCCGAGTGCTTCTCCAGCAGCTCGGCCACCAGGCCCGTGGTGGTGCCCGGTGCCACGGTGGACTCGATGATGACCAGCGCGCCCTGCTTGAGCACCGGGCCCAAGTGCATGCAAGCGCTTCGCAGCGCCTCGAAGCGCGGGCGATTGTCCGTGGCGACGGGCGTATCCACGTCGATGAGGACCACATCGGCCTGCGCCAGGTCGCCGTATTTGGTGGAGGCCGTCAGGTGCTTGCTCTTGACCACCTTGTCGATGAGCTCGGCCAGGCCCGGCTCTTTGCCCTCGATGGGGGACTCGCCCGCCATGATGCGCTTGATTCGGTCTTCTTTGATGTCGACCCCGAGGATGCGGAAGCCCGCGTCGGCCAGCGAGGCCGCCACTGTGAGGCCCACGTAACCGAGGCCGATGACACCAATGCGCGCGTCGCGCGAAGCGATGCGAGAAACCAGCGCTTCCATACTCAAGATCTCCAGGTAAGCCGGCGCCCGTTGGAGGCTCCGGTTTGAGGGGCGCGGAGCATAGCCCGGCGCTCGGATCGCACAAAGCGCCTTGGGGCTTGTGGTGGGGTAGGGTGTTGGGGCAAGAGGGGGGGCATGCAAGGGTGGCGTTTCCGCCTGTTTGGTACCTGTTTGGTTGCTCTCGGGTGCGGATCCGTTCAGCCCGAAGCCGCCGGAGTGCCAGACGCCACGCCGGCAACCAGCCCCGATGGGGGGCCCACGGACCCGGAAGCCGGGATTCCGTCCGGGGTGACGCCGCCGCCGGGTTGCCCTCGCTTTGCAAGTCCGGTGTCGGTGGGGGCGCTTTCGAGCCCGCTCTTGACCGAGGTATCTGGTCTTGCGCTCAGTACCGCCCATCCGGGCACCTTTTGGGTCCACAACGACTCCGGCGACAGCGCGCGGCTCTTTGCTCTGGGGGCCACTGGGGCCGTGCAGAGCGAGATCACCGTGCTCGGGGCCCAGACCATTG
>JBIKNA010000410.1:0-6560 GCA_044358965.1 Polyangiaceae bacterium
CCCCTTCCCTCGTCCCCCGCTCCTCGCCCTCCTCGCCCTGCTCCCCCTCGCCGCCCTCGCCGCAGTCCTCGGCCTAAAGCCCAGTCCCCCCACCCCCACCCGCGCGCCCACTCCCCTTACCCAATCCGCCCGCGCCCTCGATGCGCCCGACCTCCCCCTCCGCGAGCCCTCAGCCTCGCCCCAGACCATCTCCTCCCCCTCCCCCACAACGGGCGGCCCGCGCCCCACCCCGCAACCCCGCCCCAACATCGCCCGCTGCAACCCGCCCTACACCATCGACAGCGCCGGCATCCGCCGCGTCAAGCGCGAGTGCCTCTGAGCCCCGGGCCCCGCACGTGATGTCAACGCCGGGTTGACACGGCCGCCGCCAAAGGCCCCCGTATCGCGGAAATCATCGCAGATTCCCGGCCCCCTCGGTCAACGCCGCCCCAAGACACGCACGGCATCATTCTTGGAAGTACCTGGCCAAGGAGGTGCAAGCGATGCTGCAAGGTCGACACGGAATCTTGGCGCTCGGGGCGGCCCTATTGCTGCCTGCGGCTGCCGTGCTCTTGAGCCCCAAGGTGCGGGCCGACGAGACCGCTGCGCCGGTTTCTGCCGAGCGGTGCGCGCTGCGCTTGGGCATCGCGCTTACCGGCAAGGCGCCCGCAAAGGACATCCTCGAGGCCCAAGACCCACGCAGCAGGGTGGACGCGATCCTCGCCAGCCCCGAGTTCGTGGAGCACTTCTCGCGCTTCGTGAACGCCCAGCTGAACCCCGAGCCTGGCGTGACCGCGGCGGACGACGGTCCATACTTCATGACGAAGCATGTACTCAACAACAAGCTCCCTTGGCGCGACGTGTTTGCGGGCCGCTGGAATCTGAAGGTCACCGGTGACCAAGTGTCCGTCGAGGCGGACCCTGCGGGCCTCGGCTACTTCCGGACCACAGCCTGGAAGGTGCGCTTCGCCGGCAACGAGAACGACGGAGTGAAACTGGTGACCGCGTACCGGATCCTACGCAACACCGTGGGCCTGGAGCTTGTCCCCAACACCAACGGCGACAACGTGGACACTTCGGCCAAGGGACGGCAAGCGCCGCAGTGCCGGGGCTGCCACTACGATGGTTGGTACGCACTCGACAAGGTGGCTGCGGCGTTGAACGAGCGGGCCAAGCGCAATGGCGAAGCGGTCACGTTTGTACCGCGCACCGACGGCCCACAGCAGATCTTGGGAGGCAAGAGCATCGGCAGCGACGAGGAGTTGGTAAACGCGCTCGTCGATTCAACAGACTTTCGAGTCCGGTCGTGCCGCACGGTCTTCCAGTTTCTCTACGGGCGTTCGGAGAACGTCTGCGAAGGGGACATCTTCGACAAGTGCATGGATGCGTTGACCGCAACGGGTGACATCCGCGCCGCGGTCAGTGCCGTCGCCAAAGACGAAACCTTTTGCCAGTGAGGAGGCCATCATGTTCTTTGCGCGTTCGTCTCGATGGATGAAGCACGTGCGACCAGCGACGCTTCTCGCGCTGATGACACTAGCCGGCGCGATGGGCTGCGAGCCCGAGCCCTCGACGCTCCTTGACGGCCCGGGCCGCGACGGCCCCGGCGGCGTACCGGGTACACCGGGCGCGTCGAGTTCCGGCGGGCCCGGTGCACCGGGCACCCCCGCCGCAGAGATGTGCAAGGGCCGCTCCCGCGAGTACCAAGGTTTTGGAGGAGGCAACCTGACCGGGGACCGCGCGGATGAGTACGCCGGACTGAACCGCGGGCGCATGAAGCCTTTTTCGGCCCTCGACGGCGAGTACCGACGCGTGGTCGGACACACGCCGAAAGCACTCGCAGAGAGCGGAGCAACCTTTGGAGCATCCGCGCCCCGTTGGTTCGTCGAACCCGAGGCCAGCGCCGTCTCGGTGGCCACCGCGTTCAACTTGGCCTTCGAGGCTGGCCTGGCCCTCGCCGACACGGACCCGGCGCTGGCAAGCCCGCCCACGGACACCAGCGCCGCAAACTTCTGCTCCAATCTCCTGCGCAAAGCGTGGAGTCGCGCGCCCATCGCAGCGGACGTGGATGCCTGCAAGGCCGCCGCATTGGTGGACAGCGTCAAAGACCCCGATGCGAAACGGCGTTGGGCCTATGCCGCGGCCACGGTGCTGTCGTCCGCGGAGTTCGTTACCTACTGAAGGAGCTACGGATCATGAGCCAAGACTTCTCCCGTCGATCGCTGTTTCGTGGTGCGTTGGGAATCGGCGCGGGCATGCTCGCCTCGCGCGTTCCTTTTGCCAAAAGCGCCTTCGCCGAATCCACCGCGCAGAAGCATGCCCTGGTCGTCGTGTTCCTCGAGGGAGGGCCTTCGCCATTCTTGTTCGACACGACCAACCTCAACGGAGTGCTTGGTGTCGCGGCCGGCAACACCACGGACCTGGGCAACGGACTCAAGATCGACAAGGGCGTGGCCGACACGCTCTCGGCCTACGCAAAGACCAAGGTCGCCGCGGTGGGGGTCGACAGCAAGACCGCTGCGCACTCCGTGGGTCGCGGCATTCACTTCGGCTACAAGACCACGCAGAACCCCATGTTGGTACTTGCCTCGGCCATGGGGGGCAACGCAGCCATCAAGTGCGCCCGCATCGGCAACATCGATTTCGACAAGGCCATGGAGCCCCGCACCCCCGTCGGCGGCGTGGCGCTCGAATCCATCGAAGATCTCCAATCGCTCAAAAGTGTTTTGGGGGGCAGCGGCGCCTCCGGCGGCGCAGACCGGCTCATCGCCGCGAGCGCCCTCGCGCGCAGCAACGTGCTGTCCAGTTCCGCCTTCGCCAAGAGCCCAAGGTCCCTTGCACGGCTGTCTGAAGGCACCGCCGGGGCCATCGAGACGCTCAAGAAGCCAGTCGTCAGCTTCGACTACGCGCAGGCGGCCCAGGCCTACGGCGTCAACGCGGCAACCTCGTCCATCGCCGGCTTGCCCGCGCAGCTCTTGGCCGCCGAGATGCTGGTCCGGTCGGGCACCAACGTGGTGCGCGTTGCAGATCCGGGCTGGGACAACCACCCGGACAAGAGCGGCAACGGCACCCGCAACGAGTGGAACTCGCGCATCAAGCCGGCGCTCAGCACGTTCCTCACGCGAATGCTCGAGAACCCGGACGTGAATGTGACCGTCGCCGTCTTCGGTGAGTTCACCCGTGAGGCGGACTCCAGCCACAACAACATCAACGGCGCTCTTGTCATCGGTGATCGCGTCAAGCGCGGGTCCACCTGCCGGTTTACCAAGGACGTAAAGTTCGCGACCGGTGCGCCGGGCATCAACGGCCTTTGGGCCTACCTGGCCACCCTTGTGAACACGCCCCCGAGCACCATCTCCGCCCTCGGCGGCAACCCCCATGCGGCCATCACCGCTTAGAGCGCGAAGGCGCAGCCACCGTCGGCCCGCCTACGCCTCGCGTACCGCCACCACCTGCACCGTGGCGCTGCGACCCCCGTGCCACGGCCCCTCGTGGATGTCGCGTTCGATCTCGCGCCCCACATGAAACGCAAGCGGTGCGAGCTCCGCGTTGAGGCCTTCCAAGGTCATCAGCAGCTCAACGTCTTTGGGGCCACCGGTCTCGTAGGCCAACTGCGCCGGTGAGTATGCCTCGAGCACGAACGCACCGCCGGACTTGAGCGCCTTGGGCACCTGGGCATGCACACGCCTTCGCACGGGCACCGGCAGGTGCGCAAAGATGGCCACGATGCCCGTAAACGCGTCGACTTCCAGTTCGTAGGTGGCAAGGTCGGCTTGCACGGTCTCGATCTCGACGTTGCGCTCCGCCGCCAAGGCCCTGGCCTTGCGAAGCCCCTCCACCGAGAAGTCCACGGCGGTGACCTGGTGCCCAAGGCTCGCCAGGTACACAGCGTTTCGCCCCTGCCCCTCGGCCAAGCACAGCACACGCCCCCGCGGAATGCGCGCGGCCTCGGCCCGCACAAAGTCATTGGGCTCGCGCCCGTACGCGTACCCCTCGGCGGCAAACCGATCGTTCCAAAAATCCACGCTCATACGCCCAACATACCCGCCCAACATACCCGCCCCATACCCCCCGACGCGCTGCGCTGCGTTTTGCGCGCCCCGGCACCCCGTCGCTTTGCTAAGCACGGAGGCCATGGGTCGCATCTACAGGCAGCTTCCTTCCCGCGGTACCAAGATTGGCCTCGCTTTTTCCGGCGGACTCGACACCCGCTGCGCCGTCGCGTGGATGAGCCGCGAAGGCCTCGCGGTATACAGCTACACCGCCGATCTGGGGCAACCCGACGAGAAGGACCCGAGCGAGATCCCCGCCGTGGCGCTCAGCCATGGCGCCGAGAAGGCTCGTTTGGTCGACTGCCGCGAAGCCCTGGCCGGTGAAGGCATCGTCGCCATCCAGTGCGGCGCCTTCCACCTCTCCGTGGGCGGCAAGAAGTACTTCAACACCACGCCGCTAGGACGCGCCGCCACCACCACGGCCATCGTCCGCGCCATGCGCGAGGACGGCGTCAATGTGTTCTCCGATGGCAGCACCCACAAGGGCAACGACATCCAGCGGTTCTATCGCTACGGGGTGCTCACCAACCCCGAGCTCAAGATCTACAAGCCCTGGCTCGACCCCAAGTTTGTGAGCGCCTTTGGCGGTCGCAAAGAAATGAGCGAGTACCTAGCGAAGGTGGGCATGCCCTACAAAGTGGGCACCGAGAAGGCCTACTCCACCGACGCCAACGTGCTCGGCGCAACACACGAGGCCAAAGACCTCGAGCGCCTCGACGTCGGCATCAACATCGTCGAGCCCATCATGGGCGTGGCGCACTACCGCGACGGCGTCACCATCAAGCCCGAGACGGTGGCCATCGAGTTCGCCCAAGGCCGTCCGGTGCGCATCGGCGGCAGGTCTTGCGCAAGCTCCTTCGAAGCCATCATCATCGCCAACGAAATCGGCGGTCGCCACGGTCTCGGCATGAGCGACCAGATCGAAAACCGGGTCATCGAGGCCAAGAGCCGTGGCATCTACGAAGCCCCGGGCATGGCCCTCTTGCACATTGCCTACGAGCGATTGCTGTCGGCCATCCACAACGAAAACACCATGGACCTGTACTTCACCATGGGTCGCAAGCTTGGCCGTCTGCTGTACGAGGGTCGGTGGTTCGATCCCGAGGCCATGGTGCTCAAAGACGCGCTCAGCCGCTGGGTAGCCCCAGCGGTCACGGGCACGGTCACCGTCGAGCTCCGGCGCGGCGACGACTACAGCCTGCTCAAGACCGAGGCGCCCTACATGGCCTACGATCCCGACAAGCTCTCCATGGAGCGCGTAGAGAGCTCGTTCTCGCCAGAAGACCGCATCGGGGCTCTCGAGATGCTGAACCTCGGCACCCTCGACAACCGAAGCCTCCTGCTGCACCACGTCGAGCAAGTGAGCGCCCTTGGCGCCGCCGATCGCGACGCTGGCGTCACCAAGTTGCTCGGCAAGTAGCGCTTGGGCAGACGCGGCGGCGCGACTACTCGGCCGCGCGGCGCCGGCGGGGGGCTTGCGTGCGCCACACACGCCCAGCCTCGCGATAGGTGATGCGCGCGATGCGATTGAGTTCTTCGAAGGTGAGCGCCGGCCACGCCAGTTCGACGAGCGCTTTGGCCGCATCTCGGGCCACGCGGGTGCGGGCCTCGGCCAGGGTGCCCGGCCAGCCCCCCTCGGCAAGGCGACCCTCGCGGACCAGCTCGTGCCGGTACGACTGGGCCCAGGTGCGCGCGGTGTCGGCCGCGGCGGTGTCGAGCAAGGCCTCGCGGGTCATCAAGGATGCTTGACCTCGGCCTCGCGGGCCAGTGTGGCCTCGGCTTCGGCCACACGAACACGCGCCTCGCGGAGACGCAGGAGCCCGCCCTCGATGGCACTGGAGACCGCAGTCTTTTCGGCCCGGGCCACCACCTCGAGCTGCGCGAGCGCGCTCGCGAGCTGCGCCTCGGCGGCGTCGACGGCGGCTTTGCAGTCCGACAGAATTTCGAGAGAGCGCGCCACGGCCTCGGTCCGAGAATCGGGACTCACAGCGCGCCCCCGCGCGCCGCAGCCAGGTGCAAGCGCCGAGAAAGACTCGCCAACGGGGGAAGGCACATACGAACCTCGAACGAAACGGCGATGGTCTTGTGAACTGCCCCAAATGCGCCGCAGGCACCGGAGGGAGGCACACGGGGAGTCCCGCGTCCTCACGTTGACGAGCCTTTGCGATGCGAACCGAAGCCGTTGGCTACTGTCCCTGCGGGGGAACCGTGTTCGTGAGACCTTGAATCCTACGCCGTTTCGCCCGCAAGCGATAGGCGCCTGTTCACCGCAAGCGCCCGCAGGCGCGCGCTACCATGACCTCTGCACCGGCAAGGCAAGGGTCGGAGTGGCACATGTACGCAAGCAACCTCTTCGCGAAAACAGCACGAGACGCCGGCCACGAGACGCGACCGTAGCTTAGAAGCATGCGCATCACGGGCAGTATCGCCGCGATGGCCGTTGTCGTCGTGTCCTTGTCAGCATGCTCGAGCAAGACTCGTAGCACTGCGGGCGCAGGGACTTCGGCGTCGGGGGGCTCATCTAGCAGT
>JBIKNA010000411.1:0-6533 GCA_044358965.1 Polyangiaceae bacterium
CCTGCCTCGCGAGCGCACAAAACGAAAACGGACGCCATCGCGCCCGTTCTCTCTCTGCCTCATGCCTCAGCCGCCCCGCCCAACCACCGCAAACCTGAAACCGCGTCGCCACCAACCACAAAACGAAAACGGACGCCATCGCGCCCGTTCTCTCTCTGCCTCATGCCTCAGCCGCCCCGCCCAATCACCACGAGCCTGAAGCGGTCAGTCGGCGTCGCGAGCGCCCAGCAGCTAGGGCGGGCGGGCGAAAAGATACTCTCCGTATCTTGAGCCCGCCCAACCGACGATGCTGGGCGCGCAGCAGCCGAATGGCCGCTTCAGCTTCAGTCGCCCGGGTTGAAGATGATGGGGTACACAACCGTGACGATGCCGCCTTCGGGCTGCGGGAACGAGAGGTTTCCGAAGCCGCGGACCACGCACGACACCACGCTTTGATCCGGGATGTCCGAGCCGCCGTCCGAGGCCGTGGATACGGCGCCCGTGCGGTCGATGGCGAACTTCACGGCCACGCGGCCCTGAAGGTTCGGGTTGGTGCGCAAGCCCGTCTCGTAGCAGAGCTTGAAGCGACCGAAGTTCTGACGAACGATACGCTGGATGACCTCGGGCGGGAGCCGGCCGTTGACCTGCGTGGCGCCCTGACGAATGGTCGGCGACTTGGTGGTGTGGCCGCCACCGAGGCGACCGTGACCGTTGCCAAAGCCTTGGCCCGTGCCCGTGCCCGCGCCGTGACCCAAGGTTCCGACGTTGCCGAGGCCGATGCCCTCGCCGCGACCGCCGCCGCCTTCACCGACGCCCGAGAGGCCAAGGCCGCCCGCGCCGAAGGAGTCGCCGATGGCGTCGCCCCACATGTTGCCGCGCGCGCTCATGGGGTCGTTGCCCGAAGACTCTTCGCGACCCCAGGGGGCCGTCGGAGCGTTGGGGTCGCCACCGGCGCCAACGTTGAGCAGACCGATCATGCCGAACTCGGCGGCCTCTTTGAGGGCGGCCTGGCGAGCAAGGTGCGGGTCGGGGTTGTCTTGCGGACCCTGCACGCCGTAGCGCTTGCCAGTGTCCTTGGTGTTGGGGTTACCCATGGAGCCCTCTTCGCCCTTGGCGCGAGTGCCCGTGCCGCCTTCTTTGTTGTCGGCGTTGGCGTCCGGAACCTGCTCCGTCTGCTTCTCTTCTTGTTCACGCTCGGCTGCCGCGTTCAGCATCTTCTGCATCAGCAGGATCTGGTCGCGGTCGATGTCCTCGGAGCCTTCACCCATACGGGAGGGCATGAAGAAGGCCAGCGAGGCCACGACGCCCATGTGCATGAGGAACGACAAGCCGACGAACAGGTACGCCGCTGGCTCGAAGTTGGAGAACATGCCGACGGGCGGCGACTTGCCCGCATTGACCGCAGCAACCTGGAAGGTGATGCCGCTCTCGAGCACCACGCGGCCCTTGGAGCCGGCGGGGAGATCGAACTCGAAGGCGCCGGACAGCTCGCTGGACGGGCGCGCACGGCCGCTGGAGACGAGCTCCTGCAGGTCGATCTTGCCCTGGCCGGGGATCTCGACGTAGCCCGTGGACCGCGGAAGAATGACCATGGCAGCGGAGCCAGCGCCCCGGGACACCACGATGGGCGCGCGGGTGGTGCCCAAGGTCTCCCCCGGCACGAAGTAGCTGCAACCTACAGCCTCTTCGCCGACGTAGTACGAGCGCGGAGGCGTCAGGTGCTCGACGTGGAGCACGTTGGTGTCCCACAGGACCATGACCTCGATGGCCGCCAAGTGCGGCACTTCGACCTCGTCGGGGTGCACGTCGGGGCCGCTCTTGATGAGCGAGTAGGTGTACGGCGCGTTGGGATCCAAGTCGGAGCCGCCAGGCGCGTTGATGGCCAGGTGGGCCATGGGGGCCTGCTCTGCGGCCTGGGCAACGAAGGGGTTGGCCGCGGGGGCGCCAAACGGGTTGGCCGCGGGGGCGCCAAACGGATTGGCCGCGGGGGCGCCAAACGGATTGGGGGCCGGCGCCGCAGCAAAGGGGTTCGCGCCAGCGAAAGGATTGGCGGGCGGCGGAGGCGCCGAGATGGGCGCCGCAGCAGGAGGAGGCGCCGACGCGGGCCCGTTGCCCATCATGGGCGCGACGCCCATGGCGGTGACGGCTGCCGGCGGGGGCGCAGAGGCCGTGGCGGTCACCGCCTCGGCGCTCTCGAAGTGCACCATCGTGGAACCGATTTGCATCTGGTCGCCAGGGCGGATCTTGCACTTGTTGACGCGCTGGCCGTTGACCATGGTGCCGGGCTCGGTGCCCAGATCGATCAGCGTGATGTCCTGCGCGGACGCAACTTCCATCACCGCGTGCATGCGCGAGGCGAGGTCGTCTTCTACCCGGAGGTGGCTGCGCGGATCTTTGCCGACCTTGACGATGCCGACCTTCTCGACATCGACGGCAATCGTCTCGCGGCGAACCAACTGGTCCCCGAGATACAGAGCAAACGTGAGCGCAACCTTCGCCTTGCCTTCCATAGCCAACCTTCCGCCGTCTTTACGGACCTCACAAAACGTGAGGGAAATTGTGTCGCCGCGGGCGGACCCTAGCTCGAAGAGCCGAGACGCGCCCGAGGCATTCGCGTCTCAAAGATTCTCGACCGACTTCAGCATCTCCGGCACGAACGACGTGCGCGGACGAATGAGCGTGGTGCGGACCGGGCCCGGACGAACGCGAATCGTCGCGTCGTTGGGACCAAAGCCACCCGCGCTGAGCGGATCGTCGGTGAACTCGTAACCGTACGTATCCGAACCCTTTTCTCCGCCCGTGGACTTGACGCCAGCGCCTCCGCCGCCCTGTGCGAACACAGTGCTCGAAACCAAAAGAAGCGTGGCGACGATGCCCAGGACCAGACCTTTGCGCGTGCTCATGGAGAGTCTCCTTGCCTAGAACGAGAACTTCGAAAACGAAACTTGCCGAAACTACCTACGAATCTTGTTCCAGAGAGCCTAGAAAAGTTTGATGAGGTTACAGTGTAAGTGTACTCCCCCGGTGGGGGCCTCGTCAAACCGTTCGGGCTTAGCGTTGCGCTAGGGTCCCCAGAACAGACAACAAGGCGTCCCGCAGGTTCCCGCGAGACGCCCGAAAAGCGAAAGTCTTGGGTCGACCGTCACTTTTTGTCGGCCGGCGGGGCCGCGGCCGGGGCTGCCCCCGGAGCCGGAGCCGGAGCCGGTGCCGCGCCCGGTTCGGGAGCCACCTTCAGCTTGGCGAACTGAATGAGGTCTTCCATGTCCTGGATGCGCTCTTTGGAGCGTTTGACGGCGCCCTCGTACTCGGGCTTGCCCGCAGCCTTTTCCATGAAGCTCTTGAGGATGTTGATCGCCTGCTCGTAGGTGGCGATGATCTTGTCCTCGGTGCCGCCGGCCTTGGCCTTGTACTCCTGCGTCAGGATGCCCTCGTTGTAGTAGGCGTCCGGTCGCGCAGCGTCGATCTTCTTGCACGCGTCGAGCTCGGCTTGCACCGCCGCAACTTGGGCGTCGTAGTTGCCATCGTTGATGAGCCCGCGAAGCGCAAGGGCCAGGCCCAGGTGCGCGTCGTAGTCGTTGGGGCGCATCTCGAGGGCCTTCTTGTAGGCGCTCAGGGCTTGTTCGAAGCCGCGGAACGACAAGTTGACCGCCGCGAAGTTCATGTGCGCTTCGAAGAACTTCGGGTCGAGCTTGGACGCCATGCCGAACTCGGACACGGCGCTGTTGACCTGGCCCAGCTCGTTCTGGATGAGGCCCGCAGTGTTGTGGATGGGCGCGTAGCTCGGGTTCTTGCGGATGGCCTGCGAGCAGACCAGCGCCGCAAGCTCGAGCTGCTGCACGTCGGCGCGCTTGCCGAGTGCCGCGTTGGTGGCGATCTGGCGACCACGGTTGCCCTTCTGCGAGGACTTGATGGCGCCAGCGCGCTTCTTGGCGCCCTGGAAGTAGTACAGCGCGAGCT
Organism: Polyangiaceae bacterium; assembly: GCA_044358965.1. Taxonomy (GTDB): domain Bacteria; phylum Myxococcota_A; class Polyangia; order Polyangiales; family Polyangiaceae; genus SXNL01. The sequence continues at coordinate 3,937 of JBIKNA010000411.1, forward strand.
GGTTGAACGCGGGCATGTACGCATCGTCGATGGCGAGCGCGCGCTGCAGGTTCTGCTTGGCGCACTCCATGTCGTCTTTGCAGCCCTGGCCGCCAGCGGCGCCGTCGCGCTGCATCTGGAACGCGGCCAAGTTCACGAGCGCCGGGACGTTCTGGAACTTGGCGTCGAGCACGGCTTGCTGCAGCTCGGCAATGACACCGTCTTCGTTTTGGTCGGCCTTGAACTTGTAGAGTGCAAGTTGGACCTTGGCGTGGTGGAAGCCGTTGTCTTGCTGCAGCGTCTTTTCGAAGCGCGCCCGGGCCTCTTTGTCGTTGCCGCAGCGCTGAAACGCAAGGCCCGAGTTGAAGATGGCTTCGGGGAACTTGCCAGACTTCGTCTCTGCGGCGGCGGCCTCGAAGGCCTTGGCCACTTCGGCGCAGACCTCGTCGCTCCAATCGGCGGCCTTGTCGTGGGCGTTCATGGAGTCCATGGCCGCCTTGAACTTGTTCTCGGCCTCGACGGACACAGCTTCGGTGGGCTTGGCAGGCCCACCGGAGCTGCTGGCCGGCGTCTTGGTCTCGGGGTTGTTCCCGCCGCAAGCGGCGAGAACACTGGCGATGCCCAAAGCGAGAAGTGTCGATGCTTGCTTCTTCATGGCGATCCTCACTTCTTCTTCGTGGCGGGCTTGGCCGGGGCCGGGGTTGCTGCGGGCTTGCCTGCGGGCGCCGCCTCGGGCTTCTGCCCCTTGGCATCGTCACCCTTGTCGGGGTTCGCTGCCGGCGGACGCCAGAACTGACCACCCACCAACACCGGCGGGAGCTTTTCGTCGAGACCGCTGTTGGAGAGCGTGGGGGCTCCGCGCAGCTCGTCGACCACGTGGTATTCGCCCTTGTAGTTCTTCGCGAGCCAGATCTCGCAGTTACGCGAGAACTCGTCGAAGTACTGGTGCTGCACCGAGAGCTTGAGGCACTTCTCGAGTGCGGGCTTGGCGTGCTTGACCTTGTAGGGCTCGCTGGCGCCGTCGAGGGCTCCGTAATACGCGTTGCGCAATTCGTTGTCGGTCTTCCAGGCGGCCGGGATGGGCGCGCGGCGGAAGTCGTCGACGAAGTCGCCCCACATGAGACCCGAGCGCGAACCCGCGGCGATAACCCAGCGCGGGGGCGGAACGGGCTTCAGGTCGAGGATCTTGACGTACTCGGGCTCGACCTTCTCGATGGCGACGCGCTTCTTCTCGTACCACTCCTTGACCTTGGTGTTGATGTGCTTGAGCACCTCGTCCTTGTTGCCGGCTCCCTTGTATTCGGGGAACTTGAGCGGGTCGACGGTGGACTTGCGCGCATCTTCGGCGGCCATGAAGTACGCCTCGCCAACGGCGGTGAGCGCACGGGCAAGACGCTTGTCTTTTTGGGCGTCGTCTTCGGTGGGGTATGCCGCGCGGATCTTGCCCTCGGCATCTTTCGGGTCGGCCCACAGGCCGCGAACCTTGGCGTACTCGCCCTTGGCTTCGCCGTCCTTCTTGAGCTTGCTGAGCGCCCGAGCGTAGGTTGCGTGAGCCTGCGCGCGAATGTCCGGCGCGGCCTTGTCGATGACGCCCATGGACCCGGCGAGCGTGGCCCGGGCCTTGTCCCACTCTTCTTTTTCTGCGTAGTGGGCGCCGATGGCGAACTGAATGCCGGCGGTCTGCGAGGGCTTGGAGGCGCCGTAGTTCTTGGTGAACACGGCGGCATCGGCGATGGCTTCCTTCTCTTGGCCGAGGCCGAGACGGAGCAAGACAGCGTCGGCGAGGGCGGCGTCAGCCTTCTCGGCCTTCGGGTCCGCCGCGGCGTACTTCTCGAACCAGTCGGCAGCGAGCTCGTAGACGGCGATGGCCTGGTAGTTACCGCCGATTTCGTAGGTGGCCTTCTTGGCCAGCGGCGACTTGAGGTTGGCCTCGTTGTCGAACTGGAGAAGGGCCTTGCGAGCGGTGATGGCTTTGGCGAGCAAGCGCGCGGCCTGGAAGGCCTTGGCGGCGTTGTAGACGATTTCGTCGCAACGGTCGGCCTGGGGCTGCTGCTTGTTGGCCACGGGCTCTTGGCAGTACTTCCGGAACATCTCGAAGTACCCGTTGCCCGCCTGCTCGTAGTCGGCCAGCGCCTGCGCGCCGGACTCGCCGTTGGCTTTCTCGACCAACTTCTCGGCCTTGAGACGCAGCAAGTCGACCTGCACCTTGTTCAGGTTGGTGCATTGCTCGGCGTTCTTGGCAGCCTTGTCGCCAGAGCAGTAGAGCTCGATGAACTTGGGCACGTCCGCGGCCATGTCGTCGTAGCAAGACGGCCGACGCGGCTGCGAGTGAGAGCCCAGAATGTTGATGCACTCGAGGTACAGCTGCGAGGCGTACACCGCCGAGTCGTGCTCGGGGTGCGAGAGAGCAACGTCGCGGAAGGCGAGCGCAGCCTCTTCCCAGTGCTGGGCCTCGAAGTAGGTACGACCGCGGGCGTACTTGACCTCGATGAGCTGGTTTTGCCCATCTTTGTCCGCCGCGCCGGGCTTGATGTAGCAGACGTAGCGGCTGAAGGCGCTGAGCATGCCCTTTTGGGCCTCGGTCATTTCCTTCGGCTTGAGCTTCGCGTCTTCGTCTT
>JBIKNA010000412.1:0-6520 GCA_044358965.1 Polyangiaceae bacterium
AAGAAACCTTCGAGCGCTTTGGCGAGAGCGCCGCACGGCATCTGCTTTTGCTCGGCCTCGAACGCAACTGCGAGGCCACACTCGCTGCGGCGCTCGCCATGCTGCCGCCAAGGGCTGCGGACACGGCAGCGTGCATCGTTGCGCAGCGGCAAGTCCCCAAAGAGCTGAGGTGGATGATCCTGGAGTGGATGGAGCTTGCGCTGTCGCACCGCGCAGATGAGTTGGCCCTACGGCTGTCGCAAGTGTTGCCGGGATCGCCAAGTGACCAACGGGGCACGCTTGCATTGCTGTTGTTCGAGAGCCGCCGCCCGGGCGATGCCTTGCATGCGGCACTCACCTGCCCCAGCACCGTGGACTCCATGGAGGTGCTGGGACTGGTGTCGCACGAGACAGGCGACACGCAGGCCGCTGCGCACTTCTTGTCGGCGCGCGCGCAGGCGCCGGACTGCCCCGTGCGGGTCACGCTGGCGGGCACCGCAGCCCTTCGCGCGGTGGGCGACGAGGCTGGCGCAAAGCGCGTGCTGACGCTGGGCCGGCAAAGTCGCCCCCATGCAGAGGCGTTGGCGGCCTAGGGTCGAGCCGCCCTGGGCAGCAAACGACGCTCTCTAGCTCAGTACGCGTTGCTCCGAACCTTGCGGCCAAAGACCGTCAGGAAGAGACACTTGGCATCGAGCCAGAGGCTCCAATTTTCGATGTAGGCGAGATCGTACTCGACGCGCTTGGCCATCTTTTCGAGCGTGTCGGTCTCGCCGCGCCAGCCGTGGACCTGGGCGTTGCCGGTGATGCCCGGAAGAACCTGGTGCCGCAACATGTAGCGAACGATGAGGCGGCGGTACATTTCGTTGTGCGCCGTGGCATGGGGGCGCGGTCCCACCAACGACATGTCGCCCTTGAGCACGTTCAAGAGCTGCGGCAGCTCGTCGAGAGACGTGCGGCGCAAAAACGCGCCAAAGCGGGTCACCCGGGCATCGCCTCGTTTGGCCTGGGCAACGTTGTCACCGTTGTCCATCGTGGTCATGCTGCGAAACTTGTACATCAAGAACTCGCGACCGCCGGCGCCGTAGCGCCGTTGGGCAAAGAGCGCAGGGCCCGGCGACGACAGCTTTACGCCCAGGGCAATGAGCACCATGGGCAGCGCCAGTACCCCCAGCGCCGCACTGCCCAACAGAAGATCCTCTGCGCGCTTGACCGCCTTCCAGATGCCCTGCAGCTGGCTCTTCGATGCAAGGCCGGCGTAGTCCTCTTTGGCCATCTCCAGCGCCACCAAGAGCGCGAGCATGTACTCGTTCTCGCCGAGCTCGATGCGCGCGTCGGCCGCTGCGATTTCGCAGATCACCTCGAGCAAGGGCCGGTTGCCGGCGTTCGTCGCACGCACGAAGTCCCGCGCGGCTTTCTGCGGGTCGAAGCGCTCGGCATCGAAGATCCGGATCCGGTCTTCGATCTCCGGGGGTAGCTCCGTGACCTGAAGCAAACGCGCGAGCAACGCCCGAAGAGCCGCTTGTTCGCGATCACAAAACTGCCCGTCGGCGTGGCCAACGCCCAGCAAGAGATCCGTCAGCAGCAGCGTCACGGGCAGCGGCAAAATGGACGGGCGCAACGCAGGCCTCGCCACCGAAACGGGCTCCTGCTCCTCGGTCACTTGCCACTGCGAGTATGCCGCACCCATGCTCATGTTCGCTCCGAGTCCATGGCGGCTGGCGCCAACAGCACACGGCCCCCGAAAGGCGAACGGACCCCTCAGCGAACCCTTGAGGCAATCGCTGCGCGGCGCCCCCGCTGGCAAAGGTGCTCACGAGTCCGTAACCATTGGCACGGTCAAGAGGGACTACCGCTTCAGCGTCGGTCAGTCCCCATCGAGTTCGGCGTGCCGGTGATCGTTCGGCGCAAGATGGATGGCCGACAGCGTGTTGAGCTGGGACAGCTCTGCCCAAAGACCCCACGCGCGCACCTTGCGCTCGAGGTACAGAACGCGCTCGGCGCAGCGGGCAATGGCCTGCAGGTTGTGCGTCACCAACACCGCGGCGATGGTCTCTGATGCAGAGATCTCGGCCATCAAGTCCACGATGGCGGCGCGGCCGCCCACGTCGACGCCGGCTGTGGGTTCGTCCAAGATCAGAAGCCGCGGTTTGGTGGCGAGGGCGCGGGCCAAGAACACACGCTGCGTTTCGCCCCCGGACAGATCGCGCATCTGGGCCTTGGCCAACTTCACCGCGCCAGTGCGCTCGAGCATGGCGTACGCCAAATCACGCTCTTCGGGGCGGATGAACAGCGGCCATTTGCCGCGGAGATTGGCCACGATCACCTCGATGGGCGTGGCCGGAAAATCGCGGTCGAAGGCCTTGCGCTGCGGCACGTAGCCAATGTGCTTTCGGCCCTCGGACAACGGCAAGCCAGCGATGCGAATCTCGCCGGCGTTGGGTTTGACCAGGCCCAGCACGGACTTGAGCAACGTGCTCTTGCCCGCACCGTTGGGGCCGCACAGACACAAGAACTCGCCCACGGGCACATGGAACGAGACATCTTCGAGCACCAAGCGCGGCCCAAAGCGCACACTGACGTTGCGCACGTCGAGCACGCGCTCGCTGTGCTCCGACGGGCGCGTGCCCTGAAGGTGCGGAGGTACGCGCAGGGATTCGGTCCCCATGGACTCGGTCATTTGAGGTGCTTTTCGAGCGCCGAGACCGAGAACCGGATCATCTTCTCGTAGGAGTCGGTCTCCGGGCCGCCACCAACGGGGTCGAGCACGCCGAGGGGGATCTTGGCCTGGTCGGCGATGACCTTGGCCGGGCGCGGATCGAGCTGCGGCTCCGAGTACAGAGCGGGCACGTGCTGCGCCTTGACCACCGACAACACCTTCTCGATGTATTTGCCGTCGGGGGTGGTGCCCGGGTAGGGCTCGATGACGGCCAGGATGCGCAGCTTGTAGCGATCGGCAAAGTACCCAAAGCTGCCGTGGAAGGTGATGAACCCGCGCTGTTTGAACGCCTTGGTGCGGGTCTCCACCTCTTGGTCGAGGGCCGCCAGGCTCTTGTCGAGCTCGTCGGCGCGGGCGCGATACGCAAGTGCGTGCGCAGCGTCAGCGCGACCAAGCTCTTCGGCGATTTGTTTGACGATGAGACGCGCGCGCTCGGGGTCGAGCCAGACGTGCGGGTCCGGCGCGCCCTTTTCATGATCGTGGTCGTCGTCTTTGTCTTTGGCCGCAGCGTGCGCTTCTTCTTCGCCCACGGCCTCGCCGCTGATGGCAATGGTCGGCACCCGATCGCCCACCTTGAGGACGCGGGCTTTGGGCGCCGCCTCCTTCATGAGCTTTTCCATCCATGGGTCGAGGCCCAGGCCCACCATGACGCCGAGCTTGGCCTTGGAGACCTCTTCGATCTCTTTGGGCGTCGGGTCGAAGGTGTGCTCGTTTTTACCGGGCTGGAGCAGAAGCGTCACATCGGCGTCGGGCCCAGCCACCCGGCGCGTCAGGTCGTAGACGGGGAAAATGGAACAGGCCACGGTGGTCCGCCCGTTGTTCTTGGGCTTACAGGCACCAACGGCCACAAGACAGAACGCAGAGAACGCCAGGGCGGCGGGGACAGAGGGCTTCACGGTTCCCGCAGGGTACCGCAAGGGGCCCAGGGTGGCACCGGTCTAAAGGGGCGGAGCCGGACACGAGCCCTTCCGTCGTGATATCTTCGTGTTCCGCCAGTCGGGCCACGGGCCGCTGACACCTTCTGGGCCGTAGTACCAACCATGCCCCACTACGAGATTCGCGCTGCACTTCCCACCGACGAGGACGACATCCTCCGCGTGGCGCACCATTTGAACTCCGTCAACCTGCCCGAAGAGCGCGAGGCGGTGCAGAGCATCCTCGACGTGGCGCAGCGCAGCTGGAACGGCAGCATCAAAGACCCAAAACGCCGCGAATACGTGTTCGTGCTGCGTGACCTCAAAAAGAACTGCGTCATCGGCACGTCCATGATCATCGCGCAGCTGGGCCGCCGCGATGCACCCTACATCTATCTCGACGTCATCTCCGAGGAGCGCTACTCGCAGACCCTCGACAAACACTTCGGGCACACCACGCTCAAGATTGGCTACTCGTACAACGGCCCCACGGAGATCGGCGGCCTGGTGTTGTCGCCAGACTACCGGCTGGTGCCCGAGCGCCTCGGGCAGTTCTTGTCGTACGTGCGCTTCCTGTACATCAAGATGCACCGAGACTTGTTCCGCGACGAGGTGTTGGCCGAGCTCTTGCCGCCGCTCGAAAAAGACGGCACGTCGCACTTGTGGGACGCCGTGGGGCGCCACTTCACCGACATGACCTACGCCGAAGCAGATCTGCTCTCCAAGAAGAACAAAGAGTTCATCAAGGGACTGTTCCCCGAAGGTGCCATCCACGCCTCGCTGCTGCCCAAGCAAGCCCAAGACGTCATCGGCAAGGTGGGCGCACAAACCCGCGGGGTCGAGAAGATGCTCCGGCGCATTGGCTTCCGCTACGCCGAGCGCGTGGATCCCTTCGATGGCGGCCCGCATTTCACCTGCCCCACGGACGAGGTGACACTGGTGCAGCGTGCCAGCAAGCTGCGCATCGAGAGCTTGGTGCCCGACGAGAGCATCAAGCAGCGGGCCCTGGCCGCACGAGAGCACGAAGGACCTCCGTACTTCCATGCGGTGCTCGCGCCCTGCGACGCCGTCGGCGACGAGACCTGCGCCCTCGGGCAACGCGCGGCGGCACACTTGGGCCTTGCGGTGGGCGACAGCGTCTGGATGTTGCCGCTGGAGTAAGCGCCCTGGGCGCGCAGTCAGGATGACGGCAAAGAGCCCGTTGCCGCGCTACGACCCGAACGGAACTCGCCAGGGGTCGCACCGGTCCATCGCTTGAACGCACGAAAGAACGCACTCGGCTGCGAAAAGCCAAGCACGAAGGCGATCTCTCCCAACGACAAACGCCCCTCGGCCACGTAGCGCCGGGCTTCTTCGCGGCGCACCTCGTCGACCAAGTCGGTGAACGAGGCCCCCTCGTCCATCAGCCGCCGTTGCAAGGAGCGCGTCGAGAACCCGAGCTTGCGAGCCACGCCCTTGACCGAGGCGTCTCCGTGCCGAAGGGTCGAGGGGAGCACGTTGCGCACGCGCTGCGCCACGGAGTCGTTGTCCATGGCTTCCATGCGTTTGTCTTCGGCCTCGAAGGAGCGCAGGAACTCGGGGTTCGCGGTGACCAGCGGTTTTTGCAAGTCCGCCATGCGATAGACCATCTCGTAGCGCGGGTGCGCAAACGTGACCGGGCAGTCGAAGATGCGCCGGTGCTCCCGCACGTCGGAAGGAGCGGCGTGGGCAAAACACACCCGCTCCGGGCGTACCTGCGCCCCCACGAGCAAAGGAGCGCGCATGGCGATGATGGCAAAGAAGTTCTCGAAGTAGTGCCGAAGGTCGTCGGCCTTGGCCACGAGCGGACGCAACACCACGCGCGCAGAGTCGCCTTCGCGCAGGAACGAAAAGTCGACCATGGCCCCCATGACCCGGTAGTAGCGGGCTGCGCGCTCGAAGGCCGTGGCCAGGTTGGGGCTGGAGACCGCCGCGTATTCCAGCGCGCCGAAGTGACCAAACGGAAGGCGCTCGCCGGCGTGCAGACCGAAGTCCGCATCCTGCGAAAGCTGCGGCACACAGATCCACGCGCGGGTGAGCACGTCCACGGACACCCATCCGTCGGCATCGGCCAACACATCCCGCGGAATGCGCAGGGCGTCGCAGATGGCATCGGTCGTGATGCCACTCGCGTTGGCGGTGTTGGCCAACGTCCGCAAGAAGAACACGGAGACACTGCCCGCCGGCCGCATAGGCCAATGAGTGTGCCCAAGGACGCTCCGAAGGAAAAGGACGAAGGGCCCGCCACCCCCGGCAACGGGGCAAAGCGTGCGGAAACACGGCATTTCCCTGGGGGCCAAAGAGGACCCTGGGATGCCCCCACGCGATAGAGCTACACTGAGCACACTGTGGCCGAGCGAACCTTGGACAACCTGCGCCGCGGGGCGCGCATTCACAGTCTCGTGTACGCGTCGTTCATCGCGCGCAACACCGACAGGATCTACGACGTCGTCTGGGAGGGCCTGGGCTACCGGCGCACCCACAAAGACGGTGCGCAGGGCTTGGTCATGTTCTCCAAGAACGGTGCCGTCGGCGCGTTCTTCGAGCCTTCGAGCCCCAAGAACCCCAAGACCACCAAAAAGAAGACCCCCATCGCCGAGCACACCAAGGGCATGCCGTCGGCACTGGCCACCTTGGCCAAGCGCGAGGTCTTTCCGGGCATGACGCTCGACACCGACGAGCCCATGTTCACGGCGCTGTTCTGGAACGATGCCCAAGGTGCACTCACCGGGGCGCGCCCCTTTGCCAAGCTCGAAGAGGACGGCGCACACCTTGTTGCCGCGGAGCTCAAAGACCCCGCGGCGTGCCTCAAGGCCTTGGCGCAAACCTACGGCCTCGACGATGCCCGGGCCCAGGTGGTGCACGATGTGTTTGCCAGTGCCGCGGCGCTCAA
>JBIKNA010000413.1:0-6511 GCA_044358965.1 Polyangiaceae bacterium
CTTTCCGCGGATTTGCATCGCATCGCATCGTTGCTCCTCCTTGCCTAGCAACAGTAGGCGTCGTCGTTGCGCCTTGCGCTGCTCGCAACTCCACGGAAAGCCTCGGTCCGGAATGAGGGACACGCCCCTAGAGCACGCCGTTTGCGCCCACCACCAGGTACGCAAACGCCCCCACGGCGCCGGCCACCAACAGGAAGAGCCCGGGGCCACTGCGCATGTTCTCCCACACAATGTGGCGAACGACGCGAACCCCGTATGCGAAGCGAGCCTTGCCCATGCCCGAGGCCAGACAACCGCGCCGTGGAAAGGTTCCCACGCTCGGCAGTCTTTTTTCCGCAAGGTGCGCGGGCGCTTTGCCTATGATCGCCCCCAAGGCCCATGCCCGTGTCCAAGCAATCCCTTCTTTCTGCGCTCCGCGAGCAGCTCTCCCAAGAGGTGGACACCATGACGCGTCTGGCTCGCGAGGCCGCCGAGGCCGCCACTCACGAAGAAAACCGGCCCGAAAACGACAAGGACATGCGCTCCACGGAGGCGTCGTACGTGGCCAAAGGCCAAGCCGATCGGGTCCGTGGGCTCGAGCGCGCCCTTTCCATGCTGGCCGCCATGCCCCTGCGCGAGTTTGCGGAGACAGACGGCATTGCGATCTCGGCCGTGGTGACGACCAGCTCCAAGGGCGCGAGCACCACGCACTTTTTGGTGCCCGCCGCCGGAGGCGTCAAGCTCGAGCTCGCTGGCGAGCGCGTGCAGACGCTGGCCACCGACAGTCCTCTTGGCCAGGCGTTGCTCGGACTGTCGGCCGGCGACACCGCCGAGGTCAAGACGCCCCGCGGCATGCTCGCCTACGACGTCGTGTCCGTGCGCTGAGCCAGCGTGGGCTCGAAGCTCTGGCCTGTCACGAACGGCAGAAACGCCGCTGCGGCCACGCCCGCGCAGAAACCATAGGCCAGCTCCTCGATGGGCACGCCCAGCACGAAGCGATGCAGGAAGCGTTCGGTGTGCCACACGCGCTCGAAGACTCCGGGCAGGAGCTTTGCGTACAAAAGGCAGATGACCGCGTAGGTCAGCGTCGAGAGCGAGGCCCCAAGCAGCGCCGGCACCACCAGATCGCGCCGGCGCAGCAGCATGACCGCCGTGCCTGCCAACATGGCGGCGAAGCTGCCGTACAAGATGGGCACACGGAGCAGAAGCAGGCCGAGCGCAATGCCCAGCTGCGCTGCCACGAACAGGCAAGCCCGGCGGAGCATGGGGACCACAGGGCCGAGCCCATCGGGGCGCAGCGTCTTGCGGAAGACCAGCGGATAGGCCGTAGTCATGTAGGCCGCGAGCGCCACCACGAACAAGACGTCTTCGATGCCGAAACCGATGCGGTCGATGAGGTTGAACAGAAATGTAGGGGACCAATACTCGGGATAGAAAAACCGCTCCGTGGCGGCAAACGGAAGGCTGGCCAGCGCGCACAACCCCATGCCGCGGCGAAGGTCCCGCCGCAACACGAACACGACCACGCCGGGTACCAAAAAGAGCAGCGATAGGAGCAAAAAATCGTAGGTCACGGACGCTGGACCCAGACGGCCAAGGCGATCTCGAAGACTAGGGTTGCAGCAATCTGCGACGCCACCCGCGGCAGCATGCCCGCGGTGCCAGGTCCTTTGCCGATGAGCAGCAGCTGCACCGCGGCGAGGCCCGCCACCGGCGCGTCGATGCCAAGCACAAAGGGGGCCCTGCCCACGGTGTGCAACAGCGAAAGCGAGGCCAACGACAGCAGGAACATGAGAACGCCGCTCTTTTGGCCTCCGAGCAGCACCACCAGCGTGCGCTTGTCGCTGCTGCGATCCGAAGGCTCGTCGGGCAGCGCCGTGGCGAGCGCACAAGCCAGGCGCAGCGGCAGCACGCAGCACCAAACGGACAAGGGAAATCCAGCCAGGGTGCCTTTGGCCGCCACGAAGCCATACAGCGGCAACACGCATCCCGTGCCCGCCACTTGCAACACCTCGCCGAAGCCTTTGTACGATAGCCGCGGGCCAAAGCTGTAGGCGTACAACAGGCCGAGGCCGATGCACGAAAGCAGAAGTGGCCACGCGCTGGCAGTGCTCGCGCACAGTGCAAGGCTCACGAGCACTGCAAGCGCAGCCGATGTCTTGGCCGCACGCAGCAGCTGCGCGGGCGACAGCTCGCCGCGGGCCGTGACCCGGGAGCCGCCAGAGAACGGAGTGAACGTCTGGTTTTTGGCATCGGTCTCGTGGTCTGCGGCATCGTTGGCGAACACGATGTACAGCTGGTCGAAGAGACCAAAGGCCAGCACGAGGGCAATGGTTCCAAGGCTCGGGCGGCTGCCTTGGGCGTTGGCCAACGCAAGCCCGAGGCACAGAGGAACCGCGATGTTCGACTGCGCCGGGAGTCGGGCCGCCCGAAGCCATGCCGCGGCGCTCATCGTGCGCGCCCCACGCCATGGCGCGCGCGGAACGTGATGACGCCAGCGGCGAAGTAGAGCGCCGACAAGCCCGAGAGCGCCCAGGTACGTTGCGCCACCGACTCGCTTTTGGCGCTGCCGAGCACTTGCCCCAGGGCCGCGTGCAGGTGTGTCGTCGGCAACAAGTCAAAGGGCCCGAGCTGCATGCCGCGGAGGGTGAGCCAATGCACCTGGGGGCGGGGAAAGATCACGCCCGAGAACAAGAGCAGCAAGAACATCACGAGACTCGCCACCAAGAACGCACGCCCCTGTGTTTGGCTCAGGCCAGCGACGCAGAGGCCGAGCCCCACGCTGGACACCGACGTGAGTGCACACAGCGCAAGCACCGTGAGGGCACTCGTGCCCACGGTGGCCCCCATGGCGCGGGCGGTGAGCAGCGTGAGTGCGTTGGCGGCGACTGCCAGCACGAGCTGCACCGATGCGCTGCCGCCGAGCACGGCCGATGCCGACACGGGCCACGTGCGCACGCGGCGCATGGCGCCGGACTCCACCTCGCGGGTGAGGGCCATGGCACTCGAAAAGACGATCATGATGACGCTCAACACCAAGAGGCCCGGCACAAAGGCGTCGAAGGCCCGGTCGTGCCCAACGTCGCCACGGCCCAGCATGCCGTAGAGCCCCGCGAAGGCGGGCGTGGTGAGCAGCGTCAGCGCGGTGCCCACGCGGTCGCGGACTTGCTGCCTTGCGCACTTCTCGGCGAACAGCACGAAGGCGATCATGGCGCGCCCGCTTCGTGGGCGAGCGCCCGGGCTGCGTCGGTCAGGGTCTTTTGTCGCCCCGCGATAGCCAAAGGGGCCGGCGATACGCTTGCCAGGGCAGCGCTGACTTGGCCCAGGGCGGCCACCGTGTCTTCGACGTCTACGTGCAGAGTGGCACCGGCCCAGACCATGGGCTTTTGCCCCATGGCCGCTGTCACGTGGGCTTGGAGCTCTTGCGGGTGCGCCGGCGGCTTGGCAAAGGTGATCTCGACGCAGGCGGGGAACCGCAAGCGCGACAGCAGGGCCTCCGGGGCCCCCTGTGCCACCGCACGACCTTTGTGCATTATGCACACGGAGTCTGCGAGCGCGCGGACTTCGGCGTCATCGTGCGAGCAGAACACCACGCAGGTGCCGCGTTCGCGCTCGGCGCGAATGCATCCGTGCAATAAAGCGCGCTGCTCGGTGTCGAGCCCCGCGGATGGCTCGTCCAGAAGCCACAGCCCCGGAGCGCTGGCCAGCGAAAGGGCGATGTTCAGCCGCCGCAACATCCCACCCGACAGCGCCACGGCCAGTTTGTGCGCATGCGCGTCGAGGCCCAGACGGAGAGCAAGTTCCGTGGCGCGTGTTTGTGCGGGGCCCCGGGCTTGCCCGTGGGCGCGCACGGCCAGCACCAGCTGCTCGCGTACCGTCAGGTCCGCAAAAACGAGCGACTCTTGCGGGCAGTAGCCGACGAAGGCCCTAACGTCGCGACCCTGGTTGCCTGGGAACGACACCGTGCCGCGCTGCGGTGTTTGAAGGCCCGCAATGAGTCGAAGAAGCGTGCTCTTGCCGGCGCCGTTCTCGCCCATCAGGCCCAACACGCGACCTCCGTCGGCGCGCAGGGAAACATTGTCCAGAGCGCCCGGCGCGCCATAGCCAAAGCTCACACTTTCGACGCGGAGTGCGGGGCTCGGGGCACCCGGAGCTTCGTCGGTCATGCGCCTCGGTCGCGGGTGCGAAACCCCAGCTCTCGGGCGGTCTCCTCGCGCAGTGCGGCGAAGGGCAGGTCCCAGCGGATGCGTCCCTGGCAGCTCCACGCTTCCACAGGAATGAGATCTTTTTTTGCCAGCGCTTCGTGGATGGCGATCTCTTCGTGGGGCTCGCGCACGAATGAAAACGGATTCCTAAAGGTATCTGTCTCGATGGGGTGGTACTTGCGGTCGCCCTCGGCGATGAGCGCCCGTAGCTCCACGGCCCGCTGCGACAGGTACTGCAAAAACGGAGGGTCGAAGGGGCCAATGTTGCTGCGGGTGTCGGGCTCCCGGGCCACCCAACGGCACCAATCGAAGCCGTACACGAAATCGTGGGCGTAGCGAAACTGCAGCGGCGGTGCAGAGAACTCGGCGCATAGCGCCCGCACTTGCGAAAGGCGCGCATCGCGCTCGTCACGGTTCAGCTGCGAGAGTGCGCCCGCCAGGTAGTCCAGGTCGAGGAAGATGTTCTCGGGAAAGCTCCGCCGGAAGATCTCGATGAGCTCGAGCAGGTTGTTGGCGATGGCCGTGGCGTCGGGCTCTTGGTGTACTTTGGGCGGCAGCTCTTTGGCGAGCTCCAAGAGGGGGCGCGCGGCGCCGCCGGCGGGGCGCAGGCTGCGCTCGGTGATGGGGCTTGCGTGCGCGAGCAAACAACGCTCGAGGGCACTCGGCGTGGCTGCGTTGGAAGGGGGGGGCGGTGAATCTGCAGGGGACAAAGGATGACCAGGAGGTGAAACGCGGCGCGCCGCAGGCGTCACGGTAGCATTAGAACGTTCATTGTCGGGCTCGCGAGCAAGCCCAAGGCCGCCAAGGTGACACCCAGCAATACCTGCGCGCCCCAGAGCCCCGCATGCAGGGCGCCCTTGTAGTCGTTCTGCGCGTTGAACGCCGAGGTGGTGGCCGTGGGGCCCACAGCGCGCATTTTGCGCAGGTAAAACCCGAGGACCGCGCAGCTTGGCAGAATGACCAGCCATGGCGCCTTGCTCCAGAGCAAGAGCGCTGCGCCTACCGCCACGCAGACTTCGGTGATGCCGCGGGCCCTTCGGTTGCCGAGCATGGTGGTGAACGTGCGTTTGCCACCTTCGCGGTCGCTCTCCTCGTCTGACAGACCCGAGGCGACGGCGCTGGCTGCCGCCAGCGTGACGAGCGCGGGGGCAAGGCTCAGCATCAATGGGTCGAACAGCACGCCCGTGTGCAGGTACACGCTGACGGCGGGCAGCACCAACCCCACGCCCAACGCTTCGACCAGCTCTCCGCCTCCACGATAGTTGAGCGCCACGGGCTTGAACGTGTAGGCCACGAACATCGCGACGGTGCCGACAGAGAGCGGAAAGAGCAAAGGCCGGTGCAGAACCGTGCCCGCAACGAACCCCAGCGCCACAAGTGCAGCGGAGGCCAAGAGGCCCCCAAAGAGCACATGCGAAGCAGGCAGGATCCCATCGGGGATGGTCTTGGGGGAGCAGCCCTCGGGGAAGCGCCGTCGCTTGATGGCGTCGACCTCTCGGTCGCCCCAGTCGTTGAGCAACACGATGAGCACGAGGTCGAGGGCCGTAAACGCGATGCCCGTCATGGTTGCGCCGAAGCTCGCTTGACCGACGGTGGCGACCCCCACGCCTTGCCCAAGCAACATGGGCGCCGCGAGCTTGGGCCAGCTCTTGAGCTTGAGCGCATAAAGCCAGCGTTGAAGGAGCGTCTGGGGCACGGTGGTAGCGGCGCGGGAGATGGGCAGTGTGCCCGATGATCGGGGCAGCGCGGGGCACCTCTTGCGAACGCCCCCGCCCTTCGATGCCGGAAGTGCCTTGACGGGGGCCCTCGCCCGGTCCATCCTGTTTTGGAACGAACATTCATTCCAAAATTATGAAGCCAAATTATGCATCCAAAGCGAGGTCAACCGCCGGCAGACCACCTGTTCCCGATGCAGGGGCTCGCATCGTTGCGGCAGCCCTGCAGGTGTTCGCCTCCCGCGGCTTTCATGGCACGCCGGTCCCGCTGGTGGCCACCGGGGCGTCCGTGGGCATGGGCACCCTGTATCGGCTGTTTCCAAGCAAAGAGGCCCTCGTCAACGCCGTCTTCCGCGACGCCAAGCAGCGCCTGGCCCTGGCCTTGATGCGCGATCTCGATGCCTCCCGGGGGGCCCAAGACGTGTTCTTGGGCCTTTGGGCTCGCGTTGGCGCCTTTGCGCGGGAAGAGCCGCTCACCTTCCAGTTCCTCGAAATGCAGGACCACACGCCGTACCTAGACTCCCAGAGCCGGGCGCTCGAGCGCAGCGTGCTCGAGCCCATCTGGCAGGCGGTGCTGCTTGGCCAGGCCCGGGGCGAATTGCGCGATGGCTC
>JBIKNA010000414.1:0-6505 GCA_044358965.1 Polyangiaceae bacterium
CGCCGACGGCGCTGCCAAGGGCGATCTTCGTCTGCACACCTATGCAGCCATCATGAAGGGCGGCGAACACGGCGCCGCGGTGCTGCCGGGGCAGGGCAGCAAGAGCCCATTGGTGGTGCGCCTGATGCTGCCCAAAGACAACGACGAGCACATGCCCCCCGAGGGCAAGCCGGCGCTCACCGAAGGAGAGATTGCTCTCATACGTTGGTGGATCGACCGCGGAGCATCGGAGACCCTGAAGGTGCGCGACACGCTCGTTCCCGAGGCGGCGCGCTCTACCTTGGGCAGCGTCATTGCGCCGGCGAATGGCGCCACGGAGAGCAAGAGCCCGGAGTCGAGCTCCCCTGCCCCCGCGGTCCCGCCAAGCGCATCGAGCCAGCCCGCCCCCGCGGCGCCGTCGGCCGCTGTCAGCGTGGGCGCTCCGCAGCTCGTTTACCGAGACATGGTGGCCCCCATGTTGGCTGCGCAGTGTGGTGCCTGTCACTCGGCCGGCAAACAAAAGGGCAAGCTGCGTACCGACAGCGTCGAGGCTTTGCTCGCCGGAGGCAAGTCGGGTCCCGCCATCGCACCGGGCAAACCTGGTGCGAGCGCGCTGCTCGCGAGGATGCGGCTTGCTTCGAGCGACGACAAACACATGCCGCCTGTGGGCGAGCCTCAGCCCTCGTCCGCCCAAATCGAGCTGCTTTCGTGGTGGATCGAGCAGGGTGCCGGGGTTGCCACGTCGACGAGCGCCCTACCCGCTCGCCTTTCGCATGTGGGCGCAACTGCCGCCAAAGCGGCCCCGCCAAAGCCGGCAGCGACAGCGACCGAAACCGCGGCCATGGTGCCATCGAACGTCGCGCCGACGACCGCGGCGACCGGTGTGCCGGCCGAACACTCCGTGGCTCTGTACAGCGCGCTCGTTGCGCCCATCCTCAAGCGTCAGTGCGGCGCCTGCCACACCGGCGACGAGGTCGAAGGCGGCCTCCGCGTCACCGATCGCAAAGGCATGATCGACAGCCGCGACTTGGTGCCTGGCGATCCTTCGGCGAGCCCGCTGCTCAAGCGCATGGAGCTGCCGTTGTCGTCGGACTTGCACATGCCCCCCGGCGGCAAAGACCAGGTGCCCGCAGCAGAGATCGAAGCCGTACGCGCGTGGATCCTTGCCGGCGCAACCGAAGACCTCGTCGTCGATCGTCGTCGGCTTTCGCCCGCAGTCGCCGCACTGCTCGGCGCACCGGCCGCGCCCGCAGCGGCACGCCCCACGGCACAGGTGGCATCGCAAACCGCTCCGGCGGTGTCGCCCGGAGCCACGGTGCCCACCACGCCGTTGCCCAAAGGCTGCGGCGCCTGCGCTGTCGGCAGCCCCGAAAGCCACGGCGACGTGGGGGGTGCGCTCGGCGCCTGCATCGTTGGTCTCGCGGCCCTGGCTGCGCGCCGCAACAAGCACCGTAGTCCTGGCTGAACGCCACTCTCGGACCTCCCGCCTCGGACCCGCGCCTCAAACCGGGCGGTCACCTCGCCTGTACGCGTGGCGTACGGGCCGGCGCACGTGGGAGTCTCGCGAAGCGCGTTTAGAATGTGTTTCCTAACCTACTGCGCCCCCGGATGCCGGCGTTGGTCGCGGCGGGCGGTGCTTCCAAACCATCAGGCACGTTCCGCAAGTGTGACCGCAGGGAATCCCTTGGGGCTCGCTCCCGCCTTGGCCTTCGGGCGCTCGCGACGGCCATGAAACGCAAGTCTAGTCTTTGGCTTCGGGCATCGCCGCGATCCACTGGCGGACCAGGGCAACACCCTCCCTGTCTACCTCTTTGCTGGCCAATGGCGGCATGTGCAGCCACATTCCGCGGCGCGCCATGACCGTGAGCAATCGACTGTCGTCGGGGTGGCCGGGGACGATGAACTTGGGCACCGAGGTCGTGACCAGCGCGCCATCGCGCGGCTTCTGCACGTCGTCGGCGTTGACCCAGAGCTGCATCGTTCGGCGCGGATCGAAGCAGCGCGTTCCGTCCGAAGTGGGGTGCTGCTGGTTGTGACAGTTCCCACAGTTGGCGTGCACGTACCCAAGTGCTGCGCGCTCGGTTGCAGTGCCTTGCAATGTCACGCTCCGCGACGGTGCAACGCTGAGCCACCCGGCCTCGGTTGCCTGCGCCAAAGAGAACTGAGCGTCTTTGCCCACGTTGCCGAGTTGCACCGCCGAGAACCCAAGGACGTAGCTGCGGCGGCCAGCGTGGCACCCGGCGCAGGTGCGCGCGGGCGGCGCGTCGTACTTGGTGCCGAGCACATCGCGCGCGCCGTCGACGGCCAGCGTGGCATCGCGGCCATCGGCCGACCATACGTAGGACCCCGCAGCCCAGTCACGCTCGCCCGGTCCGTAGCGGAGCATGTACCGCGTTTCGAGCGGGCGCCCGCCCAAGGCAAACTCTTTCCAGACCCGCGTGCCCACGGGGAACGACCAGTCATCGAGGTTGCGAGTGTCGATGTGGGTGTCTTCGGGGAGCTGAATCCAACGCTTCTTGGTGGCGCCATCGCTCCACAGCGCAAAGGCCGGCTCGTAGGCGCGAGCCAGCGGCGACGGCCGCTTGGCCTCGAAGTCGGCGTAGAGCCCCGTCTCCGACAATCGCGTGGGTAACTGCGCCATGGCGGTGGGGGAAGGCACCGCACAGGTCCGGTAGCTCTGGCAACCCGCCACGACGAACGGCAAGACAAGGGCCGTGGCAGCAAGTACGAGCGCCTCGACACCACGGAGCGGAGCCATAGCAGCGAGCAGGCGGCTCTGCGATGGGCCCCGGCGCGCCCGCGTGGCCACGGCGCATGTTCGAGGAGCAGCCTCGCGCACTGCGGTCGAGACCGCCGTGGACGTCGGAAAACGCTCGATGCCCGTGCACCGAAAGACGAGGGAACAAACTTGTGTCGCGTGCGTCACGAGGGCGCTCTGCTACCACAGCTCCTGGCAACGCGTCCCTGCGTAGCGCCAGCGACGGGCAGCCCGTACGCTCGGACTCAGGCGTCGACGGTCGCGCGGCGCAGCAGCTCCTCTTGCGGGACTCCGCGACGCCGGTCGTAGGAGAGTCGGAACAACGCCTCGGCGCGGCTCACGTCTGCGGCAGTTCGAATGGGAAACACGACGAAGGCCGGGCTCCAACGGAAGGCCTTGGCGCGCCCGGCCTTGATGAGCGCGTCTCGAAGCTTGGGGGACACGGCGATGTGAGCTTCACCCTCGAGGTGGATGTGGCCCAGCTCTTCTTGGCCAAGGTAGAAGTCCGCTCCATCGATTTCGGTCTCGTCCCCCAAGAGCCAGTGTGTCCGCGCGTGGACCTCGGGCCATGCGGCCACAATTCGGGATACCGTTTCGGCGTGCTCGGGCAGCGCTGGCGGTGGCGCAAATCGGCCTTTTTCGTCGAGTTTCATATGTTCGGTACCGAGGGACGTCCAAATGTACATCTCTCTGGCGTCTTCAGCCACGGTGCCTTCGTGCAACGAGCTGCGTCCTCCGAGCGACAGCTACCGCTGCCGCGCCACGGGCCAGGAACGCGACGCAGACGGTTCCTGAGGCGCGAAGAGAAAGTGGCGTCCGTCATGCCCGAAGTGCCTGGATTCCGAAGTGCCTGGATAGAGCGCTTGGGCCGAAGTGACGCGTCTGGCGTGGCGCACGGATCGTCGGCGGCGCCGGTATTTCGCACTTTCCAAACGGCCAATGTACGCTTCGCGGCATGACCTTGCGCAACGCCCTCACACTATTGGTAACGACAGGAGCTGTCTGCTTCACCGCGTGCGGAGGAGACGACAGTTCTTCCGGCAGCACCACGTCGTCCTCGAGTTCAACGTCTTCTTCTGGATCCACGTCATCCTCGAGTTCCTCTGGCTCTACGTCATCAAGCAGCGGGGGCACCGAGACCTTCTCTGTTGGAGGCACCGTTGTTGGTCTCGAGGGCACTGGACTTGTGCTCGAGAGCAATGGGCAATCGGTTACCGTTGCGCCCAAGGGGACCACGTTCACCGTGTCGGCCAATGTTCCCAAGGGCACGGCCTATGACATCAAGGTCAAGGCACAGCCCGGAAACCCGAGCCAAACATGCACGGTGGAAGGCGGCACCGGCACCGTCAGTGCCAACGTGTCCAACATCAAAGTCACCTGCGTCACCAACAAGTACCCAGTCACGGTCAACGTGACGGGTCTCGAAGGGGATGGACTCGTCCTTCAGAACAACGCTGGCAACGACCTCTCCGTCGCCAAGGCCTCTCCCGTCGGCCCCGTCAAAGCCTCCTTCACGACCACGATTGCCAGTGGCGCGGCCTACGCGGTGACCGTCAAGAGCCAACCCAAGACCCCAGCGCAGATCTGCACGGTCTCGGGAGGAACAGGAACCGTCGTCGCTGGAGAAGTGACCGTGACCGTGAACTGCACCAACGCCTACACAATTGGCGGAACGGTCTCGGGCCTTGCCGGCAAGGGTTTCACCCTGCAAAACAATGCGGGCGATGATCTCGCCGTCAACGCCAACGGTGCGTTCTCGTTCGTGACACCTTTGGTCACTGGCGCCCCCTATGCGGCCACCATCAAGGCTCAGCCCACGGATCCCTGGCAGACCTGCACGGTCACGAGCGGCACCGGCAACGCGACGGCGAACGTGACGTCCATTGCGGTGACCTGCACGACCAACAAGTACAAAGTGCAGGGGACCATCGCGGGCTACAGCGGCAGTGGCCTCGTCATTCAGAACAACGGGGCAGACGATTTGTCACCGGCAAGTGGCGCGCAGACGTTCGACTTCGCGACCTCGCTGGAGAGTGGATCCATGTCCACCGTCACGGTCAAGACCCAACCCACGGCCCCTTGGCAAACCTGCCTCGTTGCCAATGGCGGCCCCACCAAAATCGCCAACGCGAACATCACCAACGTCGCGCTCACGTGCACGGTCAACAAGTACACCGTCAGCGCAAAGGTGCTCGGACTCCAGGGACAGGGCCTCGTGCTGCAGAACAACGCGGGCGACGACCTCACGTTCAATCAGCCGGCGACCACTGGCTTTGGCAACACCATCGCGAGCGGCGCCAACTACGCCGTCACGGTCAAGACGCAGCCCAACGGTGTTGCAAACGAGTTTTGCACGGTAGCGGCACCAGCTAGTGGCACCGTGGCCGGCGCCAATGTCGAGGTCACCGTGAGATGCGGCGTGCGCACCCTTGTGGGCACCCGCAGTGGCGTGGCCTTCTATAGCGTTCCGGTGGTGGGGATCATGAGCGACCCCAACGCGCGGGCCGCGTGCGAGGCAGTGGGTCTGATCGTGCCGTGCCAGGCCCAAGCCGGCTGTCAGTACAACGGCCCCGGCGGCGTCGCCAATCAATGCAAGATCACGCCTGCGGAAACCTCTTGCAGCAACCCGATGCTGGGCCTGAGCCAGACACTGTGCAACGGCAACAGCCCCTCGAACTGCCCGGCACTGTTGGGCACGTACCAATACATGGGGGAGAGCTGGGGTAACGGCGGCTCCAACGGCACCTGTGGTGCCGAACAAGGCAACTGGTGCACCACCGGATCCACCCAAAGCAACAAGAAGGTGCTTTGCGTGGTCCCGTGATGTTTCGTTGACGGCATCGCGAGCAGAGGCCGGTTGAGGCTTCCGCGACAAGGGGGCGTCCTCCCGATGGGGGACGCTCCTTTCGTTTTGTGGGTAGCCCACCGGCGCGGCAGAGGCTTCCTCGGACCGGTCCGACCTAACCGTGCGTCGGGATTCCGGGCGGACCCGAACTCACCCGACGACGACGTCTCCGCTACGGGGCTCAGGGCAGCCGGGCGTAGGAGAACAGCTGGGCGCCTTTCCCTTCGGACAAGGTGAAGTATCCGCTGGGACCAAACGCAATGGTCTCGCCTTGGGTCTCTTTGGCGAGCGGAACGGGGCAAGGGGCTGCTTCGAGGGCTTGGGCCACACTTTGCCCCGGGGCCCGACGCCATAAGAACGCAGAGAAGTAGGTGCGCACAAGAATGGAGCTGCCGTCGGCGGACATGGCGGCGCCGGTGACCAGCGTGCCCGGCACCAAGGCGCCACGGCCGAACTCGAAGCTGCGCACGAGAGCAAACTCTTGCTCGGCGGGGCCGCGGCTCTGCGCGACAAACAGCTTGCTGTAGCCACCCAAGTCTTTGGTGATCAGAAAGAGTTCGCCAGTGGCGGGGTCTACAAAGATGGCCTCGGCGTTGTGGGCTTTGGCCTCGGGGTACCGGAGCGTGATCTTGCTGGCCTGGGCGTCCTGTTTGGGCCCCAGGCCTGGGTCGGGCTCGGGCACGGCGTAGAGCGCGACGCTGCCGCGCACTTGGTTGTTGTCACCAATATCTGCAATATACAAGGTTTGGCGGCCTTGGGCATCGGGCGCAAGGGCCAGGTCTTCCCAGTCAATGGTCTGGGCCCCGAGCACGGTGATCTCGCTCTGCACGGCCCCAGTGGCCCCCAGAGCAAAGAGCCGCGCGCTGTCGCCGGAGTCGTTGTGGACCCAAAAGGTGCCCGGATGGGCGGTACTGAAGATCGGA
>JBIKNA010000415.1:0-6504 GCA_044358965.1 Polyangiaceae bacterium
GCCCTGGTCCCACGCAGGGCGCCCGCGGCAACCTGCGCGACTCCGACGCAACGCCGTCGCAGTACGGCTATGCGCTCCAGAACTGGGCCGTCCACTTCGACGTGGTTGTGCCGTAACGCCCCCCAAGAGGCAAGCCCGGGGGCTCGGGTAGTGCCGCCGTAGCCCTAGTGCATTCCCGCCAGGGTCAACTGCGTCCACGCCGTGCGGCGCGATAGTTCGTCGTTCGCATCGTGGCTTTCTGTTCGCAGAAATGTGGAGATGCGCGCGCGCCCCTGGGCAAGCGGGTCGATTTGGAAGCCGGCCGGCGTCTGCGCGTGGCAGCCGCCGCACGTGCCCTTGGACAGCAGGTCTGCACGCGGGATCGGTCGGTCTTTGGGGACCACATTGCCAAGCGACGAGGACATGGCCCACCAGTCCTTCGGCAGCAGATAGGTTCCGTCGTCGATGGCCGACGCATTGCGCGACACGTAGTGCGAAACCTCGGTGGTGGCCAGGTGGGCCCAATCTGGGGAGTTGCGCACGGGCGTCAACTTCAAGGAGCCATCGATGACCTCGAACTGATGCAGACGCATGGGGCCGGTCCAGGCGTCGGCGGTACGGACTTGCGCCAGTGCGCCGTTGGCAACGAATACGTCGGTGACCGTCGTCAGGGCCGCAGCGTATGCGGCGTCGTTGACGCCACCGAGCGCATGCCACCGCTTCGCCCACTCGGTGGCGGGGCCGTGCTGCGCATACTCGTAGATCACAGTGATCGGTAGCGCAGCGGCCCCAACATCGTCGCCGGGCCCGTCGGTGACGGCAAACACCAGGCGGCCTTCGCCCCCGGCACCGGCGCGGTCTGGCATGACCGAGAGATCCGTGCGATTGACGACGGCGATGAGGCGCAAGGGAGCACTCTCGAGCGAGAGCTCCCGAGCTTTACAGACAGCACACGTGCTGTCGCATCCGTTGGCGGAGGTACGACGAAGCCAGGGGCAGATGACCTGCGCATCCAGCTTCGTGGCGCGGCCGTCGTCGCCTTCGTTGCGAAGTGCCTGGGACCAAGCTTGCATGAACCCGCTGACACCTTGCGCTGCGCCCCCCGCAAGCCCAAGGGCCTTGGTTGCCCGCGCGAAGCTCAGAGCTCCCGCGGCTTGGTTGCTGCCGACGCCAGGGCCGAGTCGCTCGTCGGTGATCAAGAGCTCCTTGTCCTCGACAATGGCAATGCTCTTCGCCTCGTCCGGCAAGTCTGTCTCCCAGGTGCACGCCATGGCGCTCGCCGTGAGCGCCATGCAGATTCCGAGTATGGTCTTCATGTCGACCTCAGAAGCTGTGCTGCGCGCCAGTGGTCACCACGAGCGGAACGCCGCCCACGCCCTCTGCGGGGCGAATGCCCTGGAGCACAACGCTGCTCTCCGCGAACAGGTGAGTTCGGGGGCTCCAGGCGAAGCTCGCGCGCGCGCAGACCGTGTTCCAGACGCCACCGGCAAAGCCCTTCTTCGATTCCGTGGCCCCGTTGTATGCCGGCACACGAAACTCGTTGCCCTCGAGCGTCTGTCCAAGCGCGACCGTCGACGCGGCGGCAATGATGCCCATGCCTCCGGCCACGTGCCACCGGTCGCTCACCACGCCATCGAGCATGAGCTCTGGCCTTGTGAGCACCCAAGATGTGCTGCCGATGTTGCCCGGGCCCGGCGCGCTGGCCCGCGGGTAATAGAGCATCGGCGCGCTCAGCATCAGCGCGGTGTTCTGGCTCGTGCGCACTCGAAAGCGCGGACGAATGCCCGCGGTGACCACGCTGGGGGTGATGCCTCCGACGACCCCGATGGCGAAGCCGTCGGTGACGCCCACGCCCACCTCGCCGATGCCCAAGAAGGGCAGCCCCGTCGCGACAGAAGTGGTGAGCGTCTTCTTTCCGGGAAAGAGGTCCGTGGCCCAGCGCTCCGCGGAGGTCCTCGGTGGAGTCACGGCAGGGGCGTCTACCTCGGACCCCGTTTCGGCGTGCGCCGAAACCGAGATGACAAGGGACGCAGTGACAAGAGAAGCAAGAAGAGTCGTTCGCATGCGCAGCCCTTGAGCAGGGAGCATGCCGAAAGTGCCTTGGTGCCCGCCCGCACCGGTCGTCCGATGCTTTGCGCCAAATTCCAGCTCACCCGCGCAAACCGGGGCTTCGGGGTGTGTCCGATTGGTCACGGAGCCATGCGACAAGGCTGCCAGCGACGAGGGTTTTTGCGGGCACAGGCTCGTGTACACTCTTGCGCTGAATGCTCTCGTCACGCGTCGGAGACCTGATCGATGGTCGATATCAGCTCCTGGCCATGCTCGGGGAGGGCGGCATGGGCGCGGTGTTCGAGGCCGAGCACATCGGGGTCAAGAGGCGCTACGCACTCAAAGTCCTCACCGCCAGCCATATCTCCGCCGAGGCCCGGGAGCGATTCTCCAACGAGGCCATGGCGGCCGGGCGCATCGGGCATCCGGCCATCGCCAGTGTGTTTGACGTGGGGGTCACGGTACACGGTGCGCCGTACCTGGCCATGGAGCTCTTGGCGGGGCAGTCGCTGCACGACGCCCTGAGCCACGGCCCTTTGGACGTGCCCCAGGCTGTGGCGATCACGCGGCAGTTGCTCTCGGCCCTTGGCGCAGCGCACCGCGTGGGCATCATTCACCGCGATATCAAGCCTGCGAACCTTTGGCTTTGCGAAGACGGCACCGAGCAGGATCCCAAGCTCAAGGTTCTCGATTTTGGCATCGCCAAGAACAGCTCCGATGCGAACATCACGTCCACCGGTGCAGTCATTGGTACGCCGCTGTACATGGCCCCGGAGCAAGCCTTGGCGCTGTCGGACCTCGACGCTCGTGCAGATATCTGGTCTGCCGGAGCCGTGCTCTTCGAGATGCTCACGGGGCGACCCGTGCATGTTGCACCAAGTGTCACGGCCGCGCTGGTCAAGACGGTGACGGAGCCCGCGCCGCGTGTCACCGAGCTCCGACCCGATGTGCCGGAAGCACTGGCCGACGTCGTGGCCAAAGCCCTTCATATCGAACGCAACGAGCGATACGCGAGTACCGATGACATGGCCGCGGCCCTGGGAGAGATGGCCACCCCAGCCATGACGGTGCCGCCGAAGGCACAGGTGCCAGCGCGGCGCTTGCTGCTGCCGCTTGTGGGCGTTGCTGCGGGTGCTCTTGTGGTCGTGTTGCTCGTGCGCGCGACCTCGCCCGCCACGCCGGTCGCCGCGGGGGTCTCGTCGTCGGGGCCTTTCGCGTCTGTGCCGGCGCCGGTGGCATCACTCGCGGCGCAGCCAAGTGCGGGGCTCGCCGCGGCGGGCCAACCAAGTTTTGCAACCAGTGTACCGGCGCCAACAGCCCCGCGCGCCCTGGCCCCATCGTCGCGATCTGCCGCACGGTCGGCCGCGCCTGCGGCCTTGCCTCCTGCCACCCCGAGCGTGTCGCCAACGGTTGTGCCCGCCTGCCCGGTGGGACAGGTGTGGCAGGTCGACCATTGTGAGCGCCCGCTGGCGACGAAGGCACCGTTTTGAGTCGCCGAAGCATCTTTCCGTCGCTTGGCCTTGCGCTGCTGCTGCACGCCTCGAACGTTGCCGCTGCCAAACCCGAAGAAACGCCGGCCCTTATTCACGCCCGGGAGCAGTTTCAGAAGGGCGTCGAGAGCTTTCGCGCGGGCGACTTCGACGCCGCACGGCTTGCCTTCCTCGAAGCCGACAAGGCGCACCCCAATCCGGTCATCACGTACAACTTGTCGCGGGCGTACGAGCGCCTGGGGTGGCTGCAAGAGGCTGTCGAAGGCTACGAACGCTACCTCGCCGCGGCCGGACCCAGCGCCGAGTACGCGCAGGCCTCGGCGGTGGCCATTGCCGAGCTTCGTGCCAACGCGGCGCGGGTTCGCTTCGAGAGCGACGTCCCCGGAGCGGTCGTCATTGTGGGTGGACGGAAGCTGTCGGAGCCCACGCCGACGACTGTGCTCATGCCTGCCGGCACGCACTCGGCGGCCGCAACGCGTGGCGAGCGCAAAGATCTGCAGGTGTTCACTGCCGTTCGCGGACAACCAAGCGTCGTGCGCTTCTCTGTGGCCGATGCCGCGCGGCAAGAGGTCGACAAAGCGGGCTTGTTCTTCGCGGCCAACCTGGCCATCGCTCCGGGCTTTCACTTCGCGGCGAACGAAGGACCACGCGCGCGCTCCGGCTCCGCTGTGTTCGCGGTGCTCGAGGCGGACGCGGGATATGCCGTTGCCCGTACCTTGCGATTATCGTTGCACGTGACGGGCGCCCTGGGCCCCAACTGCCCGCGCTTCCTGGACGGGCATGCGGTAGCTGGCGGCCCCGGCGTTGGGGTGGGTGTGCTCACGTCGCTCGTGCTGAGCGCCCACCTGATGGGTGGCCGAAGCCACGATTGCGTTGGCGGCGTGGTACTCGACTCGGATTGGGTGTTCGGAGGCCGCCTCGGGGCCCAATACGATCTGGTGCCGAGGGCCTACGGCACTTGGTTCGCGTCCATTTCCGCCACGTATCTGGCCGCGAACCGAGAGGTCGACAACGCTTCGCTGTTCGTGCCGCTCGGCGTGGGCCTGCGTTTCGACTGAACGTTGCCGCACCCCCCAGCGCGCCCAGCGCGCGCAACACCTGCGAGGCCCGCCACTACTCGGCGAGCGTGGCAAGGACCTCGGCGAGCTGGTCGAACGTCTCGCCCATGCCTTCGTACGCACCGGAGGCGAGGCCGGCATCGCGGGCCTGCTTCGAGCGATAGAGCTCGTGCAGCACCAGCAGCGTCTTGTCGCCCTTTTCTTCGAGGGTCACCGTGGTGACAGCCCCGTCCTCGCCGCTCTCTTCGTTCGTCCACACGATTCGTGTGCACGGCGTCACCTCGATGTACTTGCCGAAGAACGCCATGGTGTTCGTGCCGTCCAGATCGAACACGAGACGATAGCTGCCTCCGGTGCGGATCTCCGCCTCATACGAGAGAAGTGCCAGAGGCATTGACTTCGGCACCCACCACCGTCGGAACAGCTCGGGTGTGGTCCACGCCTTGAAGACGATGCGCGCCGGCGCATTGAAGGTTCGTGTGACGACGATCTCGCAGTCGCCCTTTGCTTCGACCGTCGTGCGATTCGTCGCGGTGCCCTGCTCACTATCGTTTCGTGCGTTCAATGGCGTTCTCCTTGCCGTTTCAGTTCCTCGATGACCTTGTCCAGCTCGTCGAAGCGCAAGGCCCAGAGCTGCCGGTACCCTTCGATCCATGCCGTCTCGGACGAAAGGCGGCTCGGGCCGAGCTTGCACGTGCGTACGCGCCCGACCTTCTCGGTGGCCACGAGGCCGGCCCGCTCCAAGACGCCGACGTGCTTCTTCATGCCCGTGAGGCTCATGTGAAACTTCTCGGCGAGCTCCGAAATCGAAGCGTCTGCGCGACCGAGCTGCAAAAGAACGCCGCGCCGGGTTGCGTCGGAAAGCGCGGCAAACGAAGCGTCGAGGCTGGCACCCGATTGGTGAACCATATGGTTCAGTATCTAGCGCAACCGTTCGCGGGGTGCAAGCTTCCTCGGCGGAGCCATCACGTCGAGAGCGACGCGCTTGGGTCTTGGTGCGAGCGGTGTGCTGTGGCCCTCGGTCCAGGTGCCGCTCGAAGGGGCCACGTCCCCGTGTTCGTCTCAAGAGCGCGCACCAGCCGTGTTACTCCCCTCCCCCATGGCCATCATGCGCCCCAAGAAGCCTCTGTCCCGTGTTCCCTCGAAGGCCGCACCGTCGCCCGAGGGCCCGGCTGGCATGGCCTACGCCCTCGATGTGCCCTTTGCCATGCGCGCCGTCGCGACCGCGGCTGGTGCTCGCTGGGACGCCGACCACAGCGTGTTCGTGTGGCGTGGGAGCACCCTGCCCGCGGCCCTCGTGCCCTTTGCGCCGGCACCGTACTCCCTCGAGGCACACGTGCAGCGCGAGCTCAACAACACGATGGTTGCAAGGGCCTCAGAGCCAACCGGCAACGTTGTGCCGCGGGCGCACCAGAGCGAGGCCGTGGCCCAGATCGTCCGGGCGCACGGAAGCAAGCGCCCGGGCTTTTTGCTCGCCGACGACGTGGGGCTCGGCAAGACCATCACCACCTGGCAGGCAATCTTGGAGATGCGCGATGTGGAGAGCGTGCTCATTGTTTGTCCGCTGGCCGTGGTTGCGCACTGGCGGCGCACCATCATGGCCATGGGCGACGGCGGCAAAGACATCGTGCTGCTCAACTATGATCGCTTGGGCAAACTCTTCGAAGTGAAGCCCGAGGCGCGCAAGAAGATCAAATCCAAGAAGGGCCTGGCGCGGGCGGGCACGGCTCCCGAGTTCGACGTGGCTGTGTGGGACGAGAGCCACCGGTGCAAGAACCCCACGGCTGCGAGATCCAAGCTCGCAGCCAAGCTGGTGGCCAACGCGGGATTTTCACTTTGGCTATCGGCCACCGCGGGGCAAAACCCGCTGGAACTTTCGTACTTGGCGCCGCTCTTGGCCAGCGTGACCGGCGCACGCGCAGCAGATC
>JBIKNA010000416.1:0-6501 GCA_044358965.1 Polyangiaceae bacterium
GCTCAGGTAGTCGACCAAAAAGCGCCTATTCCGCACCATTCCGACAGCTCATCACGGCCCAAAACGGCCTCCGAAGGCCTCACTTTTGCACCGCGATGTAGCTAGCTAGAACGAGAGCCCCTGCGGGCTCTGTAGCGCTTGGCGCTTTCCTGGTCCGTCCGACAACACGAACGCACCAAGCAGCGTGACCCCGATGGCCACCACCGGCAACGAGAACGATGTGTAATACAACGTTCTTGTGGTGTCGTAGCTGCTCTTGTCGGCCTCGTATTTGGTGTGCCCGGGGCCTTGGGTGACGGCAGTGTCTTTTTGGCCGTCGGCCACCAAGTACAGCACCGTGGGCACCACCAGGGTGAGCGCCGTGGCGCCACCGCCAAAGAGCAGCCAGTTGCGGCGCGCAGAACCGTCGGACACCGGTGCCGGTGCCGGAGGCGGGGCCGGGGGCATATAGACGGGTGCGGGCACGGGATCGCGCAGGGACTCGATGGGCGGGGGCGGCGGCTTGGGCACTGGCGCAACTTGCGCCGTGTACGATTTGCCGGCTTCCACATCGAGAGGCACACGCTGTACGTGGTCGGTGCCGACGAAGAACTCGACCTCGTGGTGCCCGGGCGCCAGGAACGCCTTGTAACCCGCGGCGCGCGGCGTGCCGATGCCGATGCGCGTCAGCACCGAGTTGTCGCTCGCGGGGGCCAGCACCGACACCTCGGCGTGTGTGGCCACGAGCTTGTCCATGCGCGCTTTGGCGTCGTCACGGCGGTGCGCCAAGTCCGTGGCGTCGGTGAGCTTGGCCACCTCTGCAAGGAAGGTCCCGTAGTACTCGACGGCACGGGTCACGTCGCCGATGCTCTCGTGCGCAAGGCCCAGGTTGTAGAGCACCTTGATGCCGCGGGCGGGGCCCAGCGTCTCGACCAGCTTCTCCCAAACCAAGATCGCGCCGCCGTAGTCGCCCCGGGTGTATTGGTCGAGGCCGCGCTTGAAGGCCGCCTCTTGGTCTTTGGTAGGTCCCGAGTCGGCCAGCGCCGGTGCCGTCGCGGTCGACAACAACACGGATGCGGTGATCGCAGCGACAACCTTCCGGAAGCGGGGCGCCTCAGTCATCGGCCCGGGTGCTCCCTTGGGCCTGAAGGATGCGGTAGAGGCTCGTGCGCGAGATGCCCAGGGCCTCGGCGGCCTTGGTGACGGAGCCGTGCCGGTCGACGACGATGGGCAACACCGCCTGGTGGTAGCTGTCGAGCAGCCGCTGTTTGGCTTCGGCGTAAGGGAGCTGGGCGAACTGCGCCGGATCCATGACGCCGGGCACGGATCCGGGGGTGCTCTGGCGCTCGAACAACAAATCGGGCTCTGCCACGCGAAATGTGGCGAAGCGCTCGATGACGTTGCGAAGTTCGCGCGCGTTGCCCGGCCAGTCGTAGCCGCTCAAGAGCTGCAGCAAGTCTTTGGGCAACGTTGCCGAGGTGTCCGAGGTGGCGGCGCGAAAGAACTGCTGCGCGAGGAGCGGGATGTCGTCGCGACGCTCGCGGAGTGCGGGCACCGCAACCTTGACCACCGCGAGACGGTAATAGAGGTCTTCGCGGAACTCTTTGCAGCGCACGGACTCTTTGAGTCGGCGATTGGTGGCGGCGATCACGCGAACGTCGAAAGCAACGCTGGCGGTACCGCCCACGCGGCGGACAGCGCGGCTCTCGAGGGCGCGGAGCAGCTTGGGTTGCGCCTCCAGCGGGAGCTCGCCGATTTCGTCCAAGAACAGCGTGCCGCCATCGGCTTGCTCGAAGGCGCCGGGGCGCGTGCTGACAGCTCCGGTGAACGCGCCTTTCTCGTGCCCGAAGAGCTCGCTCTCGATGAGGTTGGCCGGAATGGCCCCGCAATCGACGATGACAAAAGGACCTGCCTTGCGCGGGCTCTCGGCGTGCACCGATCGAGCAAGCACGTCTTTGCCGGTGCCGGATTCGCCTTCGATGAGCACCGTGCCGTCCCGGGCAGCGGCGAGCTCCAGCACGCGGAAGACGTGGCGCATGGCTTCGCTGTGGGCCACGGCCACACCAAACTGGGTGCGCTGCGAGAACGCGAGCTTGGTGGGCTCTTTGGCGAGGCGCACCGCAATGACGGTGCTGTCGCCCAAGCGGATCTGGGTGTCCGTGGCCACGTGCACGTCGTGCACCCGGGTGTCGCCCATGAAGGTGCCATTGCGGCTCCCCCGGTCGATGATGCGAACACCCGCCGCCTCGGCACGCAGCTCTGTGTGCTTGCGCGACACGAGCTCGTCGGTCAAGCGAAGGTCTGCGGACTGACCCGTGCCCACCTGCACGGTGTCTGACGTGTGGGGGTGCAGCTGCCCCTTGTCGGGCCCTTCGAGCACCTCGAGAGAGAACCCACGGAGCTGAAGCTCGAACACGGCCGACAGCGACAGCGCTTTGGTCGTGTGGTCATCCATATAAGCCAGAATACGTGGGTGGGTCGCCTGCCGCCAGGACCAAGCGCGTTGGCCGCGGGCAAGGCTGGCTTTCGGGTCCTGGGGGCTCCTGGGGGCTCCTAGCCCAGGCGCGCGAGCAGGATCTTGAGCCCCAGCGCGATGAGCACGACGCCGCCGAAGGCGTCGAGGCGTCGTCCGAGGGCGGCACCGAAGCGGGCGCCCAGGTACACGCCAATGGCGCTCAGGCTGGCCGTGGTCACGAAGATCGTGAGCAACGTGGTCGCGATGGGAGCGCGCATCATGGGCAGGGTCACGCCCACGGCCAGCGCATCGATGCTGGTGGCCACGGCCAACACCACCAATAGCCGCAAGTCGAAGGCGTTCTGGGCCGCCTCGAGCTTGTCTTCGTCCTTCTGCTCGTCGTCGCCGCTGCCGCGCGCCTCCCAGAGCATTTTCGCCCCAATGCCCGACAGCAACACGAAGGCGATCCAATGGTCCCAGGCTTGCACCACGGGCCCAAGCTTGGTGCCAACGAGGTAGCCAGCCAGAGGGAAGAGCCCCTGTACGCCGCCGAACACGAGGGCCACCCGCAAGGCTTGCTGCCAGCGGATGGACTTGGCGGCGAGCCCCCGGACGGCCGCCACGGCCATGGTGTCCATGGACAAACCGACCGCGAGCAACACGATGTCGATGAAGCCCACGGAAGATCCACTTAGCGCACAGCAGGCCGGCGTAGGGCGCACAAATGTTTACGCGCCTCGTGCGGCGGTCGCATGCCCGGGCGAAGCGTGCGATCATGCGAGCGAGAGCGCATGCGTTTCGCGACCTACAACGTGAGGTACTTTGGCCATGCCACGCGAGGCCTCGTCAGCACCCGGGGCGCCATGCATCGCATCGCCCGGGCCTTCGCCCGTTCCACGCCGGCCATCGATGTGATCTGCCTCCAAGAAGTCGAGACGCGCTCCTTTCGCGCATCCGCTGCGCAGCCGCGCACCTTGCGGCACCGCACGCAATTCGAGCGCTTCTCCGAAGAGCTGCACGCCGCATGCGTGGCCGCCGGACGGCCCGAGCGCTACCAGGGGCTCTACTATCCGGCGCACGAATACCGTGTGGGCTCCCTGCGTGTGTACACCACGGGGTTGTGCATTTTCGTCCGAGAACCCTTGGTGGTGGTGGCCCACAACGCCGAACAACCGGCGGACAT
The DNA here is from genome assembly GCA_044358965.1 of Polyangiaceae bacterium. GTDB lineage: Bacteria > Myxococcota_A > Polyangia > Polyangiales > Polyangiaceae > SXNL01. The sequence continues at coordinate 3,618 of JBIKNA010000416.1, forward strand.
CACGCATCGTCGGCTCGAGTCCGTGTCTCGCTGGAAGCAAACCCGCGTTTGTGCGCATGCGCGGGTGCGCAGCCCCGATGGGCTCGAGACCGACATCTTCAACACCCACTTGAGCTTGCCCGCAGCGTTCACGGCCGAGTTCTGGACAGAGCCTCGGCGCTTGGGTTGGGGCAAAAACCAGCTCGCCGAAGCCCGTGCGGTGGCCGAGTTTGCCACCGCGGCCCGAGGCGAGAACCCCATTGTCTTGGCGGGGGACTTCAACTCTCTGCCCACCTCGCCCACGTATGCCTATCTGGTGCAAGAGTCCGGCCTCGTCGATGCCTATGCGCAGTTCGCCGGGCTGACGCCAGAGCAGCTGGTTCGGATCCCCACCGCGGGGTTCCTAACCATGCGCATGCGCTTGGACCATGTCTTCTGTTCGCCCAACGTGCAGTTCGCCGAGGTCCACGAGAGCCGCGGTTTCGACGACCTTCACAGCGCGTTTCGCGGCCTGTCCGATCACATGCCCATCGTAGGAACGCTCCATCGCCGCGCGTGATGGTCCATCGCGCGTACCCGTTACGGTTGGTAGTACACCGCTGTTCCTTCGGGGGCCTCGAGGCCCTGCGCGCGGCACCACGCGGGGAAGTCTGACGCGCCGGCATCGGTGAAGGCGCACCAGGCGTGCAGCAGCGCTCGTGTCTGTTGGATGGCTGCGCGCAATGGGGTGGGCTCGATGCCTTCCAAGACGCTCTCGGCCTCGGCGAGGCGCCGGAGGTCTGCGCTGGGTATGCCGAGATACCGAGACTCGAACCAGTGGTGCCCGTGGAATTGCACGATGCCAAGCAGATGCGCAGAAAGGGATATGCGCAGTGGCAGGTCCTTTGGGTGATGCGCCAGGCCCTCGCGCAGCAGCGCTTCCACGGCATCTGTGTCCGGTTGCCGGGGCGCGGCGTCCTGCGCGAAGTGCCTGGCCAGGATCAGGAAGGCGAAGGCCGTGCCCTTGGCGCGTTCGGTCTGCAACGTGTCGATGAGCACGGCGCGCAGCGGAAAGGGGACAAGCGCCTCGAACACGATTTCGGTGGCGAAGTCGTGCGCGTCAAACAGCCACTGCACGAAGGCCCAACGGGTGTCGTGCGTCTGCCCGGCGAGCCCACTGGCAAAACCGCGCAGCCGGGCCAGCGCATCTTGCCGGAGGCCCCGCTCTTGCAGCGCCGCGAAGGCTGCGTAGTCGGGCCAGCGATCTGCGGTGGTGGCAACGGCGCGGCGCAGCGCCTCGAACGTTGCTCCACGCCACACGTAGCCCGCAGTCACCTTGGGACCTTGTGGCCCGCGCGCCTACGCGCGCCCGTAGAGCGGGATGAGCGCGCCGCTGATGTCTTTGGCGGCGTCGGACAAGAAGAACGCGACGACACCGGCCGCCGAGGGCAGGCTGACCCACTGCGTCGGATCGCTGTTGGGCATGGCGCTGCGGTTTGCCGGGGTATCCATGGTGCTGGGCATCACGACGTTGACCCGGACGCCGTGTTCGAGCACCTCGGCGGCGACGGTCTGGCAGAGAGCCCCCACCGCAGCCTTCGAGGTGGCGTACGCGGCGGCATTGGTGCTCGTCCAAGGCCGCTCGATGGCCCGGGACCCCACGGCCACGATGCTGCCGCGCTTGGCGGCGATCATGGAAGGCAACATGGCCGTGAGCGCGGCGCGGACAGTTTCCAGGTTTTGGGTCATCATCGCGGCCCAGGTTTCGTCGTCGGTTTCGTGCAGCGGGGCGCCGCCGCGCCAGCCTCCGGCAATGAGCGCTGCCATGCTGGGCGAACCGCCAAGTTTGGCTTTGCAGTGCGCGAGCGCCTGCACAAACGAATCCGGGGTGCTGAGGTCTGCGGCAAACGTTGTGATGCCGGCGCCCAACTCGGCCTCGAGGCTCGAGAGCCGCTCGGCGGCCCGGGGGCTGTCGGTGATCAGCACTTTGTGCCCAGCGCGCAACAACGTGCGCGCCACCTCCGAGCCAAGTGCGCCTCCGCCACCCGTCACCACCGCAATGTCACTCATGGGGCGATGTTACACCGAGACTCACGCGGCGGATGCCACGTCACGCGGCGGACCCCAAAGCTCTTCGATGAGCGATAGGTTCGCCGCCCTTTCGCCGCGCAAGAGCCCGTCGGCAATGGCCACGCGCCGCAGCACCCGAAGAAACGACGGTGCGAGGGCTGGCGGCACGCGCATGGGGTCCATTTCTTCGGGCAACGGAGGGCCCTGATGTCGTTCCCGGGACACCGAAGGTGGCAGGTCGAGCTCGCTGGCCAAGCTCAGCAGCGCCCGGTCGGCGCGCGGACTCAGCTCGAAGTCCGACCAGATGAGTCCGATGGCCATGCGATACAGCAACACGCGCATGGCAAGGGGCCACTCGGCCGGGGCGGCGCTTGCTGCAGGGAGAGTCAGAGCAGGAAACGAGAGCGTACGGGCGTGGGGGGTGTTCATGGGAGTCTCCGTCAGCAGGATGCGTGCCTCGGCCAATCGCCGCAGATTCCGCAGCAACCAAGCGCCGGCGCGGTGGCCCAGGTGGCCCAAGCCATGGCCTGGGCCAGCTGCCGAACGCAACTTGTCACCATGTCCCGTGAGTTCGGTCCGCCGCGCCTGGCCTTGGGGCCAAGGGGCAACGAGCCTCAACCGAGGTCGATGCCGGCGCCGGCGAGCAGCTCTCGGGTGGCTTGGTTGGTCAGGAGCCCGAGCACCTCGCGGCCCGCGGCGGGCAACACCACCCGAGCATTGGCCGGCTCCTTGAGCGCCGCGGCACTGGCAAACACATCGTGCACCACCTGGGCCCGGGCATCGTCGAGGCCGTAGGTTTGCGCCAAGGCCTTGAGGCACGCCGCGGGGTCTTTGAGCTCCGCGGCAACAAGGTGTG
>JBIKNA010000417.1:0-6469 GCA_044358965.1 Polyangiaceae bacterium
GACGAGATCGACAAGCTCGGCGCCGACTGGCGCGGCGACCCGACCTCGGCGCTGCTCGAGGTGCTGGACCCGGAGCAGAACAACACGTTCCAAGACCACTACATCGACACGCCCTTCGACCTATCGCAGGTCACGTTCTTGGCCACGGCGAACAACCCCGACACCATCCCCAGCGCCTTGTGGGACCGTCTCGAGATCATCGAAGTGGCTGGGTACACCCGCGCGGAGAAGTTCAACATCGCCATGGAGTTCCTGGCGCCCAAGCAGCTTTCGTCGCACGGCCTCACGGACGAGCGGCTTCGCTTCGAGCGCTCTGGTGTCGAGCGGCTCATCGAGAGCTACACCCGCGAGGCCGGTGTGCGCGGACTCGAACGCGAGCTTGGCACCGTGTGTCGCCATGTGGCCATGCGCGTGGCCGAAGGCGAAGACGTTCGCTTGGTGGCCGATGCCGCTGCCGTCGAGAAGATCATGGGTGCGCCGCGCTATGTGCCCGATCTGGCCGAGCGGCAGAGCGCCCCCGGCGTGGCCACAGGCCTTGCCTGGACCCCAAGTGGCGGTGACATCTTGTTCATCGAGGCCACGCAGATGCCTGGCAAAGGCGAAGTTGTCGTGACGGGCAACCTCAAGAGCGTCATGAAGGAATCTGCGGCGGCGGCCATGTCTTTCGTGCGCAGCCACGCCACGGAGCTGGGGCTCAATCCCGAGTTCATGAAGGGCATCGATTTGCACCTGCACGTGCCCAAGGGCGGGACGCCCAAAGATGGCCCGAGCGCTGGCATCACCATGTTCTCGGCGCTCACGTCATTGCTGCTTCACGCGCCGGTTCGCCGCGATGTGGCCATGACCGGCGAGATCTCGCTCCGCGGCATGGTGCTCCCGGTGGGGGGCATCAAAGAGAAGCTCCTTGCGGCGCACCGGGCGGGCATCCGCGAGGTACTCGTGCCCAGCCGTAACGAGGCTGATCTCACCGAGGTGCCCAAAGACGTCATGAGTGAGCTCAAGGTGCACCTCGTCAAACGCGTCGACGAGGTGCTGCCCCTGGTGCTCGAGCCCATGGCACCTGCGGCGGCCCCTTCGCCCGTCGCCGAGTAGCGGGACGGAAAGGGCCAGCGCAAACCGTGAAGGCACTCCTCGGGCGCTATCGCGTCTCCTTGGGCCTCGCGCTGCTGTTCGCTGTGGTCGGGGGCTTCTTTGGGCCCCTTGCGGGGCCCGGTTACGAGCTGTGTTTGGTCGCTGGGGTGGTTCTACCAAGCCTCGCGGCCGTTGCCGTGGCCCTGCGCCTTGTGTCCCAAGCCGCGCGGCCTCGGCGCGCGGTGGCCGAGGGCGCCATCGTGGGACTCTTGCATGCCTTCTTGGTGCTTGCGGTCTCTTGGGCCCATGGCGCCCGCGCGGGCTTTTGTGATCCTGTCGGTGGAACACTGTACTTTGCAATGACCACTGGGGTTGGCACTGTGCTGGCCGGTGTCGTCGGCGCGTACGCAGGGCGCCTCGCCCGGCGGCAACGACGACGCAAGACCATCGCGGTGCTCATTTCGCTTTCGCTGCCCTGGGGTGGGATCCTCGTCAGCGTGTACCGCTTCTGGTCCGCGCCCATGATCTTCGCCTTTGACCCCTTCGTCGGGTTCTTTAGCGGCACCCTGTACGACACCATCATCGAGACGGGCGCGCCCCTCGTGACCCATCGACTGCTGTCGCTGTCGCTCTTGTGTGCGCTCGTCTTGCTTGCCCCGGTGCTTCTTTGTGCGCCAGCGCAGCGCCGCCGCGCGGTTGCCGTGTTTGCAACGGAGACGGTGTTGGGGGCGGCCTTTGCACTCGCGGCCCTTCTTGGCTACGCGTTCGGCGAGCGGCTGGGGCACAGATCCACTGGCGCGAGCATCGCCAAAGATCTGGGCGCGGAGCTCTCGGGGCCCCGTTGCCGTGTGGTTTTGCCGAGCACCGTGGCCGTGGCCGAAGCCAAGCTCATGCTGCGCGACTGCGAGGAGCAGTTGGCGCAGGTCGAAAGCAACATGGGCGTCAAAGGCCCGGAGCGGGTGACGGCCTACTTCTTCCGCGATGCCGAAGACAAGCGGCGGCTCATGGGCGCGGCGCACACGTACATCGCCAAGCCCTGGCGCGAAGAGGTGTACCTGCAGATGGCGACCTATCCGCACCCCGTCTTGGGTCATGAACTCGCCCACGTCGTGGCGGGGCGCATCGGCCGCGGGCCATTCCGGGTGGCTGGGGACTACGGCGGCATCTTGCCCAACCCGGGCCTCATCGAGGGCATCGCCGTGGCTGCAGCGCCCGACGACGACGAGGTGAGCCCTCTCGTGCTGTGCCGCGCCATGATGGAGCTTGGTCTACTGCCAAAGCTCGGCCGCCTTTTTGGCTTGGGGTTTCTCGCGGAGTCCTCCCAGCGGAGCTACACCGTGGCCGGTGCTTTCGTGCGCTTCGTGGGCGACCGCTACGGCAAGGCCGCGGTGTCTGCATGGTACGGCGGCGCCAGCGTGCAGGCGGCCACGGGCAAGCCCTTGGCGGCGCTCGAGGCGGAGTTCCACGATGAACTGCGGCGGGCGCCCATCGACGATCGCTTACTGACCTATGCCAAAGGGCGATTCTCGAGACCCGGGGTGCTCCAGCGCCGATGCCCCCACGTGGTGGACGAGCTGCGCCGGGACGGCGACAAATGCCGGGACACCGGACGCCATGACGAGGCCCTTGGGCTGTACGACAAGGCGCTGCGTCTTGACCCCACAGACGACTTTGCGCGGCTATCCCGGGCGGTGTTGTTGCGAAGGGTTCGTGACGAATCCGGCGCCGAGCTCATGGCCTTTGCGCACGAAGAGCGGGTCCCCATGCCGCTGCGTGATCGCGCCCTCGAGGCGCTCGCCGACGCCGACTTCCAGGACGGGCGGCTCGCGGAGGCGGCAGCGCGCTACGAGCTCTTGCGCGATCGCGCCTTCGAAGAAGACCCGGCGCGAACCTTCGAGGTGAAGGCCCTTGCGGCCCGCAGCGCGAGCCTCGCCGAGGGCGTACGGCTACTGCTGCTCGGCGACAAGAACCGCGCGCCAGATAACTTCGCCGCCGCGGTGGCCCTGGCCGGCGTGCAGGGGGCGCCCGACAGCGCGTGGCTCGTGCACTACCTGCTCGGGCGCAACCTGGCGGTCCGCAACGACTGTGGCCGCGCACTGCCCCACTTCGACAAGGTTTGGTCCCAGGCTGGCGTCACCCCGCGGGTGGCACGGGAAACCCTCCGCCTCGAGGTGGTCTGTGCCTGCGCGCAGGGGGTGGGCGTCTCGGAGGTCAAGGCGCGTTTCGAGCAGAAGCGCAGCGAGCTTTACCGCGAAGGCAGCGGCAAGCGGCAAGCCCTTTCGGCGTTGCTGGCGCGCTGCACTCCTACGCCGCCCTGACAGGCAGATAACCCGTTGGTTTAGGTGCCCGGAGGCGTGGACGCGGCGCCCTTGGGACCCAGCTGCGCGAGCCGCGCCAGGATTTGCGCGTTCATGTGGTCGATCTTTTCGTGCAAGTGCTGGATCTGTAGCTCGGCCTTCAGGTTTACGTCGTACTCGATGTCGGAGCTGACCCGGGCGCGCTCGGCCTGTCGATTCTGGCTGAGCAGCACGAAGACGCTGAGGATGATGGCTTCGAGGGACACCACCATGGTCAGCAGGCCAAAGGGGAAGGGGTCGAAGTTGCCAAAGGGGAACACGCGCACGTTGAGCATGATCCACACGAAGAAGAAGCCCACGTGGATGAACAAGAAGGGCATGCTGCCGGAGAAGTCTGCGATCCAGTCGGCCACCTTCATGACCGTCGTGCGATTGTCTTCGATCACTTCGTTGGCGTTGCGGGTGCTGGCGTTGCGAAGCAAAATCGTTGTCTGGCGCAGGCGCCGGCCTGTGGCACTCAGAAGGTCGAGGGCCGCCTGGGGCTTCAGGCGAAACAGCTCGTCCAGATCGCCCCGGTCCACCTCGAGCACCTCTGCGTCTTCGAGCACGGTGCAAGTGGCCGTACGCGGCCCTTCGTCGAGCAGCGAGATCTCGCCGAAAAAATCGCCCTGCTCGGCGGTCTCGAGCACGAACTTCTCGCCGGTCTTGGTCTTGGTGTAGAGCTCGACCTTGCCGCTTTTCAGGATGTACATCGAGTCGCCGGGATCGCCGAAGCTGAACAGCGTGATGCCGGCCTTGTACGTGTTGACGTCCACTCGTTCGGCCAGCAGCGCGCGCTCTTGGTCGTCCAGCAAAGCGAAGAACGGGACCTCGGCGAGCATCTCGGCATTTGTCGACATCGAGCACTGCGTATAGGGCAGGGGCGTGTGCGGCGTCTACGGCCATGCTCCCCGGGGCCTCCGCGCGCATGTATACTCCGCGCCCTCATGCGCCAAAGCCGTTGTTTTGCGGGTATCTCGTTGTTGTTGGTCAGTGCCGCGGGAGCCTGCGGGCCGGCAGAGCCTGCCAAGGTGGTGCCGCCGGTCACCTCGGCGTGGGTTTCGCCTGCGCCGGCCCCCAGTGCCTCGGTTGCGCCAGGGCTCGCGTACCCCGCTGCGGCCAAGGTGCCCGTGGTCAGCGAGTTCTTTGGCACCAAGGTGACCGACGACTACCAGTGGCTCGAGAACGCCAAGTCTCCCGAGGTGCGAAGCTTCGTGGCAGCGCAGAACCAGCTGTCCCGCGGCTACCTGGGGGCGCTGCCCGGGCGCGAAATCATCGCCGCGCGCGTGCGCAGCATGTTGTCTCATGTCTCGCCCAAGTACGCGGAGCTTCATCGCGCAGGCGGCCAGTGGTTCGTCCTCACCACCAAACCGCCCAAGCAGCAGCCCTTCATCATCAAGCGCAGTGGGCTCGACGAGCGCAGCACCGAAACCGTGGTCATCGACGCAAACCAACTGGACCCCACGGGCAAGACCACCATCGATTTCTTTGTTCCCTCGCCGGATGGCAAAACCCTGGCTGTATCGCTCTCGTCCGGAGGCAGCGAGTCTGGGGACATTCACTTCATCGACGTGGCGAGCGGCAAGCCCGTGGGGCAGGTGCTCAAGCGGGTCTACGGCGGCACTGCCGGGGGCAGTTTGGTCTGGGACGAGGCAGGCACCGGGGTGTTCTTCACCCGGTACCCCCGGGAGGGTGAGCGCCCAGCGGCAGACTTGGACTTTTATCAGCAGGTCTACTTTCAACCGCTCGTCACCGCGGCGCAGCCCAAACCAGAGTCCTACGAGCTTGGCAAAGAGCTGCCGCGCATCGCCGAGGTCGAGCTCAAGCGCGGCGATGGGGGCCGGGTCATCTTGGCCGAGGTCCAGAACGGCGACGGCGGCGAGTTCATGCACTTCGTCCGATGGGGCGGCAAGTGGAAGCAGCTCTCGCAGTTCGCGGACGAGTGGTCCCACGCCTCCTTCGGTCGCGATGGCTCGCTGTTCGTGATGTCCCGCAAGGGCGCCCCCCGGGGCAAGGTGCTTCGGCTTCGCAAGCCCTACGATGTGGCCAAGGCCGAAGTGGTGCTGCCCGAGGGGGACGGCGTGGTGGAGTCGTTGGTGGCGACGGACAGCACACTCTATGCGGTCGAACTCGTGGGCGGACCCTCGCGACTGCGCTCGGTGCCGCTCAAGGGCAAAGGCAAAGCCAAAGAGCTTCCGACGCTCCCGGTGTCTGCGGTGTCGCACCTGGTGCTCGGCGACGGCGACGACCTCTTGTTCCGCAACGAAAGCTTCACGGAGCCCTCGGGCTGGTACGCCTACAGCGCCAAGACCGACAAGGTGCAAAAGACGGCACTGGCTTCCACCAGCAACGTGGACATGACCGACGTCGAGGTGCTGCGCGAGGAGTGCACCTCCAAAGATGGCACCAAGATTCCGCTCAACATTCTGCGCCGCAAGGGCATGCCCATGGACGGCAAGCGCCCGACGCTGCTCACCGGCTATGGCGGTTACTCCGTCAGTCGCACGCCGCGCCTGCGGCCGTTCTCGAGGTTGTGGCTCGACCAGAACGGCGTGTTCGCCGAGGCCAATTTGCGCGGGGGCGGGGAGTTCGGCGAGGCCTGGCACCAAGCCGGGAACCTCACGCGGAAACAAAACGTATTCGATGACTTCTACGCGTGTGCGCAGCACCTGACGTCGCGGGGGTACACGAACCCCGGCAAGTTGGCGGCCATGGGCGGCTCCAACGGGGGCCTGCTCATGGGCGCCGTCACTGTGCAGCACCCCGATGCCTTTCGCGCCGTGGTCAGTCGCGTCGGCATCTACGACATGCTGCGTGTCGAACTCACGCCCAACGGTGCGTTCAACGTCACGGAGTACGGCAGCGTGAAGAACGAGGAACAGTTTCGCGCCTTGCGCGCCTACTCGCCCTTCCACAACGTCAAAGACGGCGTGCAGTACCCGTCCATGCTGTTCACCACCGGCGACAACGATCCGCGGGTAGACCCATTCCATTCGCGCAAGATGCTCGCGCGGCTCCAGGCGGCGGCGCTGCCCGGGCGCCCGCTCTTGCTGGTGGCCAGC
>JBIKNA010000083.1:0-21167 GCA_044358965.1 Polyangiaceae bacterium
GCGCTTGAAGCGCATCTACGTGTCTGGTGCCGTCGAGTGTGACGTGGATGACTCGGGCCGCGTGCTCGTGCCGCCCACGCTGCGCGAGTACGCGAACCTGCAGAAGGACGTGCTGTGGGCTGGCGCGGGCAAGTACGCCGAGCTCTGGGACAAGGCCGCCTGGAAGCAGAACTTCGACACCACCGAAGACGAGCGCACAGAGATCGCCAAACGCATCGCGGAGCTCGGCCTATGAGCAACGTGAGCAACCTCGCCAACTCGCAACTCGCGCTGCCTGGCGTAGAGGCGGAACCCCAGGTCGAGTGGACCTGGGCAGAAGACGACGGAGACTCCATGCAGCTCGACTTCGTGCATGCCACCATCATGAAGAGCGAGGTGGTCTCGATGCTCGCGCCGGAGCAGGGCGTCTACATCGACGCAACGCTGGGGGGCGGCGGGCACGCCGAGGCCCTACTGGCCGCGGCGCCGGGCATTCGGCTCATCGGCATCGACCGCGATCCCGTGGCCCTCGCCGCGTCCAAGGCGCGCCTCGCGCCCTTTGGCGATCGCGTGCGCTTCGTGCATGCCACCTTTGGCAGCATCGCCAACGTGCTCGCGGAGCTTGGGGAGCCCCACGCGCAAGGCCTTTGCGCCGACCTCGGTGTCAGCTCGCCACAGCTCGACGACGGCACCCGCGGCATGAGCTTCCGCCGCGAAGGCCCCATCGACATGCGCATGGACACCACGCAGGGCGAGACCGCCCTCGAGATGATCGAGCGCATGTCCGACGATGAGCTCGCGGACGTGTTGTTTCGCTACGGCGAGGAGCGAAGGTCCCGGCGCATCGCCCGCAGCATCAAGCGTGCACTGGGCGACGGCGAGCTCCAGACCACCCTCGACTTGCGCCGCGCCATCGTGCGCGCGGTGGGTCCCGCGCGCATCGGCGGCGTGGACCCGGCCACGCGTTCGTTCCAAGGCTTGCGCATTGCCGTCAACGGCGAGCTCGACGAGCTCGAGTCGCTGCTGGACGCGCTGCCCACGCTGCTGGCTCCGGGAGGGCGCGCGGCGATCATTTCGTTCCATTCCCTCGAAGACCGCCAGGTCAAACACGCCTTCCAGCAGCGCGAACTCTGGTCGCCGCTCACCAAGAAACCCGTCACTGCCACGGACGAAGAGGCAGCAGAGAACCTGCGCGCGCGCAGTGCCAAGCTCCGCGTGGCCACGAGGCTCCCGTCATGATGACCAAGTCCCGCGCCCGAAGGTTCTTGGTGACCTGGTTCTTTGCGGTGCTCGCCACGGTCTGCGCGTTCATCGTGCACCTGGCGCTGCGCGGCAAGACCATCTCCCTCGGGTACGAGCTTGGCAAAGCGCGCGTCGAGCAGGCGAGACTCCGTGAGGTCAAGCGCGTGCTGGATCTCGAAGCGGCCAGCTACAAGACGCCGGAGCGCGTCGAGGTTGTTGCCCGATCGCTCTTGGGCATGGAGTCTGCGGGGCCCGATCGCACCATCGTCATCAGTGCCCCGGCTCCCGTAGCGCCGGCCGCGCCCGAGGTGCACACGGCGAACTCCCCCGACGGTGGCGCCGTGCTCGCCCAGGGGCGCGCCCCGTGAGGAACCTCGATCCGGAACGCGCCAAATGGATCCGCCTGCGCATGGGCGTGCTCTGTGGCTTGATGGGCCTTGGGCTCGGCGGCTTTCTCACGAGCGCGTACCGCGTGCAGGTCGAAGACCATGCATCTTGGCGCGAGACCGCCGAGAACCAACGCCAGCGCCGCCTGCACGTGGAGCCCAAACGCGGCAGCATCACGGACCGCAATGGCACGCAGCTCGCGGTAAGCGTCGAGGTGCCCAGCGTGTCTGCGGACGTGGTGGAAATGGTGCGCGGCGTCGAAGGCGCCGATGCCCAGGCCGCGCTGCTGCGCGACACCTCGGCACGCATTGCCACGGCCCTGCACATGGAGCAGGCCGAGGTGCAGACCAAGCTCGGTCTCAAGCGTCGCTTCGTGTGGCTCAAACGCCGGGTCACGAGCGACGAAGCGCTGGCCATTCGCGAGCTGTCGGACCCGCGCAAGACCAAAGGCGCCGTCAAGGGCCTGAGCGTCGACGGCGAGGGCCGCAGGTATTACCCGGGGCGGCAGCTCGCGGGCCCGCTGCTTGGGTTCGTGGCCCCCGATGGTCAGGGCAAAGAGGGCCTCGAACACTCGCTCGACGAAGAGCTGCGGGGCAAGGCCGACGAGGTCAAGGGCTTGCGCGATCGCGCGGGTCGCTTGATCTTCTCCGAGAGCACCCAAGACGAAGCCGTGTTGCAGGGCCATGACGTCGAGCTGAGCATCGACGAGGGCATTCAGCACACCGCCGAGCGTGAACTCGACAGCGCCCGACGCACCTACGAGACCAAGGGCGCATCCCTTGTGGTCGTCGACCCGAACACCGGCGAGATCCTCGCGCTGGCGTCGTCTCCTGGGTACAACCCCAACGACTACGGCGAGGCCGAGGCCGAGTCGCGGCGAGCACGCGTGGCCACGGACCGCTTCGAGCCTGGCAGCGTCATGAAGGTGTTCACCATCGCTGCGGCGTTGGCCTCGGGCACCCTCAAGCCCACGGATCAGATCTTCTGCGAGCATGGCACCTACCAGCTCGCCAACGTGACCATCCACGACACGCACCAAAGCGACTGGCTCACGCCGACGCAGATCCTGGCGCGCAGCTCCAACATCGGAACGCTCAAGATCGCCTTGGCCTTGGGGGAGCCGTCGTTGTACTCGGCCTACCGCCGCTTTGGCTTCGGCGAACCGACGGGGCTGCCGGTGCCCGGCGAGGCCAGCGGCGTGTTGCGCCCCAAGGGCCGCCCTTGGTTCGAGGTCGAGACCGCCAACGCGTCGTTCGGGCAGGGCATCGGTGTCTCTACAGTGCAGCTCGCCATGGCCATGTCGGCCATTGCCAACGGTGGTCGCCTCTACGAGCCCATCTTGGTCAAGCGCGTGCGCGACGCCCGCGGCGCAACCATTCGTGAGCAGACGCCGCGCGTTCGTCGCGAGGTGGTGCCGCCCGCGGTTGCGCGCATGGTGGCCGAGATGCTGACCGCCGTGGCCGAAGACGGCGGAACCGGCGTGGAAGCCGCGCTCAACGGCTATCGTGTGGCGGGCAAGACCGCCACGGCGCAGAAGGTGGACCCGCAAACCGGGCGCTACTCCGAAGACAAGTACGTGGCTTCGTTCGTGGGCTTCGTGCCTGCAGACAAACCGCGTTTGGTGGTGGCCGTGGTGCTCGACGAGCCCATGATCGGTCGCTACGGCGGCGACCTCGCAGGTCCCGTGTTCCGCCGGGTGGCCGAGGCCAGCTTGCGCTATTTGGGCGTCATGCCCGAGGTCAAAACGGCCAAGCTCAAGAGCATCGCCAAAGAAGACGACCCCGCGGCGCCCGTGCTCGCTGCCTTCAAGCCCGAGCCGGTGCCCGCTGCGCCTCCGTCGGCGCAACCGGTGCTCGGACCGCCGTCGCCCGTGAGCGTGAAGGTGCCAGACCTCACGGGGCAGCCGGCCAAAGAAGCCGTTCGTGCCATGGGGGCCTTGGGGCTCGTGCCCGAGATCGAGGGCACCGGGCGTTTGGTGCGCCAGAACCCGAGCCCTGGCACGCAGCTTCCCAAGGGCGCAAGCGTGCGCTTGGTCTTCGAGCCAGGGAACTGACGGCCCTCATGGAGCTCGTGGTGCCGCCGTTGCCCCTTTCGGACGTCGTTCGAGAGCTCCCGGGCAAGGTCACCGTGCAGGGCGATGCCAGCGTTGCTGTGTCCGGGGTGCGGCACGATTCCCGCGCGGTAGAGCCCGGTGACTTGTTCGTGGTGCGCAAGGGACGGACCTCGGACGGCGCGAAGTTCGTGGACGCCGCTGTGGCCAAGGGCGCGCGGGCACTCTTGGTGCAAAGAGACCAGACCGAAGGCGTTGCCACCAATTTGCCCATGGTGCTGGTGGACAACGCCGTGCAGGCCATGGCCTACGCCGCTGCAGCGGTGTACGGCCACCCGTCGTTCAGCGTGGATGTGGTGGGAATTACCGGCACCAACGGCAAGACCACGACCACGCATCTGCTGCGTGGCGCCATGGACCGCTTGCTCGGCAAGCCCAGCATGGGGGCCATCGGCACCGTGGGCAACGTGTTTGGTACCGAGCGCATCGAGGCCACGCACACCACGCCCGAGTCCGACGAGCTCGCGCGGATCATGGCACACATGGTCCGCCGTGGCGCCGCGCACATTGGCATGGAGGTCTCGTCCATTGCGCTCGATCTTGGTCGTGTGGACGCCGTCCGGTTTGCCGTCGCCGCGTTCACCAACCTCACGCAAGACCATCTGGATTTCCATGGCGACATGGACAGCTACGCCGCCGCCAAGGCCAAGCTGTTCTTGGACCACGCGCCCGGCGTTTCGGTTGTCCACGTGGGCGATGCGTTCGGTGCGTCGCTCGCCCGGCGCCTGTCGTCCGAGCGCGTGGGCGAGGTGGTGACCGTCAGCACGCAAAAGGATGGCGACGCGGCATTTCGGCCTGTGCACTTTCAGAGCTCCATGCGCGGCCTTGTGGCGCAGCTGCACACGCCGGCGGGGCCTGTGGAGCTGCGCTCGCCGCTGGTCGGCCTTCACAACCTCGAGAACCTGCTGGTCGTGCTCGGATCGATGTTCGCGTTGGGGGTACCGATCACGCAGGCGGTGCAGGCCCTGGCGCTCGAGACCGGGGTGCGCGGGCGCCTCGAGCGGGTGCCAGGCACGGCGCAGCAGCCCGTGGTGTTCGTGGACTACGCGCACACGCCGGACGCTCTTTTGCGTGTGTTGCGCGCACTGCGAGAACTCTCGCCAGCGCGACTGATCTGCGTGTTCGGCTGCGGAGGCGATCGCGACGCGGGCAAACGCGCGCCCATGGGCAGCGAAGCGGGCACCGGGGCCGACGTTGTGTTTCTCACCAGTGACAACCCGCGCACCGAGGACCCTGAGGCCATCGCCCGTGCCGCAGAGCTTGGCTTGCAGCAATCCGGCAAGCGCCGTGCGGCCAGCGTCGCGGAGCTTGCGTCTTCGCCGGGTTACCTCGTGGAACTCGACCGGGCCGCGGCCATCGGCCAGGCCATCGCGCTCGCAGGCCCCAGCGACATCGTGCTCATCGCGGGGAAGGGGCACGAGACGTATCAGATCGTCGGAACCGAACAACGGCACTTCGACGACGTCGAGGTGGCGGCGAGCGCACTGCGCGACTGTTTGGGGGCTTGATCCAAACAAGCTCTACGCGCGGCCATTGGTCGATAGAGCTTCGCCCAGGGGCCGGAATGCAATAAAACATCGGGGCGCTGCTCGGGGGGCGAGCAGCCCCCTCGACGCACGCAAATCCCGATGGCCACCCCGATCCCCAAGAACGACGCTTCCTTCGACGTCTGGGAAGTTGCTGCCATCACGCACGGTCAGGCCACGCGTGTTGCCGGCGCTGGCGCCCGGGGCACCTTCGTCACCACCGACAGTCGCGCCGTCGTTTCCGGCAGCATCTTCGTTGCGCTTCGCGGCGAGCGCGTCGATGGCCACGAGTTCGTCAAGACTGCAGAGGCCTCCGGGGCTGTCATCGCGGTGGTGGAGCGCGGGCAGTCTTCTCGTGCCACCTCCTGCGACGTGGTCGAGGTCGATGACACGTTGCTTGCGCTTCGCATGTTGGGCCAAGCACATCTGCGCGCCTGGCGAAGGGCCAAGCCGGCGGGCCCTCGTGTGGTCGCCATCACCGGCAGCGCTGGCAAGACCACCACCAAAGAGCTCACCCGGGCCTTGCTGCAAGCGCGCCGCGAGTGCCACGCCACGCTCGGCAACCTCAACAATCTCATTGGCGCGCCCTCGGTGGCGTTCGGGCTCCACAGCGGTTTCGATGCCGTGGTCTTCGAGCTGGGCATGAGCGTGCCTGGCGAGATCGCAGCGCTTGCGCAGATGACAGAGCCGGACGTGGGCATCATCACCAACGTGGGGCTCGCGCATGCCGGTGGCGTGGGCGGAACCCGCTCGGACGTCGGGCGCGAGAAGGGCGCACTCTTTGCCTCGCTCCCCGAAGATGCCGTGGCCATCGTTTGCGCCGACGACGCAGCGGCCTGCGGGCAACTCCCGCGCACCCGGGCCAGACAAGTGCTGCGCTTCGGGCGTGCAGTCTCGGCGCACTACCGGCTCGTCGACCGCGGGCTGTCGGCCGACGGCACGCCTTTCCTGTCGTTCGAGAGGGGCGCCGTCGATGTTGTCCCCGGCCCGATCACCATCGCGTTCCCCCTGGCCGGAGAGGCAGCGGCCATCGATTTCCTTGCGGCGCTGGCCGCTGCGGAGCACGT
The DNA here is from genome assembly GCA_044358965.1 of Polyangiaceae bacterium. GTDB lineage: Bacteria > Myxococcota_A > Polyangia > Polyangiales > Polyangiaceae > SXNL01. The sequence continues at coordinate 6,312 of JBIKNA010000083.1, forward strand.
GACGGGCAGCGCCTACGCCGGGCCCGAGATCGAGCGCGCCCTTGCGGGACTGGCGCTTTCGGGCCGCATGGCGCTCGCGCGGCTCCGGGGCAATGTCCTGCTCATCGACGACAGCTACAACGCCAACCCCGGCAGCTTCCGCGCAGCCCTGGGCACGGCCCAAGAACTTGGGCAAACGCGCAGAAAAGTGGCTGTTCTGGGCGAGATGAAGGAGCTTGGGGCTGTGGCAACCGAAGAGCACGACCGTTTGGGCGACCATCTGGCGCAATCGGGCTTTGCTTTGGCCATTGGTTGCGGTGGCGAGCTCGTGCGCCGGGCGTTGCGCCGGGCCGAATCTCTTGGGCTATCGGTGCTCGAAGCCCACGACGCCGACGGTGCCGCGGAGCTTTTGCTTTCGCACGTGACCGACGGCGACGTGGTGCTGGTCAAGGGCTCCCGCAGCGCCAACACCGATCGCGTCGCCGCCGCGCTTGTGCGCCATCGTGCCCCGGAGGCTCGCAACTAGTGCTCTACGAGCTGCTCTTCCCGCTTCGCCACAAGTCCGAGTGGCTTGGTTGGCTCAACGTTCTGCGCTACGTGCCGTTTCGCGTCATCGCGGCCACGCTCACGGCCATGGTGCTCTCCTTCGTGCTCTCGCCGTGGTTCATCCGCGAGCTCCAGAAGAAGCAAATTGGCCAGGTGGTGCGCGACGATGGGCCGGCCACGCACTACAAGAAGCGCGGTACCCCGACCATGGGCGGGGCGCTCATCCTGCTCACCGTGGTGCTGCCCACCATTCTGTGGTGCGACCCTCACAACACCTTCGTGTGGGGCACCACTGCCGTCACCGTGGGCTACGGCGTCATCGGGTATCTCGACGACTACCTCAAGATCAAACACAAGAACTCTGGCGGTATGCCTGGAAGGTACAAGCTTCTTGGGCAGTTCGTCATTGGCGGTGGGGTCATTGCCTACGCGTTCTTGGCCAAAGAGCACCTGCCGCAAGATTGGTGGGAGATCCGCGAGCGCCTGAGCATTCCCTTCGTGGCGTTCGACAAACATCGTCTGGTGCTGCCCATCTGGGCCTACTTGATCTTCGCGGTGCTCATCGTGGTGTGGACCTCCAACGCCGTGAACCTCACCGATGGTCTCGACGGCTTGGCCATTGGCCCGGTCATCATCAACGCCGGCACGTACTTGCTGTGGGCGTACCTGGCTGGCGCCACCTTCGGTATCGCCAACGTCTCGCAGCGCTTTGTCGTGGCCAAGTACCTAGACATTCCCGCCATCGCCAGCGTGGGAGAGCTCAGCATCTACTGTGGAGCCATGGTGGGGGCCGGCATAGGGTTCCTTTGGTACAACACGTACCCGGCGCAGGTGTTCATGGGAGACGTGGGCGCCCTGGCCCTGGGCGGTGGGCTCGGCACCTGTGCTGTGTTCACCAAGAACGAACTCTTGTCGCTGATCTTGGGCGGCGTGTTCTTCCTCGAAGCCAGCAGCGTCATCATCCAGGTGGCATCATTCAAGCTCACGGGCAAACGCATTTTCCTGATGGCGCCCATCCACCATCACTACGAAAAGCGAGGTTGGCCCGAGCCAAAGATCATTGTCCGCTTCTGGATCGTGTCCATCTTGCTCGCCTTGGTCAGCCTCTCCAGCCTCAAGCTCCGGTAGCCCGCATGAGCGTCTCTTCGGCCAAGGTGGCTTTCAGCAAAGACATGCCCGTCACCGTGGTGGGCCTTGGCGCGAGCGGCGTGGCCGCGGCGCTGTTGGCCAGCAAGCGCGGCGCCCGCGTGCTCGGCATGGACACGCGCTCTAAAGAGCAGCTGGGGGCGGCCGCGGCGCAGCTCGAAGCTGGCGGTGTTGCCTTGTCGCTGGGCGCGCACGACGAGGGCGCGCTGCTGGCCTCGAAGCTCATCGTGGTGTCGCCGGGCGTGCCCCAGTTCCCGGCGTTAGAGCGCGCGCTCGCCCAGGGCATCCCGGTGTTGGGCGAGGTCGAGTTTGCAGTGCAGAGCCTCGAACACCCAGCGCCCATCGTTGCCATTGGGGGTACCAACGGCAAGAGCACCGTCACCACGCTGGTGGGGGCCATGTTGGGCGCCGCCGGCGGCAAGGTCTTCGTGGGTGGCAACCTGGGCGAGCCCTTGGCGTCGCACACGCACGAGGCGTTCAGCGCTGTGGTGCTCGAGGTCTCCAGCTTTCAGATGGAGCGCGTGGCCACGTTCAAGCCCAAGGTCTCGGCGCTGCTCAACATCACTGCCGATCACCTGGACCGGTACGCGGGCTTCGATGACTACGCCCAGGCCAAGGGGCAAGCGTTCTTGCAGCAAGGCGAAGGCGATGTGGCCGTTGTCCCCGCGCACGATGCCGGGTGCCTTGCGCAGGCGCAGCGGGGCAAAGGCCGTGTGGTCACCTTCGGGCCCGGTGGCGACGTCGACGTGTCCGACGTGGTGATCACGCGTGGCAAAGAACTCTATCCACGCGCCGAGATTGCCCTGCAAGGGGGGCACAACGCCCTCAACTGCGCCGCGGCCATCGCCTGCGCCCGAGAAATGGGCGTTTCGGAGAACATCGTGCGCGCGGTGTTGCGGGAGTTCACGGGCCTTCCGCACCGCATGGCCTTCGTGGCCACCGTGGGCGACGTCCGCTACTACGACGACTCCAAAGGCACCAACGTGGGCGCCAGCGTCACCGCATTGCTCGGCACCAAAGAGCCCAAAGTGGTGCTCATCGCCGGCGGCAAAGACAAGGGTGGCTCCTACGAGCCCTTGGTGTCGGCCATGGCGCAGAAGGGCAGGGCCATCGTGCTCATCGGCGAGGCCAAAGATCTCATCGCCAAGGCCATGGGCACTGTGGTGCCGGCGGCGATGGCCACGGACATGGCTGATGCCGTGCGCCGGGCCCGGGAGTTCGCCAAGCCCGGCGACGCCGTGTTGCTCTCGCCGGCGTGCGCCAGCTTCGACATGTTCCGCGACTACAAACATCGCGGCGACGAGTTCGTGGCCGCGGTGCGTGCGCTCGGCAAGGCCAGCGTGCCCCCAAGTACCGGCACTGGACGTTAGGCGATCGAATTGCACTCATCACGGTGGGCGCTGGCGCCGCGCTGCTGCCCGCGGCGTGGTCACCTTGTTGCTCGCCCACGATCCGCACAAGTACGACCATGCACCGAAGAGTGCGAAGTCATGGCTGCAGCCCATGCTTGGCTTCCGCCATGTGGGGGTTGCCGATTCGTTCTGAGCGTTGGGTCTGGGCCTTCGGCGCGCCCCTTGGGTGCCGGTCGTTCGCTCCACGTTCATGTCTGCTCGCACACCGCGCACCCGTTGATTTCCAACGACAACTCTGGTGCACTTTGACCGCAATTTCTGCGGCCGCGCTCGGCTGCGGATCAACCTACAGGGAGGCTTCAATGTTGCGACGTCGCTCATTGCTTTGGGTCGCCGGCATGGCGCTTGGTTCGTACGCCTGTCAACGAGACGCCGGGGCACCAGCGCCCACGGATACGGCGCAGGGCTCCACATCGGAAAGCTCCGCCGTCACTGGCTCGGCCGTGGACCCCACGCAGGCGCCGGCGGCGCCGCGCGCGGTTCCCACCGATAACCCCGGGGTCGAGCTGCGCGGCTTTGGCGCTGCATTGCGGCCTCGGTTTGCCAACGATCAAGAGGCCAAGGCCCAGGTGAGCCTGCCCACCTCGGCGGATGCGCCCTTCGAGGTGGCCAGCGTCAACGACAAGCGCTTCGCGGTGCGCGTATCGCAAGTGGGTACATCTGCGGCCCCCGCCAAGACCGACAAGGGCCTTGTTCGCTACGCAGGCGCGCTCGGCACCGGCACCGAGATCATGCATCGGCCGAGCACCAGCGGCACCGAAGACTACGTTCGCTTCGAGCAGGCCCCCAGCAAGGCGGAGCTGGTCTACCGCGTCGAGCTCGGCTCGAGCATCGCGGGTATCCACGAGGCATCTGGGGACGTCGAGTTCTTGGATGCCGACGGTGCCCCGAGGCTCCGCATCGCGCGTCCGTACGGCATCGACGCAGCGGGTCACGAGTTCCCCGCGAAGCTTTCCGTGGCGGGCTGCGCCACGGACAAAGACGCGCGGCTCCCCTGGGGTCGACCGGTCACGGCGCCGGGCGCCACGGAGTGCGCGGTCCGCGTGACCTGGTCCGACAGCGTCGCCTACCCCGCGGTCATCGACCCCGCTTGGGTGGCCGGTGGCGACATGCCCCAGCCGTCGACCACGTGGGAAGCCTTGCTAGCGCCTCTGACCGGAGGCAAAGCCGTCGCCGTGTTGCGCTCCGGCACGAATGCCACCTACGTATTCGATCCCGCCACCAACACCTGGGCCGCTGGTGGCAACCTTCCGTTCAACTTCGACCACCGCGATCGCATCGTTGCCGTGGGTGCCGACCGTGCTTGGCTCGTCCGCGGCTCCGGTCAGACTGCACTCTACAACGCGGCGAACAACACGTGGACGTCCACCGCCGCGCTGCCGAATACCATGAACTTTAGCGAAGGCATGGGCGTCTCCTACTACCAAGGAGACACGGTCTTCGTGACTGCGGCCAACGGCGTCACCGCTTCGTACGACCTCGTCGCCAATGCCTACACGGCAAAGACCGCCAATCCCCGCAACAACTGGGGCGGCAACTTCGCGGCGGTCCGCCTCGACCAGAACAGCATCATTGTCACCGGCTTCAACCGGGCCGACTACGCCACGTACAACATGGCGACGGACACCTGGTCCGCCAAAGTCCAAACGCCCATTCAAGGCGCGAACTGCTCGTCCATCCAGCCGCTCAGCGGCGGCCGGGTCTTGGCGTATGGCGGCCCCGGCTGCGGCGGTCCGGCGGCCAACTGGGCGCGCATTTACGACTACGTGAACGATACGGCGCCGGTGAACGTGGTGGTTCCGGCGGCGCCCACCATTGGCTGCTTCTGTGCGCGCATCTCGGGCGTCACCTTCGGCAAGAAGCACCTGATTGCCGGTGGCCGCTTCGAGTTCGACGAAGACACGTCGACGATCACCGATCTGGGCCTGCCTGCGGGCTACCCCGCGGGGTCTCCGGTTCCGGGCGCCATCGTCAAGTTGGCCGACGGGCGCGCGCTGGCCGCGGGCGCCTCAAACATCGACAGTGCCAACCGCCACACCAACAAGACCGCTCTCTACTCGCCCAGCGTGCAGGCCGACTGTCCGCTGTTTGGCACTGGCGCAACCACGCCGGTGTTCGACAACGCGGCCAAGCTCTGCAAGGCCTGTGATGGCGACAATGGCGGCGCCACGGCGCTCAAGTGTCCGACGGATGCGCAGCCCGTGTGCCAGGCGGGCAACGGCAATCCGCTTGCGGGCAGCTGCACCGAATGTGCAGCGGGCAAAGATGCAAAATGCACGGGCACCAAGCCCCTCTGCAACACCACAACGGGCGCCTGCGCAGCGTGCGAACGCGGCAATGGCGCTGCCGGTGCGGGCCGCGAGTGCAAGACGGCGAGCCCCGTGTGTGCGGGCGACGGCTCCTGCGCCAAAGCCAATGGCGACAACGGCACCGCGGCCACGGCCACGTGCCCGACCTCGGCGAACCCCTACGCCAAGGCCGACGGCACCTGCGGCAAGTGCACCGCGTCGGCAGACTGTGCCGCGAGCGATGGCGGCGGCCCGATCCACGCGGGTCTCGTCTGCAACAGCGGCACCGGCGCCTGCGGAAACAGCTGCTTCGCCGACGCCGATTGTAGGGCCACGGAGTACTGCGTTGGCACCGGCTCGTCTGGTGGCGACGCCGGGGCTGGCGACGCTGGCGACGCGGGGGCAACCGGCACCAAGAGCTGCTCGCCCAAGAAGGCCGATGGCGCTGCATGTGCCGAGGCGCGGGAGTGCTCGACGGGGACCTGTACCAACGGCTCCTGCGGCGTTCCCGCGGTGGTCGATGCTGGCACCGACGCAACGGCGCCCGCAGATGCCTCGGCGGATACGGGCACGGGCAGCAGCTCCAGCTCGTCGAGCTCGTCTTCGTCGGGCTCCGCCAGCGATGCAGGCAACACCAACACGTCCGGCGAGAGCACCGGCGGCGGTGGCTGTGACTGCAGCACTGGCCGGGGCGACACGTCGTCCGCGCTAGCTTCTCTCGGACTCGTCGGTCTGGTGGCGGCCATCGTGCGTCGCCGCCGTCGGCAGGCCTGAGCGCCAAGCTGGGTCCAAAAAGGCGCGGCTCTCTCGTTCTTCCGAGAGGGCCGCGCCGTTTTTTGTCTGGTTTCCAGGAATTTGGCCCGATGGCTCCAAGTCTGGCATGCAATGGGGGGTGATGCTCCGCAACGTCCGCCGTGCCCCGGTGCAGTTCGCGCTGCCGCTCGACGCCAAGCCCGACACGGCGCCGGCAGAGCACCCGGTGGACATTGTGTTGGCCGCCGCCATTGTGGCCCTGGTGGGCTTCGGCGTGGTCATGGTCTACAGCGCCTCGTCGGTGCAGGCCACCATGAGCTACCACGACCCGCAGTTCTTCTTGAAGAAGCACGCCGTGTTCGCCATCGGTGGTCTGGTGCTCATGTTCTTCGTGAGCATGTTCGACTACCACCGGCTCTACAAGCTCACGTACCCGGTGCTCGGCACCGTCGGCGTGTTGCTCACCCTTTGTGTCGTCGGCCTTGGCAAGTCCACGGGCGGCGCCAAGCGCTGGCTGGCGCTCGGTCCCATTCACATTCAGCCCGCCGAGATGGCAAAGCTTGGCTTCGTGCTCTGGCTTGCCTACTCCCTGGCCAAGAAGGCCGACAAGGTCAAGAGCTTCACCGTGGGCTTCTTGCCGCACTTGCTGGTGGCCGGCGTGTACATGTTCCTATGCATGAAGCAGCCGGACTTCGGGAGCTCCGTCGTGCTCCTGATGCTCACCTTCACGCTGCTCTTCGTGGCCGGCGCCAAGGTGGGCTACATCATGGGCGCCTCCATCATCGGCGCAGTATTCGGCTTCATCTCCATTCGCTTTCGCGAGTACCGCTACGAGCGTTACCTCGCCTGGCTCAACATGGAGCAGCACCGGCAGGACTTGGCCTACCAGCCCTTCCAGTCCGTGATGTCCTTCGGCTCTGGCGGCCCTTTTGGCACGGGACTAGGGCAGGGGCTTCAGACGTTGTACTTGCCAGAGGCGCACAACGACTTCATCGCGGCCATCATCGGCGAAGAGCTGGGCTTCGTGGGCATCGTGGGTCTCTGCGGGCTCTACCTGCTCATCGTGGCCCGCGGCGTGCGCATGGCCCTCCGCGCCAAAGACGACTACGGCAGCTACATCGCCTTCGGTATTTCGACCATGTTTGGTGTGCAGGCGTTGGTCAATCTCTCGGTGGCGCTGGCGGTGTTGCCCACCAAAGGCCTTACGCTGCCGTTCGTGAGCTATGGGGGCTCGTCTCTGCTGGTCAATGCCGTGGCCGCGGGCATCCTGCTCAACATCTCCCGGCACATCCCGCCGGACCCGAGCGCCGAAGACAAACTTCGCGCCGCGGACACCCCAGTGCCGGCCGCCGTCGTCAACGAGGACGGTCTGTCGCTGGCCATCATCGACCCTGGGCCCCAAGGCACGGCGGCGGACGCCGTCACGGAGAGCGCGCAATGAACGACCCTGTGTTCCTGATCGCTGGGGGTGGCACCGGTGGCCACGTGTTTCCTGGGCTCGCCGTGGCCGATGCGTTGTGCAAGCTCAGCCCCGTTCGTGTGGTCTTCGTGGGCGCGCCCAAAGGCCTCGAGTCTCGCATCGTGCCCATGCGGGGCTACCCGCTCGAGCTGCTCGACGTGGAACCCATGAAAGGTGGAGGCGTGACTCGCGCCGCCCGTGGCGCTGCGGTTGCCGCCAAGGCAACCCTCAAGGCCCGGGCGCTCGTTGCCCGATACAAGCCCCGCGCCATTCTCAGTGTCGGCGGCTACGCCGCGGGGCCCATGTCGCTCGCCGGAGCGCTCGGCGGAGTGCCCTTGGCAGTGCTGGAGCCGAACCGTACCCTTGGGCTCGCGAACAAGATTTTGGCGCCCTTCGCCAAGCGGGCCTACCTGGCCTTTGGCGACACCAGTGGAGCCTTTCGCAAGAGCGGCGTGCGGCAGTTTGGAGTGCCCCTGCGCGAGGGCTTCCGCGCGCAGGGCGGAGCCCAGGGCAAGCCTCCGTCTTTGCTGGTGCTGGGCGGCAGTCAGGGCGCCAAGGCCATCAACGATCGCATGCCCGACGTGGTGGATCGCCTGTGCCGCTCGTACCCAGATCTGTCGGTGCTGCACCAAGTTGGCGCGGGGCAAGAAGAGTTGGTGCGTGTCGCGTATGGCGCCCGTCCCAACGTGCGCGTCGTCCCCTTCGTGGACGAGATGGCCAAAGAGATGACCCGGGCCTCGGTCATCGTGTCTCGCGCCGGCGCCATCACCGTCGCCGAGATCTGCGCCATCGGTCGGGCGAGCGTGCTCGTGCCGTTTCCTTTCGCGGCGGGCGATCATCAGGCCGAAAACGCCTTCGCGCTGCAGAAGCTCGGAGGCGCGCTGGCCGTTCGTCAAGCCGAGGCCACCGTAGACCGGCTCGCTGCAGCTCTCGGCGACCTGCTTGGCGACGAGGCGAAACGCAACCAGATGGCCGAGTGTGCCCGCGCCCATGGCAAGCCAAGCGCCGCCATGGAGATCGCCAAAGACCTTCTTGCGCTCGGCGGTGTTCGCGACATGGGCACGGCGACGGAGCAAGACCAGACCCACACAAGCGGCGGGGCGGGCATGGCCTTCGCGCAGACGGCGGTGGGTTAAGTGTTCCGCGGACGCGTCCGGCACGCACACTTTGTCGGCATTGGCGGCATCGGCATGAGCGGCCTTGCAGAGATCTTGCGCACCATGGGCTTCGATGTGTCCGGATCGGACATGAAAGAGGGCGACACCACCAAGCGCTTGGCCGGCATGGGGGTCCGCGTCGACGTCGGGCATCGCGCGGAGAACGTCAAAGGCGCCGACGTGGTGGTCTACTCGAGCGCCATTCGCATGGATAACCCCGAGCTCGTGCGCGCTCGTGCGCTCGAGATCCCCATCATTGCGCGTGCGGACATGCTCGCCGAGCTCATGCGCGTGAAGTATGCAGTGGCCATTGCCGGCTCCCACGGCAAGACCACCACAACGTCGCTGGTGGCCACGGTGCTGCGCGCCGCGGGGCTCGATCCCACGGTGGTCGTCGGTGGCAAGGTCAACGCGCTCGGCTCCAACGCGCGCTTGGGCGCCGGAGATCTCTTCGTCGCCGAAGCCGACGAGAGCGATGGCTCGTTCTTGCGCTTTACCCCCACCATCGGCGTCATCACCAACATCGACGCCGAGCACCTGGACCACTACGGCACCCACGAGAACGTCAAAGACGCCTTCGTGCAGTTCGCCAACAAGACGCCATTCTACGGGCTGTGTGTGCTCTGCATGGACCACCCGCACGTGCAGGCCATCCTGCCGCGCATCGAACGGCGCCATGTCACCTACGGCATCTCGCGGCAAGCTGACTACCGCGCAACGCATGTAGAGTTCCGCGGGCTCGAGACCAGCTTCCTCGCGTTTCGTCGCGGCGAAAAGCTCGGCGAGTTCAGCGTACGCATGCCTGGCGAGCACAACGTGCTGAACGCCTTGGCGGTCATCGCCGTGGCCGACGAACTGGAGATCCCGCTCGATACGACCCGCGACGCCATTGCCAGCTTCCACGGCGTGCAACGGCGCTTTACGGTGATCGGCACGCCGTCGCTGACGCGCGATGGGCAGAGCGGCGACGTCATGGTCATCGACGACTACGGGCACCACCCCGCAGAGGTCGAGGCCACGCTCGACGCCGCAGCCCGCGGCTTCGATCGTCGTGTGGTGGTGGCGTTCCAGCCACACAGGTACTCGCGAACGCAGTCGCTCTTCGAAGAGTTCACCCGGTCGTTCAACAAGGCCGACGTTGTGCTCATGACCGAGGTCTACGCCGCTGGCGAGAAGCCCATCGCCGGTGCCACCGGGGCCGCCCTGGCCGACGCGGTACGGGCGCACGGGCACCACGCCGTCGAGTTCGTGGCCGACAAGAGCCGCATCGCCGCGCGCTTGCTCGAGATTGTCCGGCCGGGGGACATCGTGATCTCCCTTGGGGCCGGAGACATCAACCAGAGTGCCCGCGAACTGGTGCGTCTGCTGGAGCAAGCCGGAGGCGCTGGAACATGAAGAATCGACGCACGTCTCGTCCGCCGGTGTCTGGCCCCGCGCGAAGCGAAGCGGGCGCCGACGCGCCGGCGCCGAACACGGTGCAAGCTCCGGCATCGCTGCCCACGCCGGCGTCGGGCCGTGGCCGACTGCACGCCGTGATGCCCTGGCTTCGGGCGATCGTCGGGGTGGTGTTGGTACTGGGGCTCTCCACGGCCCTCGCGCTCGGCGCCCGCAAGTATGTGCGTTCGTCGCCGCGCTTTGCCGTCACGGTCATCGAGATTCAGGGTCACAAGCGCCTGACGCCGGAGCGCATTGCCCTCGTGGGCGGCATCACCAAGGGTATCAACATCTTCGCCGTAGACACCGATGTCGTGCGCAACAAGCTTCGAGACGAGCCTTGGGCCCAAGAGGTCAAGGTGTCGCGCAAGCTGCCCGACACCATCTACGTTTGGGTGAAGGAGAAAGAGGCCGCCGCGCTGGCCGCCTGCGGCGAGACGTTCCTGATCACGCGCGAGGGCGAGGTCATCAAGCGCTTCGAACCCGGCGACCCGTACGATCTGCCGGTGCTGACGGGCTTGCCGCCGCAGCTCTTGGCCACGGACAAAGACACGGCGACGCACTTGTTCCGGCGCGGCCTCGACCTGGCGCAAGAGTACGAGCGCACGCCTCTGGCCGGGCGCATGCCGCTCCAAGAAGTGCACCTGTCCGACGACGGCAGCGTAGACCTCGTACTGGGCAAATCGAGCGTGCATGTTGCCCTAGGCGCACCGCCGTTTCGTCGCAAGCTCGACCAGGCAGGGCGAATCTTCGCAGAGCTCGACCGCCGGGGCGCCAAAGCGGATGCGGTGATGCTCGACAACCAGGCACGACCCGAGCGCGCCGTGGTTCGCTTGCGGTAGGCGCACGTTCCGGTGCCGCGCTGCGGCGTAACGTGTGTTTCTAGGACGAAACATCGGGGCATGTGGACGACACGTTCGCGTGTCGTCTGGTTGCTCCATATTCACTGTCACTGTTACGCTTCTGCCAGCTTCTATGACCTCCAAACGCGCCACCGGTGAAGACACGACCTCATCAACGGAGGGGGTCCCGGTGTTCGAGGCGAGCGACGTAGGCGGGTTCAGTGCTCCCCCGGGGCCCCAGGAGCCGGTGCAGATCGGCCAGAAAGTGGCCGACAAGTACCGTATCGAGCGGGTGCTGGGCTCGTCGGGGATGGGCATCGTGTACCTGGCGGAGCACGAAGAGATCGGCCAGTGGGTCGCCATCAAGTTCCTCCTCGAGGCCGCCAAGAATCCGCAGGCATTTGCGCGCTTCAAACGCGAAGCCCGCGTGATGGCCAAGATCAAGAACAAGCACGCGGTGCGCATCGTCGACGTGGGGCAGCTCAACGAAGACACACCCTACATCGTCATGGAGTACCTCGAGGGGCGCGACCTCTCGACCATCATGAAGGCCAATGGCCCCATGCCCATCACCATGGCGTGCGATGTGGCCATGCAGGTGGCCGAGGCTCTGGCGTCGGCCCACGCGGCCGGCGTGGTGCACCGGGATCTCAAGCCCTCGAACATCTTCTTGTCACCGCTGCCCGATGGCTCGCAGCACGTGACGGTCATCGACTTTGGTGTGGCCAAGCTCCGCTCCGATCGCGAAGACAACAAAGAAGAGGTGACGCACACCTCCATGCTCATCGGATCGCCGAGATACATGTCTCCGGAGCAAGTCTCCGCCTCGCGCAATGTCGACCACCGCGCCGATGTTTGGGCGCTCGGCGTGATCTTCCAAGAGATGCTCACGGGGCAGCGCGTCTTCCATGGCGACGGCATCGGGATGCTCCTCGCGGCCATCGCTGCGCAGCCGCCGACGCCCATCCAGCAGCTGTTGCCCGCGATTCCCGCCGACATCGCGGAGCTCATGTTCTACACGCTGCAGAAAGACCCGGCGGCGCGCACACCGAACATTGCCGAGTTTGCGGCCCGCGTTGCGCAGTTCGTTCCCGATGGCGAGGCGCGCCTGGGGCGGGTGCGGGGCATTCTTGGCGACGTGCCCCCCGAGTCCATCTCCACTTCGGGGGCGCGCAAGGTCATGCCTTTCGGGCAGAGCGGCTCTTTTGCTGCCCACAGCAGTGGCGCATTTTCCGTTCCGCAGAGTTCCCCGTCGCTGCTCGAGGCTTCGGGCACCGGGGCGGCTGAAAAAGGGGTGGCTCCTACTCCGGCCCCGACATCGCGTAGGCCCATAGGGGCCATCGTTGTTGCCGTATTGCTGCTGATTGGTGGCGCCGCAGGGGTCTTCGTTTTCCTTCGCAAGCCCACAGATCGTCCCGTTGTAGCGCCGGCCAACACGGTCGCTTCGGCGGCGGGAAGCGCCGCAGTGCTCGCCCAGCCGTCAGCGCCGGCGGCCACGCCTGCGGCCGAGACCGCCCTAGAGCTCGGGGACACGGCGGCCAGCGCCACGGCCGCGCCGTCGGTGCCCAAGCCCGTGCGGCAGGCTTCTGGCCCAGCGCTCCCGGTCAAGCCCGCCGTCGCGCCAAGCGCAAAACCCACCGCAGATACCAAGAAGCCTGCGCGCGATCCCTTCGACGATCCTCGATGATGCAGACATCCCCCGTTCGACGTTCCCTTGGTTTGGGCTCCGCGGTCGTGCTGGCTGCCGCGCTGGGCACCGTGGCATGCGCGCAGCTCCTCGACCTCAACGCCGGCGAGTTCGATCCAACGGGAGCATCGGCCACGCCCGATGCGAGCATCCAAACCGTTGATGGCGGAAGCGGGACTTGTACCGCCGGCAAAGCCACCTGCGGCGGCGAGCCCTGCGCCGTCGACCTGGCGACGGACGTCAACCACTGCGGGGCCTGCGGGCAGCGGTGTATCGCCGCCAACGGGGCCGTACGCTGCAACGCCGGCGCATGCGAGCTCACCACATGTAACGCCGGTTTCGACAACTGCGACGGAACACCGGTCAATGGTTGCGAGGCCGAACTTGCAAAGAATTCAGTGCACTGTGCACGGTGTGGTCACTCTTGTGGCGGCGGCCAGTGTGTCGACGGCGTCTGTCAGCTGGTGCCCTTCGCCGACACCGATGGTGACGTCCGTGATCTCAAGATCAGCGGCAGTACGCTCTACGTCTTGGCAGACTGGACCATGCTGGCCTACGACCTCGGAACGGGGAAGCTGGTGCAATCGCTCGCCCCGCCGGACCTCTTCGCGGGTCTTTTGGCCACCAACGCGACGAAAGCATTCGTGTCGCGATCGTTTGCCGGCGATGGTGGCGCAGAGGCCTTGGGCATTCAGCCGCCCTCTGGTGCCCCGTCGTGTTTGCTTCCGAATGTTCCCATTGTCTCCATGACCACGGACGCCACTGGCTTGTACGTGGCGCGGTTTGGAACCGCCGCGGCCAGCGGCGAGGTCCTGCGCGTGGACCCAACGTCGACCTGTGCTGCGCCCAAGAGTACGTCGCTCGCCAAGGGGTTGGCTCGGGTGGTGAGCATGACCACGGACGCGGACTCTATCTTCTGGGCCACCGCCGGCACCGAAGGCACCATTGCCCGGCTCAAAAAGGACGCGACGACAGCCGACATCGTCGTCAACCGCGCGGCCAACATTGCTGCGGTCGCGCAAGATGGCGACAACGTGTACTGGAGCTGGGACAAGGGGCTCTTCCGCCTGTTCAAGCTCAAGGCCTGCACCAACCTCAACGCGGGCTGCGATTCGGCCGACCAGTTCGCCACGGACGTTCGCGGCGCGTTCTACGTCGACACGGACCTTGTGTACGCCGCCAAGGGCAACCCCACCGATGGCTACCAAGTCGTCGTCCGGGCCAAGTCCAATGGCGAGAACCGCGGGAGCATTCGATCGCCGGCCCCGATCACCGGCATCGTCGCCGACGCCAAAAACGTTTACTTCGCTGCGGGACGCCGGGTGCTCAGGGTGGCCAAATGACACGTTCCCGAACCGCACTGGCGCGCGCACTTCCCCGGGTCGTTGCCCTCGCCACGCTGCTGGCTGCAGGTGGCGCTGCCTCTCCGGCATTTGCACAAACTGTGGATGCTGCCAACGAAGCCACGAGCCGCGCGCTGTTCGACGAGGGACGACGCCTGATGCAGAAGGGCGACTATGCGGCAGCCTGCGGCAAGTTCGAAGAGGGGCAGCGCCTGGCCCCGGGCATTGGTCTCAAGTTCAACCTGGCCGAGTGCTACGAGAAGGTGGGCAAGGTGGCTAGCGCGTGGAGCGCCTACCGCGACGTGGCCTCGTTGGCCCGAACGCAAAGCCAAGAGACGCGCGAGACCATCGCCACGCAGCGGGCCGACGCCATCGAGGGCAGGGTGCCGCGACTCAAGATCGTGGTTCCCGATGGCCATCGCGTGGACAAGCTCACGGTGACCCGCGACGGCGGGCCCGTTGGCGCGGCGCAATGGGGGCTTTCGTTGCCCATCGACCCGGGAGCCCACGAGATCACCTTCGACGCGCCGGGCTTCGAGGCCGAGACAATCAAGGTCACTATCGTCGAAGGCAAGACCGAGTCCGTAGAGGCTCCACTCTTGCGCAAGAAGCATGTGGCGCCGGCGCCAGTGCCTGCGCCCGCACCCATCGCCGCGGTACCCGCCGAGCCGCCAAAACAAACATCTGACGGGAAAACGCAGCGCATGATTGGCTACGTCGTCGGTGGTGCGGGCATCGCTGGACTGGGCGTAGGGGGCGTCTTCGGCATGTTCGCCATGGACAAACAGAAAGAGTCTGAGGCGCACTGCG
>JBIKNA010000418.1:0-6437 GCA_044358965.1 Polyangiaceae bacterium
GAGCGCTTCGAGCGCCGAGCGGCGCACCGCGGGCTCGCCGTGCCCCGAGGCCCGGAGCACAAAGCTCCGCAACGCATCGTCGCGATGCCCACCGGACGCCGCCACCTCGACCAAGAGGCACACGGCAGCAGGCTCCGTGGCCTGCGTGTCCCCAAGTCGCGCAAGTGCCAGGGCCTCGGCGGGGAACTTGGCCGAAAGCGCCCGCAGCGCCGACCGCGCAGCTTCCATGCACCGCGCATCATGCCGCTGCGTGAGCCGTGCCACGCGCGGCAAGTCTTGCACCTGCCCCACCAGCGACAGACTTCGCAAGGCAGCGACAACCACTTCCGTGGCCTCGTCTGCCAACGCTGCGCGCAGCGCGTCGAGTGCCGCGCTGTCGGCACCTTCGAGCAGAGGCACCATCGACAGACTGGTACCGCGCACCTCCGGGGGCGCGTCTTTCGAAGCCGAAAGCAGCGGCGCCACGACGTCCTCGCCAAAGAGCTGCAACGACAGCTCTGCCCGGTATGCCACGTCGGGATCACCGAGCGCGTCGACGAGCAACGCAACATCCGCCGCATCGCCGAGCACGCCCAACAGCAAGAGCGCCGACGAACGCACGGGCAAATCGTCGGACACTGCGAGCACGCGCAGCCGCTGCCCGAGCGCTGGGTCTTTGGCAAAGTCTGCGGAGAGGCGCTCGATACCTGGCGCGTCTTCCCGGGCCTCTTCCACAAGCCCCGCCAGCGCCACCGTTGCCGCACGCGACGGCACCCCGGGTCGCAAGATCCCAGCGCACAACAGCGAGACACAGTCGGGGTCTTGCGTATGCGGCATGAGTTCGTACGCCGACGCAGCAAGCAACGGCTCGTCGAGCAGCGGCACCAGGTCTTGGAGCGGCAGCTCCGCCCCCAGCCGCGACAGCGCAACCAACGCCGACAAACGGACCCCGACTTCTTTGTCTCCGAGGGCTTTGCGCAAGGCTCCGATGGCCTGCTCACGAATGTCGCCGAAGGCCCATCGCAATTCGGCGAGGCCCTCCGCCGCTGCACTGCGCACGTTCGGGTCGGCGTCGCCGATGGCGCCGGTCATCAGCGCCGCAGCGCCGGGCTCGGCAACGGTGGCCAGCACCTCGATGACGAGCTTCCGGGCATCGGCATCGAAGCTCGGGTACGCCTGCTCGCAGGCCGCCACAGCGTCTTTGCCAAAGCCCGACATGGCCATGACCGCGGCGTTGCGCAGGGCGATTTGCTCTCGATCGCCCATGGCCTGCACCAGCACCGACAGAGCCATCTCGCGCTCCGGCAACTTTGCGGCCACGAGCGTGGCCTCTTTGCGCACACGCCAGTCACTGTCGGCGAGGGCCTGCAACAGAAGCTCCGGCGCCGCGCGCCCCATGCTGGGCAGCTCGATGGTACCGAGGCGCCGCACCTCGGCGTCTTCGCTGGCGAGCATGCTGCGAACGCGCTCTTCGTTGCTCATGTGCCGTCACCGCGCGAGGCAAACATGGGGGGCGGTGCCAAGGAATCGGAGATGGCCCGGAAGCTGCGCGGGTCGAGCACGAACACCAACTGCGCGCCTTTCTGCGTCACTCCGGCGATGGCCCGGTCCGCCTCGCCGCCGCCCAAATCCGGCGCCGCCCGCAGCTCGACCCCCTGGGTGCCGAACACCTCGGTGACACGGTCGACGGTGAGCGCAATGGCCGGACCACGGATGGGTGGAGGCATGCGCCCGGGGCCCCGCACGTCGAAGGCACCGTGCGCCACATCGATGACGATCCACTTTTCCCTTCGCGTGGGCGAAGACGGGGGCAAGCCGAAGCGCACGCGCAAGTCCACCACGGGGATCACCTCGCCCCGGTAATCTGCAACCCCGAGCACCGAAGACGGCGCCTTGGGCAGCAGCACGATGGGCAGCGGCTGACAGATCTCGCGCACGGCAAAGATGGACACGGCGTAGACCACGTCGCCGACGACGAAGCCGACCAAGCTCTTGGTGGGGTCGTGACGTTGACGAAAGGCCATCACTGCTTCCCCAAGATGGGCGCGAGGTCCAAGAGTACGAGCAACGGCCCCGAAGCCGGTCGCCCCACGCCGCCGATATGGGCTTGTTGCTCGCCGCCCAGGGCGCTGGCGGACTCGATCTCGCTCTCGGCCAGGCGATACACCTGCAGCACCTCGTCGACAATGAAGCCCACGAGCTCCCCTTCGCCCGCATCCACCAAGAAGATGCGGGTCTTGTGATCTTCTTTTTGGTGTTTGAGGTGCAGCACCCGACGCAGATCGCAGACCGTGACCAAGCGACCGCGCACGCTCATGACACCGACGATGTCCTCGCTGGTGCGGGGCACCTTGGTGATGGGCAGCGGCTTTAGGATCTCGACCACAAACGAGATGGGCACCGCGTAGGCCTCGCCGGCCAGCACGAACGCCAGGTACTCGGAGAGCTTGCCCAGCTCGCCGGCCCGTCGAGCCGCAGCCCGGGTGCCGGAACGTCCTTTGCCGAGCAGCGTCACGCCACACCTCCCGCGCCAATGGCGTGCATGCGCTGCTCGGCACCGCGCAACACTTCGTCGATGAGCGATTGCACGTCGAGCACGAGGCCCACGCGTTGATCGCCAAGCTCCGTGGCGCCGGCGAAACCGCGCACGGAGCGCAAGGTCTGCCCCAAGGCCTTGATGACGATGTCGCGCTGCCCCGTCAGCGCGTCGACCACGAAGCCCACCCGACGGTCGCCCACGGTGGCCACCACGACGTAGGTCCGAGGCGGCGCGGGCACCGTTCGGTCGAGCTCCAGCAGCCGGTCGAGCCTGCAGATGGGCAAGGTGAGTCCGCGTTGCGTGAGCACCTCGCGACCATCGACGGAGCGCACGGACTTGGCGTCGAAGACGATGGCTTCTTCGATGGTGGAGAGCGGCACCGCAAAGGTATGCCCGGCCACCTCGATCATGAGCACGCTGATGATGGCGAGCGTGATCGGCAAGGTGATGGTCATCTTGGTGCCGATGCCCGCATCACTATGGATGTCGACCACACCGCCGAGCCGCGCGATGCTCGTCTTGACGATGTCCATGCCGACGCCGCGGCCGGACAGGCTCGTGGCCTCTTCTTTGGTGGTGAATCCCGGGGCAAACACCAGCGCCAGGGCTTCTTTGTTGGACAGCTCTTTGGCGTCGTCGGGCGCGATGAGCCCTTTGCGCACCGCCGCGGCAATGATCACGGCGGGGTCCATGCCGGCACCGTCGTCTTCCACCTCGATGACGACGTGATTGCCTTTTTGGAAGGCGTTGAGGGCAATGGTGCCCACCAGCATCTTGCCCACGCGCATGCGCGCGTCGCGGTCTTCGATGCCGTGGTCGATGGCATTGCGCATCATGTGCATGAGCGGATCGCTCAGCTCTTCGACGATGAGCTTGTCGATCTCGGTGTCGGCGCCGGTGATGACCAGGTTCACCTGTTTGTCGGCCTCCCGAGATATCTGTCGCACGATGCGCGCCAGCTTCTCGAAGACCTGCCCCAAGGGCACCATGCGCACCTCGAGAATGCCGTTCTGCATTTGGTGCAGATTGCGCTCGAAGGCCCGATGCAGCCGGTGCAAATCCGTGCCGAGCTCGCGCATGTCGGGCCGACCGCGCACACGGTCCATGACCCGCGACAGTGCTCCGCGCACGATGGCCAGCTCGCCGACGATGTTCATGAGGTGGTCGAGCTTCCGAATGTCGACGCGCACCGTTTGGCTGACGCTGCGCAGGGACAAGTCCCGGCCGGCGTCTCGCTGTTGATGCTGCCCCGGCACCATGGGCATGCCGGGCATCATGGGCGGCGCCGGCGGCATCATGGAACCGGGAGGCAACATGGACCCGCGCGCCGAGGCGTTGCCCATGCCCGACATGCCGTCGTCGTCAGAGAACAATGGAGCGTCGTTGGGCATGGGCGGCGCGTCGGGCAATGACGGCGGCGGCCGGGGCGGCGGCACGCTGGCAAACCCTTGGGGGGTGTCCCTCCGCCGCACCTCTTCGATGTCGATGTTCGAGGCCGAAAGGGCCTGCTTGAAGGTGCCAAGCGCCGTGCGACTGGCAACCAAGATCTCGAGCTCGACGACGTCGGCGTCGGTGCCCTCGCCCGTGGGCAAGTACGTGATGATCTCGCCGTGCGGGCGGGTCTTGCCCTTGAGTTCGTCGAGCGCCGAATCGATGGTCGAGAGCTGGAACTGGACCTTCAGCCGGAACAGCGAGAGCCCTGCTTGCAGGTTGGTACGCAGCCGGTGCTCTTCGTACTCGGTGAGCACCCCCAAAAGACCGGGATCCAGCTCGTATTGGGCAACCACGCCGGCTTGGCCGCCGCCCTTCTCCTGGGACACCTGACCGATGGCCGTCAGCAGCGCCTTGACCTCGGCCACGGGCTCGGCGCCCTCGCCCTTGGCGGCGCTCAGTATCCGGCCGTACAGCTCGACGGACTGGAACAACAAATCGAGCACGGGCTGCGACAGCTCGATGCGCCCGAGCCGCAGATCATCGAGCAGGTCTTCGAGCTCGTGCGACAGCCCGCTCATCATGGCGGCGCCAAAAAGCCCCGATAGCCCCTTGAGCGTGTGCACCGCGCGGAACACGTCGTTGACGAGCTCTGCGTCGTTGCCGCCGCGCTTGGACACCTCGTCGAGCGAGAGCAAGTCGCGGCTCAGGCCATCGATGAGCTCTTGCGCCTCGGAGAAGAACTCGTCGCGCGCGCGTTCGCCGGGCGTGTCTCTATCCAACGCTGGCCCCCAACGTGCCGCCGAGGAACTTGGCGCAGGCGGTCTGCAGCGATTCTTTGGAGAACGGCTTGGGCACAAAGGCGTTGGCGCCGAGCGCCAGGCCCCGCTCCACGTCGCGCTCGGTGCTTTGCGTGGAGATGATGACCAAAGGCGTAGCCTTCAGGTGCTCCGAACGACGGATGAACTGGATGAGTTCGAGCCCGTTGATGTCGGGCATGTTAATGTCCGTGATGATCAGCTGAAACTTGCCGCGGGGCAAAAGACGCATGGCATCGAAGCCCGATGTGGCCTCGGTCACCGTCACGCCCCCATGGGCCTGCGCGAAGTCCACGTCTTCGAGGATGGCTCGCACGAGCGCCCTCGTGGACGCCGAGTCTTCGACCACCAAGATCTTCTGCATGACACCCGCAAGTGTACGGGGTTTTGTTGCGCAAGCGCTGTATATTAGCGCGGGTGAGCACCGCTTCCGGCCCTGCGACAGGCCCCTCCCAGGGGCAAGCCCCCGTGTCCGCCGCTGCGCTCGTCATCGGCAACGAGCTCCTCACGGGCAAAGTCCACGAGGGCAACCTCGTCAAACTTGCCCAGCTGCTGCGCGGCCGTGGCATCGAGCTCCGTCGTGCGGTCTTCGTCACCGACGACGTGGACATCATCGCCAGCGAGGTGCAGGCGCTGTCCAAGGCACACGACTGGCTCTTCACCTCCGGGGGTGTGGGGCCCACGCACGACGACGTGACCATCGAGGCCGTGGCCAAGGCGTTTGGTGTACCGGTGCAAGAGAGCGACGTGCTCGCAGCCATGATCCGCTCGCACTACGGCGACCGCTGCACCGAAGGTCACTTGCGCATGGCGCTGATGCCCTCCGGGGCGGCGCTCGAGGTTACCCCCGAGGTGCGTTGGCCCACCTTGCGCATGGGCAACGTGTGGCTCTTGCCCGGCATCCCCGAGATCTTCCAGCTCAAGCTCCAGGTCGTGGCCGCACACCTCGGCACCCTCGACGCGTTTTTGTCTCGGGCGGTGTTCACCAACATGGACGAGGGCGATCTGAAGCCGCTGCTCGACGCCGTGGTGCGCGACTTCCCCGACGTGAGCGTGGGCTCGTACCCCAAGTGGCACGACCCCAGCTACAAGACCAAGCTCACCTTCGACACACGAGATCCCGCGCGGCTCGCCGCCGCAACAGACGCGTTTTTGGCCCTGTTGCCCCCGGGTGAGCCCCAGAAGGTCGAGTAGCCGCCCCGGCAGACCTCAGGAGCGCGCCCGAAGCGCGTCCCACTCGGCCAAGATCAGGTCCAAGCTGGCCCCAAGCTCGTGGTCGTCGTCTACCTGCACCAGGCGCGCACCACTCCGCGCCGCGTACGCCACAGAGCCGCCCACGGGCACCACATCGTCGGCGATGCCGTGCACAATGGTCGTTGGTACCGTAGCCGAGCGCTCACCGCGCGCACGCTCCATGGCGTCGAGCTCCTCGACGAATGCATGGTGCACGCGGGACTGTCTGCGCAGTGCGTGGTCATCGACAGCGATGTAGCCCGTGCGCTGCCATGCATCCCAGGCATCGGGGCCAAGTCGCGCGCGCCACCGAGACACCAGCTCAAATGCCGGCGCAAGCAGCATGAGCCCCCGAACCCGATGGTCTCGGAGCGCAAGATGCAGCGCGGCGAGCCCGCCCAAACTCGAGCCGACCACCCACGCTGGCCGGGTCACGC
>JBIKNA010000419.1:0-6402 GCA_044358965.1 Polyangiaceae bacterium
TGCCTGCGGCGTTCGCACGCTCAAGATGGTGCCCGGTCTCCTCTACGAAGAGTTCCGCGAGCTGATGGCCTTGTTCCTTCTCGACCCCGGTCGAGATCTCCCGCCCGAAGACGATCTGGCCTCGGCAATGTGGGAGCGCGGTCTCACGCACATCAAATACGAGACTGTCGATGCCTTCGCCGAAGGTGACGCCGCCGAACGTGAAGCGTTCTATGGCGAAGCCGATGCCGTCGAGGCGCAGGCAGACGAGGCTGCCAAGGCCCAAGCCAACCGGCTCGAAGCCCGGGCCATGGCCCTGTCCACGGATCAGCGCGCCCTCGAAGCTGGCAAGGTGCAGTCGCTGTTTGCCGTCGAAGAAGTCGTGCGCGGGGTGGTCTCGTCGCAGTTCCAAATGACGAGCGAGATGTGGAGCGAGCGCTACGTCGACGCGCTGGTGGCCGGTCTGCTCGACGCGGCGACGAACCGCGATCTGCCGGTGGTCGTTGCCTCCCTGCGCAAGTCCAGCGCCGACCTCGTTGTGGCCGGTCGCCTCAACATCGTGACGCGGCTACACCAGGCCATCTCCGACGCGCTTGTTCGCAAGGCTCCCGCTCCGGCGCAACACGAACCCATCATTGCGTCGCTCTCCAACGGCATGTTCGGTGGCGAGAACTTCGAACTCATCCTGAAGCGCCTCAAAGAGGAACCCTCGTTTGCCGAGAGCTTGCCGTACGTCTTGTCGTACGCCACGTCGAGCGAGCTTCCGCTGATTTTCATGGTCATTCGCGAGAAGCTGCCGCCGGCTCCACGACAGGCGCTGCTCGCATTCCTCGAACAGATCGCCGGTGGTCTCGAGCAGGAGCTGGGTCAAGCTGTCATCGGCGCCGACCCCGAGACCCAAGCCGCGTTGATGCAGCTGCTGGCCCGGGTGGGCACGCCCACGGCGCGCCAAGCGCTGAGCGCTCTGTCCCAGAACGAAGACGTGTTGCTTCGGCTCGAGGCGCGCATGCTCTTGGCGCCGAGCCCCGACCAAATGCAGGGCGAGCTCTCACAGATGCTCGAGAACGCGTCGGCCATCGTGCGTATGGCCGCCCTCAAGGCGTCCGTGCGCTACGGCGTCCGTGGGGTGATTCCCACGGTGACCAGGCTGTCGGCGGCCAAGAACTTCAACGAGCTGGGGGCCGACGAGCGCAAGGAGATCCTGCGTGGTCTCGTGGCCCTCTCCCCCGAGCGCGGCGAGCCCGCGGTGCTCGATATCGCCAAGAAGGGTGGCGTGCTGTCGTCCGGCGAGAAGGAGACCACCCGGGCCATTGCCGCAGAGGTGCTCGGCGAACTGTCGAGGTCTCGTGCGGTGGCTGCGGCCCTGGGCGAGGTGGCACAAGCGCGCTGGGGTGTGTCCGACGAGGTTCGTACGGCGGCTACAAATGCGGCGCGTAAGATCACTGCGCGCATCGAGGGTGGCGGATGAGCATGCGACTCGACATCGTCAGCAACGACGCTGGCGAGATGGTGCGCAAAGAGCACGCGAGGGACCTTGGCGCGGGCGTGGTGGTGGCCATCTATCGCCTCGTCAAGCTCGCCAAGATGCACACGCTCACCAACCAGGCGTTTGTGCAGCAGCTCGACCAGACGCACTCGTCCATCGGCGACTATTGCTTGCGCGCAGGCACGGCGGTCAACGTCCTGTTTGCGCAGCGCGCCGTGTTCGTTGCGGGGCAGCTGCTCAAGGGCTCTCGCGGTGTCTACGAGAGCGCCGCCGAACTTGGCGACATCTGCGAATGGCTCGGTGGCTCCGAGCTCGTCATTCAGCGTGACGTGACCCGCGAAGACTTGCACGCATTTGCCGAGCAGGTCTCTGCGTGTATGCGCGCCGAGAAGGGCTCCTTCCGCTCGCCGACCCCGCGCATCCGCCTTCGCTCGGTGGCCGATGCCGCACGTCTGCGAGGCCTCGAGATCGAAGAGATGTCGAACGATCAGAAGATCGTTCGGACCTACGCCTCGGCCGTGGTCATCATGCGCCGGTTCTTCGAAGAGCTCACCGAGGGCAAGTACATCATGCCCCGGCGCATCAAGCGCGTCGCCCAGAGCCTGGTGGACTTGTCCGAAGGCGGCACCGCGGCGTTCTTGGGGGTCACCGAGGCACGCAACGCCAACCACGATGAAGCCGGTCGCGCGGTCAATACGGCCATCTTGGCCGTCACCGTGGCGCGGGAGATCACGACCGATCGCGTGTCCCTCTCGCAGATCGCCATGGCATCCATGATGCTCGATGTGGCGCGCCCTCGGGCGTTGTCTGCGGGCGCCATCGAGGGGTCTGCCTTCGCGGCCATGGTCACGTCGCTATCCGAAGACCAAGAAGACCAGCTGGCCGCCGGCACCGCGGCGGTGTTGACGGCGCTCGGTCGCGTCAATGAGCCATCCATCACCCGTACCGTCGTGGCGTTCGAAACGCAGTGGATGCGACGACAACGCTGGCTCGGTCAGGTGTACGGCGGCGCGCGTCCGCCGACGTTTCACGCGCGCATCATCTGGATCGCGCGACGCTACAACGACCTGTTGACGCCGGAGCCCGGCCTTGCGCCTCCGCCAGCAGACTATGCCATCGGTGCGCTCGCCCAAGAGCTGACGGACCCGCACGACCGCACGGTCCTGCGGATGATTGTGTCCGCGCTCGGGCTCGTTCCCATGGGCACCATCGTGCAACTGTCCACCGGCGAGATGGCCGAGGTCACCAAGGGCGCTGGCGGCCCTCTCGACAAGCCGACGGTGCGCATCGTGGCCGACCGCAACGGTGCCGCCGTTGCCCGTGGCGAAGAGATCGACCTCGGCGCGCCGCGGCCGGGGGATCCGCCGCGCGCGGTCGTTCGCGTCATGAACATCGACGGCTGGCGCAAGTCTGTGCAGTTCTTCCGGCCCGATGGCGAGGGCGACATGGGGGGCCCCGGGCCCGACTCGCAGCCGCCGCCGTCCGACTCGGGGATGCGTGTTTCGGAGCCCGTGCAGGCGCTCGACGATGGCGACGATATCGCGTTGGCTGACGATGACGCCCCCATCGGGCAGGTGTCGCCCGACGGCGAGCGCACGCTGTTCCAGTCCAGTTCCCAAGAATCTCCGGCGGTGTCGCCGACGGCGCATCTCGAGCCCACTGCCCGCGGAAACCTTGCCACCACGCCGTTTGCGCACGTGCTCGTGTACATGCTCGACCACGAGCTTTCGGGCACGGTGTCGTTCTACGAACCCTCTGGCGCCGAGCACCTCATCTACTTCGATGCCGGCATCGTCGCCAAGGTGCACCATGCGCGTGCGCCGCTTCGCCTGGGGGAGCTTCTGAGCCGCGCAGGGCTCATCGACGGCAATGTGCTGCCGCAGTACCTCGAAAACGCCAAGAACTTTGGTCTCTTGATCGGCGAGTACTTGGTCGGTGAGAGCCTCATCACCCGCGACGCGTTGGTGTGGGCCGTCGAGACGCAGATGCTCGAGCGCATGGCAGATCTGTCGAACCTGCCGCCAGAGACGCCATACTCGTACTTCCGCGAGACGGATGTGGTGCCCGGTTCCGCTGGGCAGCAGCCGTTGCGTGGACCAGTCAACGCAGTGCTCGCGTCAGTGCGCACCTGGGCCGATCGCGCGCGCGTCCGTGCAACGCTTCATCGCCTGGGGCGGCACCCGCTGGCACTGCATCCTGCAGCAAACCCTCAGGCCTTGTTGCTCTTGCCCGAAGAAGAAGCCGTGGTCGCGTGCCTTCGGGCCGAGGCGCCGAGCCTGCCCCAGCTGCTCGAGCGCGGCCTGTGCGATCCGGAGACCGCAAGCTCCATCGCGTACACGTTGGTCGTCACCCGGCAGCTCGACCTCAAGGGGCAACGGAAGGGACCGATGGCTCCCTCGGTGCCGCTCGAGGCGGCACCAGGGCCTCCGTCGGCACCGCAGATCCCGACAGCGGCTCCGCGGGTGGCCGCAAGCGGCGCCCGTTCGCTCGCTGCCACGGATCCAGATCCCGCGCCCGCGCGCTTGCCGCCGCCTGGCAAACCGCCCGTTGCGCCCCGGGCGGCCCCCGCCATTCGTCCCATTCGTCCGGTGGCGGCTGGCGGCGCGCCGGCGATCCGCAAGTCTGCAGGAACCATTCAGGGCATTCCGACGGCGCCCACGGCGCAGCCTGCGCCCTTGCCTCGTGCGGGGGCGGCACCCGTCATCAAGAAGAGCGGTGGCACCATGCAAGGGCTTGTGCCCGCGCCGCCGCCAAGTGTGCCTGGCACCGAGCGATCGCCCGGACCTCCGCGTCCGTCTGCGAACCTCAAGGCTGCGCCGCCCGCGGCCCGGGGGCCGCTTGGCAAACCTCTCGGCACCCCGCGTCCGGGCGCGACCGCTGCCAAGGGGCCCACGCCAAGTACCCGAAGCAAAGTGGCATCTACGTCGGCCACGGGCGAACTGGACCCGGCCATGGCCGAAGCCGAGGCTGCGCTCGAGGCCATGACCAACTTCCGTCTGGCCGAAGCTTCGTTGCAGCGCGGCGACGCTGTGATGGCCGAGAAGCTCGCGCTCAAGGCCATGCAGGGAGATCCCAACCAGCTCGATTATCGCGCGCTGCACGCCTACGTCACCGTCGTGCGCGGGGGCTCCGCAGACCGCGGCCTCCAAGAGATCGCAGCCGTCCTCGAAGACGATCCAAGCAACGAACGAGCGCTCCTGTTCCGCGGTAAAATCCTCAAGGGCTTGCGCCGCGAAGCCGAAGCCCTCGAGGCATTCGAGGAAGTGCTTGCGATCAACCCGCATCACCGCGATGCCCAGGTCGAGGCCAAGAGTCTGCGCAAGTAGGGCCGCGGCGGTCGGTCCCTAAGACGAGGGGACGCGGGAGCCGGGTGGGCCCGGAAAGCCCGCGATGGTGCGGTAGATGCGCTCGACCTCGATGCGCGCCGTGTGCATGCGCTTGTTGCCTGCGGCGTTGTTGCCACCGGCGGCCAAGAGCGCGATGTTGGCTTGTGCCGCAAGCCCGCTGGACGGCGGCATGCCCAGGGCCTGCACGAAGGCTTGGCCCAGATCGATGGCCGTACGAAAGCGCTCCCGTGCCGACTTGGCGAGCGCCCGGGCAAAGACCTGTTCGAGCACCGGAGGTGCCTGAGGCAAGAGGCTGCGAATGGGGAGCGGCGCCATGGTCACCTGGTCCATGCGCACTGCCATCTCCGTTTTGCCCTCCGTAGGGAAGGGCGTGCGCCCGGTGAGCATCTCGTAGAAGACGATGGCTGCGGAATACAAGTCACTGCGTCCGTCGATGGGCTCCCCGAGCACCTGCTCTGGAGACATGTACGCACCGGTGCCCGGCGTCAACCTGCCCGAAGACTCTTCGTCGCGCTTCTTGGCCGTCGTGTCGATGAAGTGGACGATGCCAAAGTCCGTGAGTTTGGTGATGCCGTCCCGCCGGATCATCACGTTGGGGGGCTTCACGTCGCGATGCACGATGCCGAGCGCATGGGCCGCCGCCAGCGCGCCCAAGAGCTGTTCGAAATACGAGAAAGCTCGCTGAAAGGGCATTCCCGGCAGCGCGTGTGCGCCGGCCAAACGGGCCCGAGCGATCTGCCGGCTGATGACGGTCTCCAGGTTGTCGCCGTCGACGAACTCCATGGCCAAGGTGAGCAATGCCCGACTGCCCGCAGCCGACGGCCGGGAGGCGACGAAGCTGCCTGGGGAGACCGCCGAGATGGGCGACGTGTTCATGGTGGGTGGCGGAGGCACCCACTCGAACAGATCGTGAAAGCGCACCACGTTGGGGTGGTCGAGGCGGCTCAGGGCGTCGGCCTCGTTTTGGAAGAGGGCCCGCAACTCTGGGTGCATGGCTGCGTGTGGCTTGAGCTGCTTGAGCGCCACCAGCATGGGCGGCTCGTGGGCCCGGGGCCCGTGCGGCGCGTGGAACAACCACGCGCGGTACACGGTGCCCATGGCCCCGGCACCGAGGCGTTTGTCGACGACGATGCGGCCGTGGCCTCGGTCGATCTGCGTGCCCGGGTTCATGGTGGGCGCCTCGCGCTTCTGCAAGGCGCGGCACTGCGGGCAGAACGCTGCCGCCGGGCCCAGAGCCGCTCCACATTGCACGCACGTCACCAAAGGCTTTGCCCATAAGTCTACGGTACCGGACCGGTCACGGACAGTTTCGCGCACGAATCATTGGCCCACGGAGCTCTCCGGACAGTGTTGGGCAAGCGCGGGGCCTTTTTGCGCGGTACCTGGGCACTCGGCCCACTTGCGCGGCTGGCTGGTTTTGGGACACTGGATGAAGGACCATGTTGCCGCCGCTACCAGACTTTCGCTACGTGGGGCTCGGGCCAGCGCCCCCGGGCCGCCTGCGCAAGCTGGGTCTGGTCTCCGCAGGCACACTGGCAGTTACCGCCTCGGCGCTCTTGTGGTCGCAGCACACCGCAGCGGTGTTGGCTG
>JBIKNA010000420.1:0-6377 GCA_044358965.1 Polyangiaceae bacterium
CTGCCGAGGCGGGCGTCTTCGGCGCCGATGCCGCAGGTCTCGGCGACGCTGGAATCAAAGACATGGTGCTGGTGGGGCCCGGCGCTTTCGACATGGGCGGGCTCACGGCCGAAGAGCTCCCGGTGCACCGGGTCTCGCTGTCGTATGCATACTACATCGATCGAACCGAGGTCACCACTGCAGCCTACGACGTCTGCATCAAGGCAAAGGCTTGCACACAGAACCGCCTGCACAACGGGGACGAAGACCGACCCAATCTCGGCGTCTGTCACCTGGCCAGCGACGAAAGCAAGGCCGACCATCCGGTCAACTGCATCGACTACGCGCAGGCCACGGCCTATTGCGCTTTTGCTGGCAAGCGCCTCCCCACCGAAGCCGAATGGGAGTTTGCCGCCCGAGGCTCCGATGGCCGCGCGTTTCCTTGGGGCAACAGCGAACCAACCAGCTGCTCGATGGCGGTTGTGCAGAAGGCTTGCGTAGGGGCTCGAGGCACGCGTCCGGCGGGGGCTGCGCTGCTCGGGGCCTCGCCCAGCGGCGCGC
The DNA here is from genome assembly GCA_044358965.1 of Polyangiaceae bacterium. Classification (GTDB taxonomy): domain Bacteria; phylum Myxococcota_A; class Polyangia; order Polyangiales; family Polyangiaceae; genus SXNL01. The sequence continues at coordinate 541 of JBIKNA010000420.1, forward strand.
TCGACATGGCAGGCAACGTCTGGGAATGGGTGGGCGACGCGTTCGAGCCGTACCCAACAGGGCCGGTGCAAGACCCCGTCGTGCGCCACAAGGCGGGCTCCAAGGGCATTCTGCGAGGCGGATCGTGGGAGCTCCCGGCCCCGTCGGCCCGGGCCACCACGCGCATGTCGTTCTTTCGAACCAGCGGTCACATGGCCGTCGGCTTTCGTTGCGCGCGCGATCTGCCCAGGTAAGGCAGTGTCGTAGGACGTGGCTTACGGGGCGTGACGCGCACAGGTGTCATCTGAGGGGGACAGGCTTCACCTGGGGCGGCCTTAAGCCATCACGCCATCGGAGGCAGAATCCGCAATGGCGGAATCGTACAGTGACGCGGCTTTAATGTTCGCTTGTCACGCACCGAATGCGCCCATCTGTAACTACTTTGCGCACTTTCTTGCACAACTGGGTCGGGCGTAGGTCGGCACGATTCATGGATACATCCTACGCAGACCCATGAGCCGACCCCTCCGAACTCTGTTGCCCCTGGCCCCCGTGGCTGCGGCCATTGTGTTCTCCGTCGTGTCGTCGCCCAAGCGCGCCACGGCCGAAGACACAGGCGCCGACTCTGCCGAGCACGCCGAACGCTGCGCCACGCGCTTGTCGTCGGCCATCTTGGGCGAAGGCCCTGCGGCGGACCTGCTCGCGAATCGACAGCCCCAAGGCACCGTCGATGCGATGTTGAAGGACGCGAAGTTCGTGGAGCGTTTCTCGCGCTTCATCAACTCGCAGTTCAACACCGCCCCGGGTGCCATGCCTGCCGAGGACGCGTCGTACTACATGACGAAGTACGTCCTCGAGAACAGCAAGCCCTGGTCCGACATGTTCATCGGGCAATACGATGTTGCGCCGCAGAACGCGCAGCAGCCCATGGGTGAGGCCGTGGTCACCCCCAACGCCGAAGGCCTAGGTTACTTCCGGAGCCGCGCTTGGGCGGTTCGCTACGCCGGCAACGAGCCCGCCGGCATTCGCATCGTGACGGCCTATCGCATGATGCAGAACACCATTGGTCTGACCCTCGCGGCCACCACCAACGCGCCCGACGCCGATGTGTCCGCGGCGGGCCGCAAGGCGCCGCAGTGCGCCGGCTGCCACTACACCCCGTGGTTCGCGCTCGACAACGTGGCCGCCGTGCTCGGCACCCGCCAAGGCACGGGCGCGCAGACGCGCTTCACCCCGTCGTCGCTCGGACCGCAGCAGATCTTCGGTGGCGTCACGATCTCCAACGACAAGGAGCTCGTCACCGCCCTTGTGGGCAACGAAGCCTTCAACGTCAACGCGTGTCGCCTGGCCTACAAATACTTGTACGGCCGCGCCGAGCGCTCTTGCGAAGGCCCGGTGTTCGACCAGTGCGTCGATGCCTTCAAGAAAGACAAAACCATCACCTCGGCCCTCGCAGTTGTCGCGAAGGACCCGCTGTTCTGCGATTGAAGGAGAGGAAATTGCAGATGCTAAAGGGAACAGTCATCAGTTCAATGCTCTCGATCCTCATGCTCGCGGCCTGCGAGCCCGAGGATACCGATGCGCTCGGCGGCGGTGGCCGTCGTCGCGGCCCCAACGGCGAAATCCTCGACGACTCCGAGGGCGACGGCACCGGGCAAGACCCGAACAACCCCGCTGGCAACGACCCGTCGCAGCCCGGTGTCTGCAAAGAAGGCGTGCCCCACGTCGGCTTTGCGCAAACGGACTTCGTGGCCAACCGCGAGCCGGGTGCCATCGGGGCCGATCGCCGTCGGGTCAAGCCCTTCGCGGCGCTCCGCAGTGATTTCCAGCGCGCCCTCGGCACGGTGCCTCCGGGCCTGGCCGCAGCCAGCGCCGCCTTCGGCGAGGTGCCGCCGCGTTGGTACGCCGAGCCCACCGCGGGCGCCGTCAGCCTCATCACCACCTACAGCTTGGCCTTCACGGGCTGCTTCGACACCATGACCTCGGGGCCCTTCACGACGGCACCGACCATGCAGACCGCTACCGAAGAGTGCGCCAAGATGCAGCGCAAGTTCTGGCAGCGCACCCCGTCGCAAGACGAGACCGAGGCCTGCGCCAAGCTGGCCGTCAACGACATCACGAGCCCGGATCCGCGCCGCAAGTGGGCGCACGCCTGCGCTTCCGTCATGACCGCTGCTGGCTTCACGACCTACTGAGAGGGACTAGGGAGATCATGGACCATCTATCGCGACGTCGGTTTCTGAAGGCACTCGGTGTGGGCGCAGGCGCGGCCCTCGGCACGCGCCTTGGGGGCCCCGGGTTCATGGGGCGGGCCATGGCCGCAACCCCCGAGCCCACCACGGTGGTCGCAATCTTCCTGAACGGTGGCATCAACGCCATTTTCACGGGCGCGGACTCGTTCATGGGCACGGCCTTCGGCGTGACCGCCAACAACACCACGGCCATGGGGCCCGTCATCATCGACAACGCCATCGCCAATGCGATCCCGATGAACGTGCGGAACCGTGTCGCCACCGTCGGCATTCGCCACGGCATCAGCGACCACGGCAACGCGCAACGAAGCTTGTTCGTAGACCAAGGCCGCAGCGCGCCGCTGACGCTGGCGAATGCCATTGGTGGTAACGGCGCCATCAAGGCGGCGGTCGTGGGCGGTAACGGTCTGCCGGGTGGCGGCGCGCCGCAGCCGGTCAACGGCGTATCGCTTCAGGCGATCACTGACATGCGCGCCACCATCGACGCCGTCGCTGGTGCAGCCCCGGCGCCCAACACCGTGGACCGCGAGGGCGCTCCCAAGGGCCTTGCCGCAGCGCAGGCCATGAGCAATCGCGGCATCGGCAAGAACAAGGGGTCTCTGGCCTCCGTCGAACAAGGCTTCCCGGCGGCCATCGCCACCCTGCAGAAGCCCGTGCAGCCCTTCAACGTCCAAGAGTTCAACACGGCGTACAACATCAACGGCACCGCGGTGAACAACTTCGCCGGCCGGATGGCCGCCGCCGAACTCATGGTTCGATCGGGCTGCAACTTCGTCATCGCCCAAGACCAGGGCTGGGATTCGCACGGCGACACCCAGGGCAACAACGTGCGCAACATGGTCACGCAGCGCATTGCCCCAGGCCTGCGCACCTTCCTCACGCGCATGGTCGATGGTGCATCGGCCGAGCGAAACGTCGTGGTCGTCTTGTTCGGCGACTTCCACCGCAGCCTTCCGGGCTCGGACCACCAGGCCAACCTTTCGGCCCTCGTCATCGGCAAGACCGTCAAGAATGCCACCACCGGCAAGACCGATGCGCGCGTCGGTTTGCCCGCCGGTACGCCGGGCATCCAGGGCTTCTGGCAGTTCTTGGGGGCGGCGGCCAAAGTCGACCAGAACCCCTTTGGCGCAAACCCGCACACCGCACTGATGGCCTAATCCAATGAAACGCTCAGCTCTCAGCATCATCGCCGCCTGTTCGGTCCTGTCCGTGGCTTCCGCCGCCCAGGCAAATGCCGGGGGAGTTGCGGGGTATACCGGCAAGCCCAACGCGACGGCGCCTCAGGGGGAGAGCTGCAACAGGTGCCACAACGGCGGTGCGACCCCGCAGGTCCGCATCGATGGCCCCGCGTCGCTCATGGCTGGACAGAGCGGAGAATACACTCTGGTTGTGACGACCGGGCAGAGCCGCGCGGGTGCCGGCGTCGCGACCTCTGCGGGCACCCTGGCTCCTATCGCCGGACTGCGCGACAGCTTTGGTGAGATGGTCCAAAACAACGCCGCCACAGTTACCGGTGGCGCCGCGCAGTTCAGGTTTCGGCTGACGGCTCCGACCACGGGCAATGCCATCAAGCTCTATGCGGTGGGCCTCGCCGCGAATGGCGCGGGCACTGGCGGCGACAGCGCTGCCCAGATCACCAGAGACATCACCGTCTCCGCGGGCATGCCCCCGCCGTCCGGCGGCGATGCGGGCACAACCCCGCCGCCGGGTTCGTCATCCTCGTCGTCCTCGTCCTCCTCCGGAGGCGCCGACCCCGACCCCGCCGGAAACCCGGACGGCGGTACAAGCGCCAACAAGACGTCGAAGAACGGTGGCAAGGGCACAAACAACGCCGCCGATGGCGAAGACGACGAAGAAGAGGGAGAGCTCGAGGACGAGTACGGCCTGAGCCGACGTCGTCCGGGCAGCGTGAGCCCGCAGCCCCAGGGCTGCAGCACGAGCCCCAGCAAAGACCTTGGCGACTCCTGGCCCATTTTGCTCGGCGGCGTCGGGGCCGCAATTGCGCTAGGCTGGAGGCGTCGGAAAGGGACGCCTTGATACCGAGAGTTGCAAGCCCCATCGCCCTGTATGCCGCGCTTGTCGTCGGCAGCGCCGCCGTGGCCGGATGCTCTAGCTCTTCCAGCGAGTCATCCAGCGGGGGTAGCAGCAGCGGCACCAGCGGGGGCACCCCCGTCGACGACAAGACCAGTTCGGCGCAAGATTGCTTCGCCGCGTGTCAGAACACCAAGTACGCCTGCAAAGTGGCAGGTCGTACCGTATCGACGGTGCACCTGAACCCAACGGCCAGCGGCTGCACCGGAGGCATGGACCGCGAAGGCGCGCAGACCGACCTCGAGGTTCGCTGCGAAGGCACGGGCGACCAGTCCGCCTCGCAAGTGTGCGCGGCGGGGGCCTGCGCCAAAGGCACGTTCAGCGCATTCGCCTTCTCGTACAAGGGCAACCCAGGCGCCTCGTCCTACGAGTGCGCCGCCGTCATGCCGTAGCCCGGCCGCAGGCCACGGCAAGCGGCCCCGAAGTGCGTGATTGCACCCCGAGGCCATGGCGCGTGACACGCGGGGCCCGGTCACCTATTGGCAAGTGGCGAGCTAGCTGCGACGGTCTGTGGCGCGTCGCTCGGACGAGAACGACTGCACGAGGTTCATCGCGAGTTCGTCGACGGTGAAGGAGTCGCGGCGCTCGCGGGCCCGCCGGCGTTCCGTCAACGCAACGCGCATCTCGCCCAAGGTGGCGAAGGTGGTCCCCGCCCGGCGATGCATGAGCTCGTGAGAGCCACAAACGGTGACCTCGGTGCCGTCGGCGAGACGAACCTTGGTGAGGCCGCGGGAGTCGGACCAGCTGCAAATCGAGCACCTTCGCGTCATGGGGGCAGAGGGTGCAGAATTTCCGCAAGCAGGGCCAACTTTGTGGAAAAGTGCGCTTCTACATGGCGCGGTATTTGGTCACCGGAGGAGCTGGATTCATTGGTTCGTCCATCGCCGAGGCACTCCTCGCCAAGGGCGAGACGGTGCATATCGTCGACGATTTCTCCACCGGACGCCGCAGCAACATCGAAACCCTGCGGGGCAAGTTCGATCTGTTCGAAGGATCCATCACCGATCCGGCCCTGGTGGCCAAGGCCATGGTTGGCGTCGATGTCGTGTTTCACGAGGCGGCCATCCCGTCTGTGGCGCGCTCCGTCGAAGATCCGCCCGCCAGCATGTTCGCCAATGTACAGGGCACCACCGTCGTCCTCGACCAAGCCCGCAGAAATGGCGTCAAGCGGCTGGTCTTTGCGGCCAGCTCGTCGGCCTATGGCGACACGCCGACCCTGCCCAAGGTCGAGACCATGGCGCCGCAGCCCTTGTCTCCCTATGCCGTATCCAAGCTCACTGGCGAGCAGATGTTGCGCGTCACGCACCAGCTCTACGGCGTCGAGACGCTCAGCCTTCGGTACTTCAACGTGTTCGGCCCGCGGCAAGATCCCGACAGCCACTACGCGGCGGTGATCCCCAAGTTCATCACGGCGGCTTTGCGCAAAGAGCGCGCAAAGATCTTCGGCGACGGCGAGCAGACTCGAGACTTTTGCTACATCGACAACGTGGTGGCCGCCAATCTGCTGGCCGCGGG
>JBIKNA010000421.1:0-6372 GCA_044358965.1 Polyangiaceae bacterium
GCGTGGTGCATCGCGACATCAAGCTCGACAACGTGTTCTTGTGCACGGGCAAAGAGCGCATCTTTCTGAAGGTGCTCGACTTGGGGCTCGCCCAGCTGCGCACGCGGCCCAGCACCGAGATGCCTAGCGGCGAGATCAGCGGCACCCTCGAATACCTGAGCCCCGAGGTATTGCTCGAAGGCCATCCACCAGACCCACGGCAAGATCTCTACGCGCTCGGGGTGCTCACGTACCGGTGCTTCACGGGCCGCGTGCCCTTCCCCGGCGACACCCTGGTCGACGTGTTGCTATCGCTGACGAAGAAGAAGCCCCCCAAGCCCTCTTCGCTACGCCCCACCAAGCCCGAATTGGCCCGGGGGCTAGATGCGTGGTTCGAAACGGCCCTCGCTCACGATCCGGACGAGCGCTTTCGGACCGCACACGCCATGGCCGAAGCATTCGTTGCCATCTATCGACCGCGCACCCGTCCCTCGATGCTGCCGACCCGAGAGGCCAGCGATGCGTACGGCGCGCCCCCCGGCGCCAGCATGGTTCCGCCGCCTGGCGCCACCATGTTTCCGCCGCCCGGCGCCACCATGTTCCCGGCCCCGGGCGCAAGTCTGCTCCCCCCGGAGATCGCCTCGGCCCCGGCGCTCCCCGACAGCGAGCCATCGCTCGTGCGTGCAGAGCCGAAACCTCGCTCGTCCCCGTTTCCGCCGGCCCCGTCGACGCCGCCGCCGCCATCGTTGCCTTCGCCGCTGCCCGTGCCGCGGATTTCCCTCAAGCCCCCAAAGCTCCCCGACACCTGAGGTGCGGGCCTCGGGCTACTTCAGGCCAAAGAACAGCGCCGCGTGGTAGGTCGAACAGAGCCCCTGATCGAGCACGAAGGCGTCAGCCTTGCCGCACGTGATGCCTTCTTCGACACCATCTTTGATGGCCGTGCCGTGGGCCATGCCGGCCACCTCGAAGGTCTCGACCTGGGTGACGCCATTTTTGTCTTTGTAGGTCTTGCGGGTGGCGGGACCGAGAGCGCCAGTGTCCGAGGGGTCTTCGGCGACACCGGTCACGTTGGTCCACTGCTTGGTGAGCTCTGCCAGATTGGCCACGCGTACGGTGACGTCGGCGCTGCCATGCCAAATCTGCACCCGCGGTGCACTGGCCGAGGGGTACGCCGCACGAACGAGATCGCCCCACGCGACGGCGCTCTTTTTGGTGTTGCCCGAAAGACACGAGACAGCTTGGCCGACATTGACCGCGCAGCCAAAGGCAATGCCCGCATGGATGGACCCGGCCTCGAACACATCGGGGTAGGCCGCCAACATGACCGAGGTCATGGCGCCACCGGCCGATAGGCCCGTGACAAACGCGCGCGCGGCCCCTTGCGTGCTGCGCACCGACTCGACCATTTGCGCGATGCTCGCGGCCTCTCCTTGGCCTCGCGTGGCATTTGCCACGTCGAACCAGTTGAAGCAACGCGTGGTGTTGTTGGCGGGTTGCTGCTCGGGGTAGACCACGTAGAAGCCCCACGCGTCGGCGAAAGCGTTCCAGCCCGTAGACACGTAGTCTGCGGCAGTCTGTCCGCAGCCGTGCAAGGCAACAACAACGGCAGCGCCAGGCTTGGGGCTAGGCGGGGCGTGCAGGTACATGCGCAGGCGCCCTGGGTTGTCGCCAAACCCCTCGACGAGGGTGAGCGATGCTGCCGGATTGGAGCCCGACGACGATGTGGCGCCATCGCTGTTTTTCGACGCGTCGCCGGCGTCGAGACCAGACGGCGCAGTCGCCCCCACATCGGCACCGGCGTCGGGCAAGGTCGAGGCGACCTGTGTGCTGTCGGAGCACGCCACAAACACGCAGAAGGGCAAAACCACGCCTACGGCGGACAGTGAGCGCATGGGTCGTGCTCCTAGCAGACGGAACGAGCACGCGCGATGCCTCGTGATATGGCCCGAGGCGCGGTATCGTCATCAGGAACGATGGACGGCGATGGCGATGACGAACTTGCTCGGCTAAGGGCCCGGGTACGTGAGCTGGAGCAAACGCTCGGCCGCGAGCGCGCGCAATTCGCTGCGGTGTTCGCGCATATCCCAGCTGTTTTGTACGTCAAAGACGCGCAGAATCGCTACGTCTACGGGAGCCCGCACGGCTTCCGCTTGTGGGGCATCGAGCCCCAAGACGCCGTCGGTCGTACGGACGCAGAGATCTTTCCCGCCGAGGCCGCGGCGCGCTTTGCGGCCAGCGATCGACGCATCTTGGACGGCGAGCCCGCGCGCACCGAGTCCTATGCGGTGCCGTTCCCTGGTGGTCCCCGACACTTCGCAGGGGTTCGGTTCCCGCTGATGGGGGAAGACCAACGGCCCACAGGCGTCTGTGGCTTTGCCGTCGATGTGACCGATCGCGTAGAGATGTCCCGGGAGCTCGAGCGTCTGGCCACCACCGATAGCCTCACAGGGCTCGCCAATCGTCGGAAGCTCGACGAGGTGCTCGACGGAGAGCTCTTGCGCGCCGCGCGCAGCGCCGAACCACTCTCGCTGCTGCTGTGCGACGTCGATCACTTCAAGCGTTACAACGACAACTATGGCCACGCCGAGGGCGACGCCTGTTTGGCGCAGGTGGCCTCGGCGCTGGCGGCTGTTGCGCGCAGGCCCGCAGACTTGGCCGCCCGCTGGGGCGGCGAAGAGTTTGCCCTGGTGCTCCCCGGCACCGACACCGACGGCGCCATCGTCCTCGCCGAGAAACTGCGGCAAGGCGTTCGTGATCTTGCCATCGACCACGCGCACAACGACGGCCGAGGCTGCGTCACCGTCAGCGTGGGCGTGGCCACCGTCACCGGCGCATGGACCCGCCGCGAGCTTGTGGAACTCACCGACGGCGCGCTGTACGCAGCCAAAGGTCGCGGCCGCGACTGCCACGCCGCCGTGTGCGAAGAACACGCGCCGGCCTCCGTGGGGCGCGCAGGCACATAGCTGGCCGCCGAGCGCGGCTGCGGCTTTTGCGCGAGTCCCCTCGGCTCTGTTCGTCCTGTGCTATCTGTCGGGCCCTTGATGCAGCGGGCCCGTTTGGCCTCAGCGCGCGATTCCCATGACGGCGCCCAAGAAACCAACGTGGCCAAAGAAGCTCCTGCGGGGTGTGGGCTATGCATCGTTGGTGGCGCTCTTGCTCGTGGGCGCCGGCGTCGCCAGCGCGTGGCGGGGCCTCGGCCACAGCGCAACCGGTGCACGGCTCGAGCTCGTACGCCACTCGCCGCAGTGGAAGGGCTCTCACTTCGACAGCCCAGAGCCCCTCGTCAACGACAACTGGGGTGCCATCAGCGCCGCGCGGCACGCAAGCCCCGACACCAGCCCCAAAGGGCCGGTGCCTACCGTCCGCCCAGACCCCAAAATGTTCGCGACGCCCCCTGAGAGCGGTCTGCGCGTCACGTGGCTCGGCCACTCGACCACACTGGTCGAAATCGATGGCCATCGCGTGCTCACGGACCCCATGTGGAGCGATCGTTTTGGTCCCGTGTCTTGGGCAGGGCCCACGCGCTGGTACCCGCCTCTGCTGGCCCTTGGCGACATGCCGCACATCGATGCCGTGGTGATCTCGCACGATCACTACGACCACTTGGACGAGGGCACCATCACGGCCATGCGCGGCTGGGATACGGTCTTCATCGTGCCGTTGGGCGTCGGAGCGCACCTCGAGTATTGGGGTGTTCCCAAAGAGCGCATCGTCGAGCGCGACTGGTGGGACAAAACCACGGTGCGTGGACTCGAGATCGTGACGACTCCCGCGCGTCACGCCTCCGGGCGCGGCGTGCTCGACAAAGACGCCACGCTGTGGGCCGGCTACGCGCTGCTCGGCCCAAAGAACCGTGTCTACTTCTCCGGCGACACGGGGCTCTTTTCGGGCATGAAAGACATTGGTCAGCGCCTGGGCCCCTTCGATCTCACCATGATCGAAGTGGGGCAATACCACCGCGCCTGGCCCGATTGGCACATTGGCCCGGAGCAAGCCGTCAAGGCCCACGGCTGGCTGCGCGGCAAGATCATGTTGCCGGTTCACTGGGCTTTGGTGGCGCTTGCGTACCACACGTGGACGGAGCCCGCCGAGCGCGTGACGACCGAGGGCGGCAAACTCGGTGCCCGGTTGGTGCTGCCCAAGCCAGGTCAGTCATTCGAGCCCGCGAGCGCACCAACCATCGAACGATGGTGGCCAGCCTTGCCCCACGAGACCGCCGAGCAGCACCCCATTGTTTCGGGCGGATTGCTCTCGCCCTAAGTGGGGAAGCGCAATTTCAGCTACCGGCGCAAGTGAAGTGGAACCCGACCGGCACGAGCTACTTGGCGTCGGTGTGCCGACGCACAGCGTTGAGCCAAGGCGCTCCGAAGAGTCCCGGCCGCACCACCACGTCCACGGCAACGTCGTCTTCATCGGGTTTGAGCGGCATTGGATCTGCAGCAGCAAGCACCGTTGGAGCCGAAGGCAGCCATGTGGCCGTGATCTCCACCCGGTCGCCGCCTTTGCGCCGGACGTAGCGCGCCCGGCCAACGTGCGGCGCGGGCGGACCAACATCGAACGCGGCGTTGGCGTGCTGCACGGCGCGCATGCCCAGGGGCACAACGGCAAGAGAGCCCAGCATCAGCGCAATGACCGTTGAAAAACTCGAGGAGCGACCGCGAAACATGAGCCCAAAGGGCACGAGCAACAGGGCCCACAGGATGCCCCCCAGAGCGAGCCCCAGCAGCGTTGCCACATGGCCAAACGTTGGTGGAGCATCGGGCATGGCGCAGTGCCCAAAGAAGGTGCCGAACACGAACAGCACAGCGAGGATGCCGCGACCCTTGCGCACGGGGCGCGCCGGGACTTCTTTCGCGGGCAGAACATCGCGATAGGCCCCCGAGGCTCCCTGCCCCGACGCAAAGGCGTCTACGACGGACGCAAGCGTCGTGATGGCCTCGCGCATGCGGGCAACGTCATCGACGGCGTCTGGCGGCAAGCGTAGGCGCACTGGCGTCGTGCGACGGTCCTCGGCCATGGGCTCGTCGGCGGCGAAGGCCAGATGCGACGAGGGAAACTGAGTCGACGCCATCAAGGTACTGCGCACGCGGGCGTCGGCGAACAGGCGAAGCACATCCGCGTCGGCTGCGTCCGACTCGATGTACACGGCAGCATCGAACGCCGCATCGCCTGTTTGCACCTCGCGGTCGATGCCAAGGCGTTTGCCGAGCCGGTCGAGTGCATGCTCTTGGCGCACCACCACCTCGGTGGAGATCACGAGGGCCCGTAACCGAGCAGACAGAAAGATGTCGGTGATGCCGCCCTTGTTGCCCACCGCGAGCTGAACGCGAACTGGCACCCCTGCTTCGACCACATCGAAGTGTTGGAAGTACTTGAGCTCGCCACTCGCGAGATACTGGTACGTGCCGCCGAGCGCATCGGCGAGTGCCGTGAACTGCGGCCAGGCATATCTAAACGCGGCCATTTTTGCCCCGTTGCGAAGCCTAGCCATTGCCGGGTCGCCACGCCAAGTGGCTCGCAACGAATCCTGCTGCTACGCTCTACAGATACATGCGCCTTCGCGTGCTTGCCCTTGTGGCCACCGTTTTGGTTTCTCTCGGGGCAGATGCGCCGAGCGCCCGGGCCCAGGGCCCCCTCGCCGTCGGGTCCGTCGCCCGGGCCGACGTCACCATCTACGCCGCGTCGTGGTGCTCGGCGTGTCGCACGCTCGAAAAGGGACTACGCGAACGCGATGTACCCTTCGAGGTCGTCGACGTAGACAAGTTCCCCGATGCCTTCGCCAAAGCCAGGCAGGCAAGCGGCGCTGGCAATGCCATTCCGCTCACCGGCGTGGCACGCGCGACCGACACGCTTTGGATCGTCGGCGCCGACATCGACGGCGTAGAGCGCGGCTACCGAGAGCGGTAGGCCACGGCGAGCAACGGCGCCCGGGACTAGAGCGCGTTGTCACAAATGCCCAGGCGGCCAGCCCGCCGAGCCCCAAAGCCCCGACCCCAAAGCCCCGAGCCCCGCTCGCGCTCGCAGCAGCCCGAACCCGCTCGGAATGGGGCGAGTTCGGGAGCGGGAGCGGGAGCGGGAGCGGGAGCGGGACTCAGCGTGAGAGGCCCGTCAGAAGGGCGTAGAGGCGGTCGGTGATGACGGCGGCAGCGTGATTGGTTGCGGATGTTGTGTCGTAGGCGATAGCGGCGATCTCGAGGGCAGCGGCGACTTCGAGGAGTTCGCCTCTGGCGATGCCGAAGACCCGCGCCTTGTCGGCGGGACTGCGGCGTCCGACGGCCTCGGCGATGTTGAGGCAGATGCTCTTGGCCGCACGCAGGGCCTGGTCACGGAGCTTGGGGTCCTTGATCTCTGCGTCGCGCACGAGAGCAAGGAGTTCGAGCGCAACGGTGTAGG
>JBIKNA010000084.1:0-20817 GCA_044358965.1 Polyangiaceae bacterium
TCGCTGAAGATCAGGAACGTTGCTCCGGAGGGGATGATGCCGCCGGACAGCGCCATGGCGTTGCAGATGGCGCCCATGCCGTGTTCGCGAATGCCAAAGTGGAGGTTCCGCCCCTCGAAGGCCCCGGCCTGCACACCAGCGCTCTTCTTGATGAGGGTCTTGGTGGACGGGGCCAGGTCTGCGGAGCCTCCGATGAGCGACGGCACCAGCTCTGCGACCTTTTGTTGGATCGCGTTGGAGAGATTGCGCGTGGCGTCGTCTTTTTCCGGCAGATGCGCAAGGAGCTGCGTGTAGAGGTCTGCGGGAACGGCCTTTTGCTCGAAGGCTTGCTGCGCCTTGGCGAGTTCTGGGTTCTTGGACTGCCAGGCCTCGAAGGACGCCGTCCATGCTGCGTGGTCCTTGGCAAGCTCTTGGGCACGCTCGTTGAAGAACGCGTAGACGGCCTCGGGCACGTAGAACTGCTTGTCCGGGTCGAAGCCCATGGCCTTCTTGGTGGCTGCGATTTCGTCTTTGCCCAGGGGGGCGCCGTGCGCCTCGGACGTGTCGTGGGCGTTGGGCGCGCCATTCGCGATGTGCGTGCGGGCGACGATGAAGCTGGGTCGCTCTTTCTCGGCGACGGCCTTGTCGAGCGCGGCGCAGATCTGTGCGTGGTCGTGGCCATCGATTCGCTGCACGAACCAGCCATAGGCCTCGTAGCGCTTGCCCACGTCTTCGCTGAAGGCGAGATCCGTTTCGCCCTCGATGGTGATCTTGTTGTCGTCCCAGATGGCGATGACATTGCTGAGCTTGAGGTGCCCGGCGATGCTCGACGCCTCGGCGCTCACGCCCTCCATGACGTCACCATCGGAGCAAAGGGTAAACACCCGGGCGCCATCGTAGACGCCGGGGAACCTGGCCTGCTTGAGCCGCAGCGCGAGCCCGATGCCCACGGCGTTGCTGATGCCCTGCCCCAAAGGCCCGGTGGTGGTCTCGACGCCCGGGGTCATGCCGTGCTCGGGGTGCCCGGGTGTTTTGGACTCCCACTGACGGAAGGCCTGCAGCTCGGACATGGGCAGGTCGTAGCCCGACAGATGCAGCATGCTGTAGATCAGCATGGATGCATGCCCTGCGGAGAGCACGAAGCGGTCTCGGGCAAGCCAGTTCGGGTCTTTGGGGTCGTGCCGCAGGTAGCGCGCGTAGAGCTCGAAGGCGATGTCGGCCAGGCCCATGGGGGTGCCAGGGTGCCCGCTCTGCGCCTTTTCGACGCCATCCATGGCGAGGCCCTTGATGGTGTTCACGGCCAGGGTGACGGTCTGCGCATCGATTTGTCGGGTCATGGTCTACGAGGCTCCTTGGGAACGGACGGGGCGGCGCGCGGGCTTCTTGGTCCGCGTGCGGGGGAGGTCTTTGGCGAGCTGTTCGCCGTGGGCCAAGCTGCCTGCGATGCCGAGCTCGGGCTCCGTGACGAGCACCAGGGGCGTTCGCTCGAGCAAGCCGCGCATGCGGCCTTTGGCCAAGAAACTCTCGACCAAGCCCGACGCTGGAATGTGTGCCTTGAGCGTGTTGATGATGCCGCCGCAGAGGAAGACCCCTCCGGTGGCCAAGGTCTTGAGGGCCAGGTTGCCAGCCTCGGCTCCGTAGAGATTGAGCAACGTGTGCACGGCGCGCAAGGCCGCAGGGCTGCGGCCTTCGGCGGCCAGCCGCGAGATCTCGCGGTTGATGTCGCCGCTCGGGACACGTGCTTGTGCCGCAGCGAACTCTTTTTTGGGGGCGAAGTATTGGTACAGGTCCGTGAGCCCCATGCCCGACACCAACCGCTCGTAGCTCACGTGCCCAAAGCGCTTTTGGAAGTGAGTAAAGAGTTCAAATTCGGCCGCGGACCTTGCGGCGAAATCCACGTGTGAGCCCTCGGACGCACTGGGAACGAAGCCCTCTTGGCTCCACACCATGGAGCACTCTCCAAGGCCCGTGCCCGCAGCGATGATGGCCACGGTGGCGCCTGCACGCTTGGGCTTGGGGCCCGACAGCACCTTGAGCACTTTGGGCGGCGCCGCAAGACAACCGAACCCCACGCTGACCAAGTCGTTGAGCAGCTGCACACGGGCGATGCCAAAACGCTTGGCCAACGCCGGACCGTCGATGGTCCACGGCAAGTTGGTCGCCTTGCAGCGATTGCCCACCACGGGCCCGGCGACCCCAAGCACGGAAACGCGCGGCCGGTCGTCGCCCAGGAAGGCCTCGATGATGGGGGCAAGACCTGCGTGTCCACGGCTCGGAAACGTCGCGGCGCGAAGCGGTATCTGCGACCCCTCGCGAAACAACGCGAGGCGAGCATTGGTGCCGCCGATATCGCCCGCGAGAATCACGAGGCCAGGGTTTACACGAGGCCGCCGGGTGCCTCAAGGGGCGTTCGGCCCCCTGCCGCTCGAGGGCCCATCGGCCGGGGCTGCCTTACGGCCCCTCCGCACGGACACCGTCCCACGCCAAGACGACCATGGCGCACATCCCAAGGCCCACGCCAACCACACGGCGCACGTTGAGGGTCTCTCCGAACAGAAATGGCGCCAACAACGCGGAAAGCGCAACGCCGCCCCCCATCACGATGGTGCCCGTAGCAGCCACCGGGCCCCCGCGGCGGAGCGCAGCAAAGAGCAACACGCTCGCCCCGGAGATGGCGAGGCCACTCATTGCAGCAAACGCCACACCGCGCGACGACACGGGTTGCGTGCCGCGCGCGGCGCCATAGAGCAGGTAGTAGCCCAGAATTCCGAGGGCGGCGGTGCCCTCGAGGATGAGCGCCCCCAGGGCATCGGGAACGCGCCCAGACGCCGCTCGGAGCAAAAGATAGTGCACTGTGACGCACAGAGAGGCGCCGAGCGCCGCGTGATACCAGCCCATGGGGCCGGTTCTACTGCAGAACCGTTACTTCAGATTGGAGATGAGCGCGTCGCCCAGCGAAGGCTGGTCGATCTTGCCGAACCACAGGCTCCAAACGGCCTTCATGAAGTCGGCGCCGCCAATGGTGGCGCTGCCGCCGCCCTGCACCCAGATGGTCACGCTCTTGTTTGCCGCGTTGTACGAGATGGACACGCCGGTCTTCTCTTTGACCTCTTTTTGCGAGAACGCGCCCACAAACTGGTTGATCTTGCCCGCATCGCCGTAGCCGTTGAGGGCGAAGCCGTCGCGGAACGCCTTTTGAATCTTGTCCGCGTCGACGTCGCGCATGAACTGGAGGCTGAAGCGCTTGTCGACGTCGGCGTCGATGACCGCTTGTTTGCTCTTGGCGGGCAGCGGCTCCTTCATGTCGTGGCGAATGGCGTAGACCTTGGCGGTGATGATGGCGACGGTCTTGGTGCGCACACCGCTGCCGGTGTTCTTGAAGTCATCGGCAAAGGCCGGGAACACGAAGCAAACGACGGCCAACAGGGCCGTGAAGAAAACGGAGAACCGGGGCAGCTTCATGGACGGGATCCTTTGCAGAGTTCGGAAGAACGAAAACCGGCCAGCGCCGGTATTTTCGAAAGACATGCATACATCAAACCACACGGGTCGTCGCCGCCCTTCGTCACATTTCGCGGCGTTAGGTAGGCAGAACGGGCCCACATCATTGGACATGGTGTCTCCACGATCCATTCACGGGAGCCACCCTCGAGCCTGGCTCGTGGTGCAGCCCCGATGACGGGTCTCGGGCGGGTCCTCCGCTGCGTTGCGGGGACGCGGGAGCCTTTGGGCGCCTCTACGGTGGCGCTGCGGCTTTGGGCGCCTTCACCGCGCCAACGTGGGCCTCGTAGGTCTCCGAGAACGTGCTCTTGCCGTCTTTGGCCACGAAGTAGAGGTACCTGGTGTTGGCTGGTGCCAGCACCGCCGAGAGCGACGCGACGCCGGGGTTCGCGATGGGGCCCGGAGGCAAGCGCTCGTGGGTGTACGTGCTGTACGGGTTCTTGGGGTCGGCGTTGATGTCGTGCGTGATCTTGCCGTTGTAGTTGGCGCAGGACGGGAGCTCCGCGCGCATCAATAGGCACCCGTAGCCCGCGGTGGGATCCGATTGAAGCACCTTGCGGCGAAACGACGGGTCCCGCAGGCGGTTGATGAACACGCTGGCCACCAAGGGCCGCTCGGCATCCGACGCGGCTTCTTTTTCGATGATGGAGGCCAGCGTGACAATGTCTCGCTGCGCGAACCCGAGCGTGTCGCGAAGCTCGCGCACCCCTTGCGGGTGCTGCTTCTCGAGGCCAGCAAAGCGCTTGTCGAACTCGGCCTTGAGCCGCCGGACGACGTCTTTGGCGTCAGCGTCTTTGGGCAGCTCGTAGGTGGCCGGAAACAGGTACCCCTCGGCAGAGTCGCCCGGAATGCCGAGTTCGTGCATCAGGGCCGCATCGCCGCTGGCCGCGACGAAGCTCGCCTCGCTGCAGACGAGTTGCTTGGCCATGCGCTTGGCGATGTCGAAGCGGTGAAAGCCCTCGGGGATCGTAACGCGCGCGCGTCCGGCGGCCGTGCCCCGCTCGATGCGCCGGGCAAGCTCGCCGGGCCCAAGCCCGCGCTCGAGCCAGTGCGGCCCTGGTGCGACATGGGTCTGGGTGATCCGAAGGTACCAGCCAAACGCAGCAGCGCCTTCGACGAAGCCTGCAGCGTCGAGGGTGCGTGCCGCGCCCGCCGGATCCGCGGGCAGCTGAATCTCGGTGGCCTTGCCGTCTCCGGCCCCACCCCGGGGGTAGATGAACAGCAGCCACCCGAGAGGCCCCAGCACGAGCGCAACCAGGCAGCCAATGCCAACCAACGCCGGTGTGCCCCGCCGGTTTCCGCCGGTGCGGTGTCGCGCCGCGGGCTTCTTGCGACTTCGGGGCGGGCGACTGCTCGTCATGTGCGGCGCTCGAGGTACGCCTGGAGGATCATCACCGCCGAGGCCTCGTCGACGTGCTCTTTGACTTTGCGCCCGTGGACCTCGGAGGCATGTAGCGCGCGGGTGGCCTGCACAGTGGTGAGCCGCTCGTCCCAGAGCTCGATCTCGACCTGGGTGGCATCGGCGAGCCGTTGGGCCAGGTCTCGCGTGCGCCGGGCGCGGTCGCCCTCCCCGCCCTTCATGTCGAGGGGAAAGCCAACGATGATCCGCCGCACGTTCTCTTGTTCGATGAGCTCGACGAGCGCCTGCACGAAGGCGGGCCAGGGCTTGAGTGGCAGGGTGCCCCGGGGATGCGCGAGCATCCGCAGGTCGTCGGACAACGCGAGCCCCACGCGCGCCTCGCCCAGGTCGAGCCCAAGCACGCGAGAGCGCGCCTTCTTGGAGGAGGACCCCGAACGCGTTGCCACTTTGCGCGAAATTCCCTAGCACGCACTTGACCGGGGGGGGCCAAAAAGGGATAAGCGCACGAGATCTTTATGTCGAGCCTGCGCGCCGTCAAAGGAATGAACGACATCCTGCCCGAGGAGAGCCCCAAGTGGCATCGCCTCGAGGCCCTGTATCGGCGCACCATGGAGCTTGCCAACTTCCGCGAGGTGCGGACGCCCTACGTCGAGAGCACCCGCTTGTTCGTACGGGCCATCGGCGAGACCACCGACGTCGTGGAGAAGGAGATGTACTCTTTCACGCATCACGACGAGGGCCTCACGCTTCGGCCCGAGGGCACCGCTGGCGCCGTCCGCGCCTACGTCGAACACGGCGTACAAAACCACGAGCCAGTCAGCCGCTGGTACTACATGGGGCCCATGTTCCGCGGCGAGCGACCGGCCCGCGGACGCTATCGGCAGTTCTACCAAGCCGGCGCAGAGGTCTTCGGCGATGCGGGCCCCGGCGTCGACGCCGAGCTCATCGACACCCTGTG
Organism: Polyangiaceae bacterium; assembly: GCA_044358965.1. Lineage (GTDB taxonomy): Bacteria > Myxococcota_A > Polyangia > Polyangiales > Polyangiaceae > SXNL01. The sequence continues at coordinate 5,799 of JBIKNA010000084.1, forward strand.
CCGAATGCTCGAGAGCCTCGGCATCAGCGATCTCACGGTGCACGTGAACTCCATTGGCAGCGAGGGCACGAGGGTGCGGTATCAAGATGCCGTGCGCGCCGGGCTCATGCCACGCAAGGAGCAGCTTTCCGCGGACTCCCAGCGAAGGCTCGACACGAACCCGCTGCGCATCCTCGACTCCAAAGACCCCAAAGATCGCGAGGCCGTGCTGGGGCTGCCACCCATCACGGATTTCCTGACCGATGCGGACCGTGCGCACTTCGAGGGCTGTCAGGCGTTCTTGCGCGCGTTGGGTACGCCCTTCGTGGTGGACCCCTTGTTGGTGCGTGGCCTGGACTACTACACGCGCACCCTCTTCGAGATCAAAGGCGCCAAAGACAAATTGGGCGCCGGCGACACGCTCTTGGGCGGCGGCCGCTACGACGGGATGGTCAAGGACTTGGGCGGCGCCGATGTGCCGGCCATTGGATTTGCCGCCGGCATGGAACGCTTGCTCATCGCGAGCGACCTGTCCGCCGCGGCGCCGCCGGTAGACGCGTTCGTGGTGGGCATGGGCCAGCGCGCGCTCATCGAGGCCGCAGTGCTGGTGCGCGATCTGCGGGCCCAGGGCTTCGTGTGCGAGGCCGATACCCGTGGGGCTTCGCTCAAGAGCCAGATGCGCCGCGCAAGCGCGTCCGGCGCCCGGGTCGCGCTCGTCATCGGCGACCAAGAGATAGACCAGGGCGTGGTCCAGTTCAAAGATCTGGCCGCGCACGCCCAGCGGCCGGTGCCGCGGGCCGACATCCAAAAAGAGCTGGCTGCAGCCAGGGCCGGTGCCGCCTCATGAGTGCGCGGCGTTGCTTGCAGCTGGCGCTAGCGCTCGGCCTCGTGCTTGCCGCGAGTCCGGCCATGGCCCAGCGTGGTCGCAAGCCGCCTCCCCCCCCCTCGGGTGGTGACGATGGAGCCCCCCCGCCCGGCCCCCGCATGGACCCCGAGGCCAAGGTGCCCGACGACCCGCTGGCCGTCCCCAAAGAAGTCGAGGAGCGCATCGGCTCCGACGACGATGGTCGCCCGCCCTCCCCCGTTGGTCAGGTCGGACAGGCCTTCCGCGGGTACTACGAAGAGACCCGGGGAGACTACAAGCTTCGCCTGGTGCCGCCGCTCTACCTCGAACACACGCGCACCTTTCCCGCGGCGGCCGACAAACCGGCGTCGTCGGACACCGAGGGGCTCTACGGTCTTCTGTACTACCGCCGGCGCTCGCCCAAGGTCGACGTCGACACACTGTTCCCTCTGGCCTGGCGCCTCCGCGATGGCGACAGTCGCATCTGGGCGCTCGGCCCGGTGGCACATCGCGAGGCTCCTTCAGAGCACGACAACTGGATCGCGCCACTGGTGTTCGAGGGCGAACGCAAAGACGGCGGTTATCTGCACGTGCCCCCGCTGTTGCTCTCGTCGCGGTGGAGCGAAAAGAGCGCCTTCACCGTGGCGGGCCCGTACTTCCGTGACCGTACGGGCAGCGATGTCGATTGGGGCGTGGCTCCCTTCGTGTTCCGCGGCAACAACGGCGACGAAGATGGCGCGCGCAAGACGTACACGCTGATCCCGCCGCTTGCGTTCTATCGACGCGAGCGCGAGCTCGACAACAACGTGCTCACGGTCGCCGGCCCCCTGATCTGGCAAAGTTCGCCCAAGCGCGAGAGCTTCTTCGCGGCGCCGTTGTTCTTCCGCATCAAGGGCAAGCCGGAGACCGGTGGCATTCGCGAGTCGCACACCACGCTGTTTCCGTTCTTCCACTACGGCGAGAGCGACGAACAAAAGCTCTTCGTCTTGCCGGGCATGTACTACCGGACCACCAAGTTGGTCTCGACGTTCCTGACGCCCTTCTATTCGCACGCGACCACGCGCGCCGGGCGCACGGACCTGACGGCCATCGGGCCCATTGCGCCGCTGTACTACCGGTACCGGGACTTGGACCTTGGCTCCAATGCGCTCGGTATCTTCCCGTTTTACTACGGTCAGCAGAGCCCCACCAATCGCACGCTGCTGACGCCGTTGTTCGCCCGGGTCGAGAACATCGGCGTGTCACGCACCTACTGGGCGTTCCCGAACGTCACGGTCACGCAATCGAACACGGGCTGGGAGACCGACATTCACCCCATCGTGTACGCAGGTCGCGAGCAAGACCGGTCGCACCTGGTCGTGGCGCCCATTTTCTGGGACTTCGCCAGCAAGAAGGGCCGCACCACCGTTGGGTTCCCGGTGTACTGGCGCATTGCCGACAACGAGGATCAGAGCGTGGTGCAGGTGGCGGCCAACACGCTATACCTTCAAAAGCGCGTGGCTCACGGTCTCGACTGGAGCTTCCACGTGTTGCCGGTGTTCTCGTACGGCGAGAACCCGAGCGGCTACTTCTGGAACGTGCTCTTTGGCCTCGCGGGCTACGAGCGGTCCGGCGAGTACGGCCGCGTAAAGGCCCTGTGGGTCCCCATCACGGTCGATAGCCCCAAGCAGACCGCTGCAGGCGCTCCCCTCCCAACGCCCTAGCCCGGGCATCTGCGAGCAGTTCGCGGCGATGCCTGAGCGCGTTGCGGCGGCCCCTGAGAGCTTGCGCCCATCGCGGCTTGCCCCTTCGCAACGCGGGCGGTAAGCGCTGCCCCGCTTGCGGCCTGCGTCACCCGGCGCCGCGGCCCAACACACTGCCGAACCCAGCGAGCGCGAAGGCAAGGTCGTCTTCGGTGGTCTCGTCGCCCATGGAGATACGCAGTGCGCCCTTGGCCACCTCGGCACCGCACATGGCGGCCACAGCCGCCGAGGGCTCGATGGTGCCGGCGCTGCACGCGCTGCCGCTCGACACGCTGACGCCTTCGAGGTCCAACGCAGCCACCAGCTCTGCGCCAGCCCAGCCTGGGAACGACAGCGCGGTCACGTGCGGCGCACGAGGCGCCGCCCCAAGCACCTGCGCCGAGGGGCACAGGCGCAACAACGCTGTCTCGAAGGCATCGCGTTGCGGTCGCAGTGATGCATACCGCGCGGGGCCGGACAGCGCATGGGCTGCGGCAACGCCAAAACCGCTCGCCAGGGCCGCGTCCACGGTGCCCGGGCGTATGCCGCGCTCTTGGCTGCCGCCACGCAACACGGGCTCGATGCCAAGCCCCGGTCGAGTGACCAGGGCACCGATGCCCTTGGGTCCGCGAAGCTTGTGCGCCGCCACCGCACGAGACTCGGCCATGGCCCCGAGGCGTTCGAGCTTCCCCGTCGACTGCACGGCGTCGACATGCACCGCCGCACCTCGGGCGTGCGCCGTGGCGATGACCTCGTCTACCGGCTGGAGCACGCCGGTCTCGTGATTCATGGTCTGCAGGGTCACCAGCACGACGGGCGACCCAGAGGTGAGCGCCGTCTCCAAGTCTTCCATGTCGATGGTGCCGTCCGAACGGATCTTGAGCCACCGGAGCTGCGCCCGACCTTCACGCTCGAGGGCTTCGGCCACCCGTAGCACTGACGGATGCTCCAATGCGCTGAGGACGAGCGTGCCCGTTTTTGCGGCGAAGTAGCTGCGCAGTCCCAGGTTGTTGGCCTCGGTGCCACCGGAGGTGAACACGACGTCGCGGGCCTCGGCCCCGAGCAGCTCTGCGACCTGGGCTCGGGCGTCTTCGACCCGGGCCCGGGCAACGCGACCATGCCCATGGATGCTCGACGGGTTGCCCCAGGCAGATTCGTGGGCCGCCCGCATGGCATCGAGCGCTGCGGGCAAGGGCGGGGTGGTGGCGTTCCAGTCGAGATAGACGCGACGCATGTGGTCGGCCCTTTCGGGGGTCAGCCGGCGCCTTCGATGGTGATCTGGGGGGCGCGCTTGGCCACGCTGAGGCTGAAAGAAGCTCCGGCGAGGTACATGCCCTCGATGGTGGCTCCGTCGGACAAGAGCTGCACGTCGCCCCCAAGGCCGCGGGCGACCTTCCGCGCGATGGCGAGGCCGACACCCACGCCGCCGTGTTGCCGGGTGGTGCTGCCGTCGACTTGGTAGAACGGGTCGAAGATCCGGGGCCCACGCTCGGGATCGATGCCCGGGCCGGTGTCTGCGACGATGACCTGGTAGGTCGCGCCCTCGGCCCGCACGCTGACGCCCACGATGCCACCCTCGGGGGTGAACTTGGTGGCGTTGTCGAGCAATTGCAACAGGGCCCGCTGCAGGCGGTCGGCATCGCCGTAAGCGGGCAATGGGCCCCGCGGCAGTTCCTGGAGCAGCGTGAGCTTGCGCTCCTCCATGGAATCGGCGGAGTGCGACAGCGCCTTGCGCACCGTGTCCAAGAAGTCGTACTCGCGATGAAAGAACCTCATTTTGCCCGTCTCGAGGCCGATGACGTCGATGAGGTTGTCGAGGATGCTGCGAAGCCGCCGAACGCAGTCGTCCATGGCCCGAAGGGCCTTTTGCTGGGCCTTTGTGGTGTCACCCAGCTCTTGGTCTTGCAACATGCGCAGGTAGCCCACGATGGGGGTCAAAGGCGTTGCGAGTTCGTGCGACACGTTCCGATAGAACTCCGTCCGGAGCTTGTCCATCTCGCGCAATTGGGCGTTGGCGCTAGAGAGCTCCGCGACCTTTTGCTCGAGGTGCGCAACGATGCGTCCGCTCTGAGCGCGCAGACGCTCCTCGTTCATCTCCGCCGATGACGGCATGCGCTGGCGCCCCACGCCCAGGTACGAGGCAACCTGCTTGGCAAACTGCCGCGCGTCGATGGGCTTCTGAATGAAGCCGTCGCAGCCCACCGCAAAGCTGGTGTCGCGGTCGCCCTCGGCGGTGATGGCCACGATGGGCACTTTGGTGAGGGAGCCCTCGGTGCGGAGGCGCAGGGTGACCTCGTAGCCATCGAGGCCCGGAATGTTCATGTCGACCAAGACCAAATCCGGCCGCTGGGCGATGGCGGCCCGAACGCCCTCGAGGCCGTCGGCGGCGTCGATGACCTCGTGGCCCTCGCCGGTGAGCAGCTTGCGAACAAGCAGCCGGTTTCGGGGGTCGTCTTCGATGTGAAGAATGCGCGCCATCGGGGCAATACTTGACCCGACTGCATAGCACAGCCGGTGGGGCCCCGGGCGGCACGCGAGCACGTCGGCTTTCCTTGGCGTTTTTACAGGCTTTTCAGGGCGCCCAAGAACGACTAACTTCCCTGCCCGATATGAAGCGTCTGCCTCTCTTGGGCCTCTCCACCGTGACCGCGCTCGTGTTCCTTGCGTGTTCCAACCTGACGACTCCGCCCAAAGAGGAGCCCATCGTGGCCGACAAGGTGGAAGCCGCCCCGCAGGCGAGCCAGAAGCCCGAGGCCAAGGGCATGCCCATGGGCACCAACAAGCCGAGCCCCTTCGTCTCCGCCGCCATCAAGCGCGACGAGGCCCCTCTGCAAAAGACCGACATCGTCGTGGGCAAAGGTGCCGAGGCCAAGTCGGGCGACAAAGTCGCCGTGCACTACGTGGGCACACTCACCGACGGCAAAGAGTTCGATAGTTCCAAAAAACGCAACACGCCCTTCGAGTTCAACCTTGGGCGCGGCCAGGTCATCAAGGGCTGGGACCAGGGCGTCGAGGGCATGAAGGTCGGCGGCAAGCGCAAGCTCGTGATTCCGTCCAGCCTCGGATACGGCGAGCGCGGCGCACCACCGGTCATCCCCCCGAACAGCACCCTCGTGTTCGAGGTGGAGCTGCTCGAGATCAAGAAGTGAAGAGCAGCAGCGCGAAGGCCGACGGCTTGGCCGCAGCCAAGGGCATCTTCCCTTTGCCGCTGGCCCCCGCGCTCGGCTGCATGATCGCGACGGGCGTCCTGTATTGGTTGGCATTTCCGACCAACAACCTTTGGCCCTTTGCGCTCGTCACCTTCGTGCCCTTCTATCTGGGGCTGCATCGGCAAACACCGCGGCGCGCGCTCTTTCTTGGGCTTCTCGCCGGCCTGTTCATGACCTGCCTGGGGTTCTACTGGCTGCTCGAGATGCTGCGCACGTTCAGCGGATTCCCGAAGCCGCTGTGCATGCTCTTCGTGGTCATCATCAACGCCTACCAAGGCGGCCGCTTCGCGCTCCAGGCCTGGCTCTTCGCCCGAGGCCAGCAGCGCGGCTGGAACGCACCGGTGGTCTTCGGGGCGGCGTTTGTGGCAAGTGAGCTTGTCTTCCCGCTCCTTTTCCCCTGGTACTTTGCCGCCTGCGTCCACACCTTCCCGGCGCTGACCCAAAGCGCAGACCTGGGTGGGCCCATTCTCGTGGGGCTGCTGCTGGTCGTGGTCAACATTGCCCTCGCCGAGCTCATCATCGCCCGGGTCACGGGCCGGCCCCTGCCGCACAACTTGGTGCGCATTGCGGCGGTCACGCTGACACTCGACGTCGCCTACGGGCTCTTGCGCTTGGCCATGATCGACAAGCGCATGGCCGAAAGCGAAGAGATCAAGGTCGGCTACGTGCAAGGCAACATGGGGCTCTTCCAGAAGCGCGAAGACCCGGGCGAAGGGCTCCGCCGACACAAGCGCCTGACCGCCGAGCTCAAGGCCGAGGGGGCGGACTTGGTTGTGTGGAGCGAGTCGAGCGTGACCTTCGCGGTGCCCGAGCCCATGTACAAGCCGTTCATGAAGGCCCGCATCGCCGAGCAATTGGGCGTGCCGGCCATTTTCGGCGCGGTGGTCTACCGCACCAAAGACAAGGGCGACCGCGAACGCTGGTTCAACACGGCCCTCGTCTCCAACGAAAAGGGCGACATCACCGGCCGCTACGACAAGCAGTTCCTCCTGGCGTTCGGGGAGTACCTGCCTTTCGGCGAGACGTTCCCCAAGCTCTACGAGATCAGCCCCAACAGTGGGCGCTTCTCGCCCGGCACCAGCGACGACTCGGTGACACTCGAGATTCACGGCAAGCCCCACGCCGTCACCATGCTCGTTTGCTACGAAGACATCCTGACCAGCTTCACGAACCGTCTTGTACGCAAGGGCAACCCGGAGCTCTTGGTCAACATCACCAACGATGCCTGGTTCGGCGACACCACGGAGCCGTGGGAACACCTGGCGCTCGCCAAGTTCCGCGCCATCGAGCACCGGCGGTTCTTGGTTCGCAGCACCAACAGCGGCGTGTCGGCCATCGTCGACGCCGCGGGCCGGACGCTCATCCAGTCCGGTACGTTCAAGGCCGAGCGCGGCATGACCAAGGTCAGACTCATGCGTTCAACGACACTGTACGAGCTCTCGGGCGACGCCCCGTGGTGGTTGGCCTCGGTTGCCTCCGTGGTCATGGCCTTCCGCAGGCGCAAACCCCGAGAAGGTCAAGAGAACCCGGCGGGCCCAAATGCACGCCAAAAAGGCGACACCGGCGCCGTCCCGGCCTAGCCTCGACTCCGGTCCAGGGTGCCCGGTGAACAAGCGTGCCCCCTCGTCCGTCAGAACGTAAGGTCGTCCGTCTTGCAGCCCCCTACCCCTTTCACGCCGCGGTCCGCGGCGCCGCGCGCGGCGGCGCTTATCGCGGGCGCCACGTTCGTGCTCGGACTCGCGTTGGGTACCGGGTCACACGGCTGCACGGTGCTGACGAATGACGCATTGCCCGATGATGCCTCGACGGACGCGGCCAACGACGCCGGCCTCACCTGTTCGAGCTGCTTTTCCCTCGGCTGTGGCGGGCTCTTTGCGGCGTGTCTCGGGGACGACCTCTGCATTGCCCAGCGCTTCTGTGGTTCGGGGGGTAACGCCGACGCGGGGGACGCCAGCATCGGCGACGCGCTCGCCGACGCCGCGGCCCCCACGCCCATCGAGCGCTCGCCGCTTTACCCGCACGTTCTGAGCTGCCAAGCTCTGTCAGCGTGCGCGGTCAAGGTGCAGTCCTGTGTGGCACCTTTCAGCGCGTCCTGTGCCGCCACCGATGCCGGGACCGACGCTGCGTCGTTGGACGCGGCAATGCCGCAAGACGCCGCCACGGACGCCGGGGATGCCGCGCTTGTCGACGCTGATGTGCTGCAAGACGGCGCGACGGACACCTCGGAGGCTGGGTCCGTCGACGCGGCAGCCGATGCCATGCCAGTGTCGTGCGCGGACTGCGCAGCGCAGTGCGCAAGTGCATGCGCCGCAGGAAGCGTTTGCGATGCGTATGTGCAGTGCGCCTTGGGCTGCGACAGCGTTGCGTGTGTTTCAGCGTGTGCCGCCAAGAACGCCGCCGGCAAGGGGGCCGCGGTCGAGGTGGCACGATGTGTGACATCGAAGTGTGCCGCGACCTGCGGGCGGACGGAGTAACATAGGAGCATCCCCGGTCTTTTGCCGGGACTTGAGTTGGTAGGAACGAAAGGGACGACGATGAAGCGAAATTGGATTTTCTTGGCAGCGTTGGCGACGGTTGGTGGCGGCGCGATGGGCTTTGCCTCGCAAGGCTGTACGGTCACCACCACTGACGGATCCGTCGATGGCGGCGGTCTGGTCCAGTCCGATGGCAGCACCAACACGGACAGCAGCACCCAGACCGACGGCGGCGGCGGTGACAGCAACACCACGGGCGGCACCTGCAGCGGCAGCATCGACGTCGGTGGCGGGCAGGCCTGCCAAGCCTGCGCCAACACCAAGTGCTGCGCACAGCAACAGGGCTGCACGGCCGACAGCGCCGATCCTGCGAAGAGCTGCAAGGGGTACGCCGAGTGCGTGGCCGATTGCTACAAGAACCCGCCGGCCGGCAGCGACGGCGACAAGTGCGTCGAGCAGGTCTGCGACGCCACGGTGTCCGAGGCGGGCGGCAAGCTCTACGACGCCGTCTTCACCTGTGCGGCCACCAACTGCTCTGCGGAGTGTGGCATCGAGCCCCTGGGCGACGCCGGCGCGCAGGACGCAGCCAGCGAGTAATGCGGCAGTAAGGCGCTCCACACGCTGGGGCCCTACCACTTGGCAAGCGCGCCAGTTCTCTTCGGAGCTGGCGCGCTTTCTTTTGGGGCAAACCGCAACCCGGCGAACAAAACGTGTACCCTAAGCCAACGTCGTGCCGGAGGTTCATCGCTCGTGATCAAGCGCGTTACTCTTGTTCTCCTCATCGCTGGCGCCATGAGCGCTGCCGTTCAGGCATGCAGCGACGACCCCGCAACCACACCGGCGGTCCGCGACGCGTCCGTGCCCTTCGACACGGGCAGCGAGGCCTCGGCCAGCGACGCAACCGTCGATGTGGCCCCGGTCTTCGACGCGGGCTCCTGCCAGGCCCAAGCCAGCATCGGCTCGGCGAGCTGCACCGTCTGCGCAAACGACAAGTGCTGTGCCGACCTTGGCGCGTGCGCCAAGAGCGACGACTGCTACAAGTTTGCGTCGTGCGAGGCCGAGTGCAAGCGAACCCGCCCGCCGCGACCGGCTGCAGACGGCGGCGATGCCGGCGACGCCAGCGCCACGGATGCGGCAGCTGATGCCGGTGCCGACGCCGCGGACGCGGCTGTGGTCATCACCTACGACGATGAGTGCATCCAGCTCCTGTGCCGCGCCCAGTTTCAAGCCGGTGCCGGTCTGTACGACAAACTTCAGCAATGCCTGGGCACAAACTGCGTCAGCGCCTGCGCCGCCCCGGTCGACGCGAGCGATCAGTAAAGGGACGCCCCGGAGCGCCAGACACGCGCCCGGCTTGGCTGGCACGCGTGCCCGGTGCGGCCGTACTCGCTCGCGTTAGGCGCCACCCAGGGCCTTTAGTAGGCGCTTGGCGTCCTGCCCCATGTCCACGTTGGAGAAGATGTAGAACACCCGGTCGTGCTTGGCGCGACGGGCAAGCTCCGCGAGTGCTTCGAGGGGCTGGTCCTCGTAGCGGCTCTTGTGACCGGCCGGGCCCGCCAGGCGGTAGTAGACCTCTTTGGCCTTGGACAGCCCGTGCGCCAGCGGATCGCGACACGGCATGACCTGCGCATCGAGTGCCAGCTTCTCGGCACCAAGCACATCCCAACTTGCCGGGGCCTCGAACACCATGGGCGGCAGCTCGTCGTGCTTGGCGACGAAAAACGCCTTGATGGCTGCCCTGTTGGCCTTCGTGTCGGTGAACTCCGAAGGAGCCTGCACCACGACCCGCGTAGCCCCCAGCACCGCGATGACTTCTTTGAGCTGTTCGAGGCTTGCCAGAGACGCCTCGGTGTCACGATACCCTGCCGCACCCAGCTCCTTGGGGGCCATCACCGCAAACTCGAAATCTTCGGGCGCTTCCCGACGCCAACGACGCACGGTGCCGGAGCCTGGCATGGACAGGTGCGTCTCTTGGATCTCCACGTATCCGAAGTCTTTGAAGTAGCGCGTCGGGGGGAACGGGAAACCCGCGCAGCCAATGGTCCTCATGATCGGTGCACAGACGGTAGCACGCAGGGCGGCCGCACCAAAAATACGCGACGTCGGGCCCCACCCTTTGGCGGACCTCGGGGTTGTGGGGGGCGATGGCTAGCGGCCTTCGTAGCTGTCGGAGACGATGGGGGTACCGAGCAGGTGTTCCCCGAGCAAGTGGCCCACCTTCCGGGCGGCCGCGCGCTGTCCTTGGGCCAGCGCAAACGCGTGGCCCGCAGCACGGGCCTGCGGCGCCTGCGTCACAGATGCGCGAACGTCGCCAGTGTCCGCGGAAATGGGCGCGCCACGCCCGCCGCGGATCCCCGCGCGCGCCACCACCGATGTGCGCAGCGCCCGGGCCTCGGGCTGCCCCGGACCCTCGGCGATGCCGTCGGCAAGTTCGTCCACGCGCAGCACCTCGAGTTCGACCCGAGGGAAGCCCTCGCCATCGGCCAGGGCGCCGCGTTCGGCCAGAGCCTCGCGCAGTCCCTGCAGCGCTTCGTCCGCCGCCACCGGATCCGCGATGAGGCTTTGGGTGAGGGCCACGTGCAGCGGCACCTGCGTCGGCGCGTGTGTCAGCACCGGCTGGTACCCGCACCCGAGAGCGAGTACTGCGATGGCCAAGCCGCCGATGGCAATGGCGCCTCGCCCAGCCCGGGGGATGGCCCCCGGCGCCGAAACGAGGCACCGCCGTAGCATCGATGCAGGCACCGATCAGCCAATGATCAGGTTCAGGATCTTGCCCGGCACGTAGATCACTTTCTTGATGGTCTTGTCACCGATGAATTGGGCGACCTTCGGATCTGCGAGGGCCGCCGCGCGGGCGTCGTCTTCTTTGGCGTCGGGTGCGAGGCTCGCCGTGCCGCGAACCTTACCGTTGACCTGCACGCCGATCTCCACGACGTCGTCCACCGTAAGCGCGACGTCGAATGTGGGCCAGGGCTCGTAGGCCAAGCTCTTGGTGCCGCCCAGGCGCTGCCATAGCTCTTCGCCCAGGTGGGGGCAGAATGGCGACACCAGGAGCGCGAGGGTCTGTGCCGCCGCGCGCGGGACCGCGGATTGCTGACCCAGATGTTTGGTCAGGATCATCATGGCGCTGATGGCCGTGTTGAGCCGAAGGTGTTCGATGTCTTCGGTGACCTTCTTGACCGTCTTGTGGACGAGCCGTCGGGTTCCCATGTCGTAGGCCACATCGTCGTCGGTGATGTTGTCGGTGCACACCACGAATACGCGGTCCAAGAAGCGCCGCACCCCCTCGATGCCGCTGGTTTGCCAGGGCTTCACTTGTTCGAGCGGCCCCATGAACATCTCGAACGCGCGAAGGGCATCGGCGCCGTACTTGCGCACCACGTCGTCGGGGTTGACCACGTTGCCGCGGGACTTGCTCATCTTCTGGTTGTCTTCGCCCAGGATTAGACCCTGGTGCACCAGCCGCGTGAAGGGCTCCTGGTGCGTGACAACACCAATGTCGAAGAGCACCTTGTGCCAGAAGCGCGCGTACAGAAGGTGCAGGACGGCGTGCTCGGAGCCCCCCATGTACAAGTCGACGGGCATCCAATCTTGGTACGCCTCGGGCGAAAAGGGCGCCTTCGTGTTGGTGGGATCCAGAAAGCGGAGGTAGTACCAGCACGAGCCGGCCCACTGCGGCATGGTGTTGGTCTCTCGGGCGAACCACTTGCCGTCCTTCTGGAAGAAGCGCCACTCGGGCGCACGTGCCAAGGGCCCCGCGGGATCGCCCCCGGGCTTGAAGTCAGCGAGCTCGGGCAAGAGCAAGGGCAGCTCGGCGTCGTCGACGGCGATGGGCTTGTCGTACTCGATGGTGTACGTGGCCCCGGGCAACCGTGGGTCGCCCTCGGTGACGACGGGGAAGTAGATGGGGATGGGCTCGCCCCAGTAACGTTGCCGCGAGAACACCCAATCGCGAAGTTTGTAGGTGACGCGAACATCGCCCTGCCCTTGGGCCTTGAGCCAGCTGGCGATGGTGCTTCGGGCGGCCTCGGAGGCTTGCCCCTCTTGGATGGGGGCTTTGGAGCGGCGGACCGCATCGGCGGTGACGACGCCGTCGTCGGTGTACGCCTCGCCCTGGACGTCGACGGTGCCACCCTTGGCGCTGCCGACCACTTGCACAATGGGCAGCTCGTACTTGCGCGCGAAGGCGTGATCCCGCTCGTCGTGCGCGGGCACGGCCATGACGGCACCGGTGCCGTAGCTTCCGATGACGTAGTCGCCCACCCAGATGGGGATCTTGTCGCCATTGACGGGGTTGATGGCGAAGCGACCGGTGTTGACGCCGGTCTTCTCCCGGGTGACGTCCGCGCGGTCGATGTCTGTCTTTTTGCTTGAGGCCTGCGTGTAGTCGCGGACCGCTTGGGCCTGCGCCGGCGTAGGCAAGGTGGCTGCGAGGGCGTGCTCCGGGGCCAGCACGACGTACGTGGCGCCAGGCAGCGTGTCGACGCGGGTGGTAAACACCGTGATCTTGGCGGACGCGTCGCCGTCGACGGCGAAGTCCACGACGGCGCCCTCGCTGCGGCCGATCCAGTGGGCTTGCTTGACCTTGGTCTCGGGCCAGTCGAGGCCTTCGAGGCCTTCGAGCAGTTTGTCGGCGTATTCGGTGATGCGGAGCGACCACTGACGGATGCGCAGCTTCTCGACGGGGAAGTTGCCGACCTCGCTCTTGCCGTCGGCGCTGACCTCGTCGTTGGCCAACACGGTGCCGAGCTCGGGGCACCAGTTGACGGGCATGTCCGACTGCTGGAAGGCCAAGCCTCGCTTGAACAGCTGCAGGAAGATCCACTGCGTCCACCGGACGTAGCCCGGGTCCGTGGTATCCACCTCGCGGTCCCAGTCGTAGGAGAACCCGAGCATCTTGAGCTGGGTACGGAACCGGCCGATGTTCTCGAGGGTCTTCTGCCGGGGGTGCGTGCCGGTGCGGATGGCATGTTGCTCGGCAGGCAGACCGAATGCATCCCAACCCATGGGGTGCAAGACGTCGACGCCGCGCATGCGTTTGAAGCGCGCCACGATGTCTGTGGCGGTGTAACCCTCGGGGTGCCCGACGTGCAACCCGTCGCCAGACGGGTACGGGAACATATCGAGGATGTACATCTTGGGGGGCCTGCCGGCGCCCGCTTCGGCATCGCGACGTACCGCGCGGAAGGTCTTGTTTTGGTCCCAGAACGCTTGCCACTTGGGCTCGATGAGCTCGGGGGCGTAACGCTCTTTGGTGCTCTCCGTCATGGGCCTAGTTCTATCACGAAGGCCGTCTCACGAGAGCCGCGCTTTGCGGCGCAGCCGGGTCCTCCTTCGGTCTGCGGCCTCAGGCTTTTCTGCGGTGCTGCCGCTATCGAGGGCCCCCAGCGCTTTCATCGGGTCCTTGACGTGGTGTTCGTAGAGCTTGGCCAGCTCGAGGCGGGCCTTGGGGTCCTCGACCTTGTCGATGAGGAGCTCGAGGTCCGACAGCGCCGCCTGCGCGTCGCCCAGGCGACGAGCCGCCTGCGCACGAACAAAGAGTGCCGTGGGGGCCGCCCCGGCTTCGAGGGCCATGGAGGCCGTGGAGACTGCACCTTGGGCGTCGCCCGCTCGGTACATCGTGTGCGCCACGCCGATGAGGTCGTCCGCGGAGAGCGAGCGGCCAGTCAATGGCTCGCCATAGAGCCCCATGAGCGCCGCCATGGTGTACACGTCCCACGCATTGTGCGAGACGACGGAGCCCAAGAGCCCGACGTCCCCGGTGCGCAGGTAGTGCAGGTAACACGCGGCGACGTCGGCGGAGGCCACATCGTCGTGCCTGACGAAGCCAAGGACGTCTTCTTCGAGGTGCACGAGGCGTAAGGCCCTCCGGCCCGGGCGCCCGAACGCGTGGACCCGTCGCGCAACGTGCAAAAGATCGAGATGCGGCGGCTCGACCGGAGGCTCCTCTTTGGCCATGCGGTAGCGCGTCCGCAAGAGCGGCAAGTCGAAGGCCTTGCCGTTGAAGGTCACAAGCATGCTGGCCTGCGCCATGAGCTCCCGCAAGCGGGCGAGCATGGGCGCCTCGTCGCCAAGGCCCTGCAAGAAGAGCTGCTCGAGAACGAGGGTGCCCCCTTGGAAGTAGGCAAGCCCCACAAGGAAGGCCACGGTGCCGGCTCCGTGTGAGAGCCCCGTGGTCTCCGTGTCGAGGAACAACGCCCCTTCGGGCCGGCATGCCGCAAGGCTTGGGTCGAGCGCAAGCACCGACAAGAGCTCTGCGGCGGCAAATCGCGCATCGACGGTGCTGATGCGGCCCACCTTGTGCCCGGGACTGACCCGCTCCCGAAGCACATGCAGGGTGCCCTCGGACCGCTCTTCGTGTTCGAACGGAAGTGTGACGGACACCTTCGGCGACTCCCGCGGCGCCTCTTTGCGCAGCATGCGTTGCATGCGCTCGCGAAGATCATCAAGCACCGCATCCCGCGGCGGCGCGCTCGAGAGCGCGTCGGCCGAGGGCGACAACGGCGGCTCTTCCGTCACCAAGGGCGTTGTCAGGGGCGCCGTGGGCGCAATGGGGGCGCCCGCAGCGCCTTGCTTGGCCTTGAGCCGTTCGAGGCGCCCCAGAAACGACATCCTGAGCACTGTACATGCGCCCAGCGTTTCGCGCCAGACCAAGACGCAAGCCGCCGAGCGACTGCGGTGCCGCAGCTAAAGCACCGAGCATGATCTTCGATCAAGCTCAGCGATTTAGCTTCCTTTGTTATCGGAGGACGCTGTCCTCCGCCCCAGAGGCATTGCCGCTGGGGCCCCACC
>JBIKNA010000422.1:0-6335 GCA_044358965.1 Polyangiaceae bacterium
CGATGGCCGCCACGTCGCCGCTGAACGTGCTCAGGATCTCCCCGGCCGCGATGCGCTCGAAGTAGCTGGCAGATAGCTGCCCCATGCGACGGAACATGCGCTCGCGCACCTGGGCGGCCACCCGAGCGCCCGTGCGGGCCATCAGATAGTCCTGGAGCAGACCCAAGGCCGACGAACTGAGCACGCCCACGGTGAGCAGACCCACGATGGCCCACAGCATCTTGAGGTCTCGCGGCTCGATGGCCTTGTCGACGAGCCACGAGAACGCAAGCGCACTGAGGGCGCCATAAGCCACGTCGAAGACGACGCCCAGGCCGATGAGCGTCGCTGCACCCTTGTGATCGCGCAGGGTGGATATGGCGCGGAAGAGCAGGACAAGGAAAGGGCCTCGGGTCATGCGCCCCAGACTTTTTCCATGGATCCGTACAGGCGCGACGCCGCGTGGCCTCGGGCCCGACAAGCCTCGATGAGCTGCGAAGAGCACACGATGGGGCGCGAGGTGTCTGTGTACTGAACGCTCATGATGAACCCGAGCCAGGGCTCTTGCCCCAGCGCGTACACGAAGACCTCTTGGGCGCCCATCTGTTGCACGAGCCGATCGGCGCGCTCGAAGTCCGAGCCCGACAAGCGCCGGGACTGGTCCATCTTGCGGGTCATGGGTTTGCCCAAGAGTGGACCATACAGCCACGACAGGGGTGCTCCGTCGCACTCGAGGCCGACGAACACCACCGGTGTGGGGCCAATGGCTTGCCGCACGTGATCGTAGAGCTCCGGCGCAAGATTGTTGGAGTCCGCGGCAAAGAGTGCGCGGAAGCCTGGCAGCTCCACGACATAGGCGAGTTTGGACGCGACGCGCAAATCGGCGTGTTCGCCCAGGAACGGGACGCCAATGACCTGCCCTCCGCCTGGCAGGTCATTGGAGTCCAACATGTCGAACTCTTGCACCCGCGCAAAGCCTAGGGCCCGGAGCACGTGCGAAAGCTGCGGATCCTCGAGCGCGCCGGCGTTGCCTCGGGGCACGATGACGGTGCCGACCTTGTGCCGGATCTGGAGCAGCGTCTCGAGCAGAAAGTGATCTTGATGGTTGTGCGTGATGAGCACCCAATCGATGCGCTCGGGCAGGTCCGCGTAGGTGAACCGCGCGGGGGCAGAGGCGGAGGCGTAACTGGCCGTCGGGTCGACCAAGATAGATGTGTCTTTGGACTCGATGAGCACGCAGGCGTGCCCGAAGTACCGCACCCGGACGCCAGGCCCCTGCCACGGAGGCCGCGGTGCGGGCGGCGTGTCCCAGAAGAACGACGCAAAGAGCGACATGTCTTTCGCAGGAACACGCAACGCCGAGGCGAGGGCTTCGACATCACACGCAAGCGACCGGGACCGAAACAGATCGTCGATGGCCGGGGCACCGAAGGGCACCGCCAGATCGAGCGCCTGCGGCGACGGTAGCCTTGGGGTGCTGAGGGCGAAGGCCCGGTGGTCGCCGGTGCTCCGCTGCAACCGGATGCTTTGTAGCGACGGGTCGTAGTGCGGACTTCGGTAGAGCAGGGGCTCGAAGTAGCGAACCTGCGGCGTATTTCTGAGATCGTAGGTGAGCTCGACGAAGCCGCGGAGAGCGGGCGGCACCCGGGCGTACAAAGGTTCGAGGCTCATGCCCGTGCCTTCGGCGGCCACCAGATCATCGAGTTCGACGACGGCTTGGGCCAGCTCGAACTGGGTCTTTTGTCGCGACAGCGTGGCGGCAAGGTGGGCTTCGATGTCGGCGATCCGGCCGCCCTCGTAGTCGATGAACGGACCGCCAAGCATGGCGGGGTTCTTGACGGCGGCAGCATGTACCTCGGGCGCGGCAATGTACGACCGCATGATTTTGGCATGGGAGTTCGCCACGTTCATGGCCGAGGTGACGGGCGCAATCAGGTGGCTCCACGCGTACCAGCCATGGAACAGAGGCTCCATCTGGACGTCGGGTCGAAGGTACATGGGCAAAGTCATGTGGCAATTGACGCAAAGATGCCCAACAGGGGGCCCGTCCTGGTCGTTCGGTTCACTCTATCAAGGTCGCCAACAAGAGGGCCAGGGTTGCAACCTGCGGCGGTCTCATCATGGTGACGTGATCGCCCGGCACCGTGTGCACGACCACCTGGCCCTGGGCCAAGGCGCGCCACTCGGCCACGGGGTCCGTGTCTTGGGGCTCCCAACTGGGCCTGTCTGCGGCCCGAAGCAGCAGGATGTCTTGGGTGATGGGCTTGGGCACAAACGACGACAGCGCACGGAAGTTGGTGCGGCACAGCTCGATGTGGCGCAAGACGTCATCTTCGTCGAGTCCAGCGATGGGCAGCTTGCGCGCCTTGGCCTCGGCAAGCACCGTGCGCACCTGCTCGCGAGGCGTCAGGGCCGCGAGGTCGTTTGCGTCCAGGGGAATTGCATCGCCGACGATTTCCACGAGCAGCGCGGCGTCGGAGAGCTCGCGCCGCACCTCTCCCGGGGTCTGGTCGAGCGCCACGAGCGGGCCGCGCAGCACAACCCCGGGGTGTCTTTGGGCGGCCATGGCCATGGCGATCATCGCGCCCATGGACCAACCCCCGAGGATGATCGGCTCGTCGCCGAAGGTGCTCTCGATGGCGCGCAGATACCGTGCCGCCATGGCGGTCACCGAGTCGAGCGGCGCCTCGGCACCATCGGCGCCCACGGCCTGGATGCCATAGAGCGGAATGTCTTTGGGCAACGCGCGAGACAGCTCGGCATAGCAGCCCACGAGTCCTCCGACGGGGTGCACCAGTACCACCTTGGGTCTGGTGCCGTCGGGCTTGAGTGCGATCACGAGGTCGTCGTCTCGTCTGCGGGGCGCGCGCCGGGCGTTGGCCGCCGCGGCGGCCGGAGCAGAAATCACCGCATCGGCAAGTCTTTGGAGTTCTGCCGCGAAGGTGTCGTGCAGCTCGCGCACGGCTTGCTCGGTGAAGCGCGTCGGCGCATAGGTCCACTCGACAACGAGATCCGCGCCGAGCTGGAAGGCATTGACCTCGAGGGCGTGGCTGCGTGGCTCGAAGGGCGCTTCCTCGGCTCCGCGACCATCGGAGAGACCAGCGAAGGGGCCATCGGCGCTGACGGCGGTATCGAGGCGGCCGAGGAAGTTGAAGGACACGCTGGCGCGCAGACCGGTGATCCGGGCGGTGAGGTCCTTGTCCGGGCACATGTATGCCAAAGCGCCGAAGGCAACGCCCCCAAGCGGTGCCTCTTCGAGCGCACGCACGGTGGCCAGAAGGTTCTGTTCCGGCGGGTGTGATGCCACAAAGGTAAGCGGCACGGGGTACAGCGAAGTGAACCAGCCCACGGTTTCGGAGAGGTCGAGATCGGCGCCGGGCAGGGGTTCGCGGCCGTGGCCCTCGACGTCGACGAGGTTCGTTTCGGAGCGGGTCCAAGCAGCGAGTGCACCGGCGAGTGCCGTCAGGAGCCGGGGCTGCACTTGGGGGCCGGGCACGCCCAAGAGCGCCGACGCCACGGTTGTCCGGTGCGTGCGCGCGGCGTCGGAGGTGCCAAACGGGTGCGGCTCCGGGCCATCCGTGGCGGGCAGCGAAGGCGCCTGCCGAGCCAGGTGATCGTAGTACTGAAGGGCCTCTCGCCGCGCGGCGGAGTCCGTCGTGGCAAAAGCCTGAAGCTGCCGCACGTGGTCCATGAACGATGCGCGCGGTGGGACCACGCTCCGCCTCGCGATGGCGCCCTCGAGGGCGTACAAGAGCGCGCGCATGGACACGGCATCCATGACCAAGTGATGTGCGCACAAGAGCAGCCGCGTGCTCGGGGTGCCATCGGGCTCTCGGGTGAGCATCATGCGGACGTGCGCAAGCGGACCCCGGACGATGTCGAAGCTGCGCTGGACCTCGTCGCAGCTACCAACGAGGGCCTGGGCCTGGTCGGCTGCGGCCCGGAGATCCACGACGCTGACGCAGTCATGCCGTGCGCGAAGTTCATCGTCGGTTCCTCTGGGGGCTCGCACCATGCGCCAACCCTCGGGACCATGGACGAACCTGGTTCGGGTGAGCCCGTGTATGGACAAGACGTCAGCCACGAGAGGCCGCAGGGACTCGACATCGACGGTAACTCGGGTCCCCAGCAACACGGACTGGTTGTAGTGCGATGGCTGCGCGCGCCCCTGGGCCAAGAACCAGGCTTGAATCGGAGACACCGGGATCGACCCTTCGTCGTGCTGGGGACCGCCTGGTGCTCCCAGGGGCGTCGCAGCTTGGGCCATGGCCCGCAGGGTGGGGTGCTCGAAGATGCTCCGCGGGGTCAGCCGGAGGCCTTCTTGTGCGGCCCGCGCAATGATCTGGAGCGATTGAATGGAGTCGCCGCCGAGCGCGAAAAAGTCATCGTCGAGGGAGTTCACCGTCGCGCCCGTCACGGCCTGCCAGATGCGCGACAGGGTCTGCTCGGGCAGCGTCCAAGACGACGCGTCTCGCGGCGTGGCCTGCGAGCCTGCGGCCCTGAACTCGGCGAGGGCCTGCGCCGCGAGTGCGCTGCGGTCCACCTTGCCATTCGTGGTGAGGGGGAGCGCGTCGACGATCAGAATCTGCTTTGGAAGGAACGCATGCGGCAAATCCTCGCGAAGCTGCCGCTGGACGATTTCGGTGCCGAGGCTCGGGTGGCTTGGTACCACGAACACCGCCAGGTGCTCCTGGCCTTCGGTGGCGCTCGAAACCCGCACCGCGGCCACCTGCTGCACGCCGGGCGCGCGGAGCACCAACGACTCGAGTTCCCCGAGCTCGATGCGGTGTCCGTGCAGCTTGATCTGCTCGTCGCGACGCCCGAGATACTCGAGGCTTGTGTCCCGGCGCTGTCGCACCCAGTCGCCGCTGCGATACCAACGGAAGCCGCCTGGCGCGACCAGGAACGCCCGGGCCGTCTCGTCCGGGCGACCGATGTACTCGCGGCACACGCCGTGACCACCGATGTAGAGCTCCCCCTCGATGCCAGGTTCGACGCTGCGGCCGTGGGCGTCCCGGATATCGAGGCGCGTGCCTGCGATGGGCAGGCCAATGGGCACGTTGCCCGAGGTGCCCTTAGGGACCTTGTGTACCACGCAGCCCACCACCGTCTCCGTGGGGCCGTATTCGTTGTAGATGGTGCAGTCATCATCGATGCGCCACAAGGCCGCCACCGTGTCTCCCGTCAACGCCTCGCCCCCGATGACCACGTGCGGCGCAATGGCTTGGCGCGAGCCGTCGAGCTCTGCGGCGAGCAGGCGCGCGTGGGACGGCGTCAGCTTGAGCAACTCCGGCCGCCCGCGCTGGATGCCACGCACCAGCGGGTCGATGCCCTCGCCGTGCGGTGCGAGCACCACCTGCGCGCCTGCGACCAATGGCAACAGCAGGGTGGTGATGGTGAGGTCGAAGGCCACGGAGGTGTGCACCAGGGCTTTGGTGCCCGCAGTGACCTCATACGCCTCTTGTGCCCACGCCAAGTAGTTGCCAAGCCCCTCTTGCAGGGCAACGACCCCCTTGGGGCGCCCGGTGGACCCGGAGGTGTACAGAATGTACGCCGCACTGCCGGGGCGGGCGGCGCTTTCGGCAGCAGACAGCGGTGGCAATGCTCCGGTGCTCTGCGCCCGGGGCACGACGACCACCTGGGCGCCGTCTTGGGCGATGGCGCGCCCGAGGCCCTCGCACGCTGGGCTGCAAAGCACGATGCGGGCGCCGGCGTCGGCGCACTGAAATCGGAGCCGATCGAGCGGGAACATGGCGTCCAAGAGCACAAACGGCGCGCCGGCCAGGGCGGCACCCAGCAGCGCCACCAGCAAGGGGACCCCGCGATCGGCGCACACCATGACGGGTTGCTCCGGGCCGCCGCCGAGGCGCTTGATCAGAAGACCGAGCGCAAAGGCGCGCCGCGCCAGGTCCCCGTAGCTGAGCGCGTCTTGGGTTTCGAGATCCGTCACGGCAACCGCGTGCTCATGCGCGCGCGCCGCATGCAGAAACCTGTCGGCGAAGGGCACGAGTGGTTGCTTGGGCGGCGGCCCCAAAAGCGCAAGCCCCGCGGCCTGGCGCTCGTCGGGCGTCGTGATGGCGGCATTGCGAAGCGGTGCCTGCGGCGTCTGAACCATGGCCGTCAGCAAGCGACCAAGGCGCTCCAAGAGGGTGCGAACGTCCCAGGCATCGAAGCGGTCCTGATCGTAGGCGATGCGGAGCTCGAGCTCCGGGCCCGGTGCGGCAACGACCGTGAGCGGATAATTCGTTTGTTCGGCGCCGCGCAGCTCGGACAAGTGGAGGCCGCCGGTGCCCACGGGGCCTGCGGCCACCGGGAAGTTCTCGAAGACGAGAATGCTGTCGAAGAGCTCGCCCTTG
>JBIKNA010000085.1:0-20782 GCA_044358965.1 Polyangiaceae bacterium
CCGGTCTGCACCAATTGCCTTCGCACGCCGCGAGCTGCACCAACTGCCACGGTGGCCATGCAGCGCCGCGCTCGGACCGCGCCGCTTGTACAACGCAGTGTCATCAAGACCGTCGCACGCACCAGCCCGAGGCCTTGGTCTGCAAGGGCTGTCACATCTTCAAGATGTAGAGCTACGGGAGCTGCCTGGTGACCAGGCCGTCTACGTGGCGCGCGGCCCCGGCATCGGTGAATGCACCTGTCTCGGTGATGCTGCCCTGGTGGCAGGTTGCGCCGGCACACGCGGTGCTGGGTGAGTGCGGCGCTGGGGGCGGCGATGCGTGACACGCGCCGCACGAGAGCTTGGGGCTCCCGAACCATGCGGGTGACGGGTCCGATGCGCCCCGGCCGGTGTGGCAGTAGGTTTCGGCGCAGCGTTTGTCGCTCTCGTTGTAGCTGGGCCGGGCGCCTCCCTTGATGGCGAGGCCGCCCAAGCGCACCAACGCGCTGCCGCGTCCACTTGGGTGCGCCGTTGCATTGGGCAGGGTGTGGCATGTCTCGCAGGGCACGGGCATGGCGCTACGGGGCTGCGCGTGCGCAAGGTGCGCGCCCGTCTTGGGCCAAGGGTCTTCGCCGGCGCCGTGGCAGGCGCCACACTTGCCGCTGCCATCGCCCAGGTCCACGCGGCCGTTGGCATGAAGGTCCGGCCGCAGCAGGGACTTGCCGTCGGGGGCCACGTCGCGATGGCATGACGTACAGGCGCCGCGGTACCGGTCTACGTGGCTTGCCGGTGGCGAAGCGTGGCAGCTGTTGCACGACGTGCCCGTATCGGTCCACGACGGCCGTGGACGATCTCCCGCGCGATCGTGGCACGTGCCCGCGCACTGTTTGGTAGCGGGGTCGTAGGTTGCCCTTGCGCCGGCGACGCTGTGGTCGAACCACACGTCCACTTGGCCGTTGGCGTGGGTCTTGGTGAAGTCTGCGAAGGTGGGGGTGGGGTGACACCCCGTGCAGTCGAGACCCCGCGAGGCAACCCCGCCGGACTGCAGGTGTCGCGCGTGCACATTGGGGTTGGGGCCCGCAGGCCGATAGCAGGTTGCCTGACCAGGGTGGCCCGCGGCATCGCTGCCGTGGCATGTATTGCACGAAAGCACGCCCCCCGTTTCTCCGTGACACGAGGTGCAGGCCGGCGCACCCGCCGCCGGAAGCCCCCGCTTTGGTGGCAACGGCGCGCCAGCGTGACAGGCGCCGCAAGCATCGGGGCTCTTGTCGTCGAGCATGGCCTCGTAGCGTCGCGCGCGCAGCAATGCCGCGTGGCCGTCGGGCGAGCGTGGGTCGGAAAAACGTGCAGGATGCACATTGCCTTTGGTGGACGGTGCGTTGGCTTGTACCCAGCGTTCGACCATGGAGAACTCGCCCGGAGCAAGCAACCCTTGGTGGTCCGGGCGCGCGAGCGCAGCCAGCAACGGTACCCCTGGTCCAGTGAGCGCGCGCCCATCGGTGGTGCACCCAATGGTGCCAAGATACGAGGTGGCGTCAAAGGCGAGGCCGCGAGGTTTCTTGGTGTGGCAGGCCGCGCAGCGTTGCTGCAACAGCGGGCCAACGTCGGTGTCGTAGCTGGGGCCCGCGTTGAAGTCGCGCTCGGAACCACAGGCCACAAGGCCGGCGAGCGCAACAGTACAAGCACCCAGCCGCAGGGCTCGGGGACGTCGTTGCATCAGCCGTGGGGTTGCGCGCACAGAGCAGAGGTTGAAGGGCGCGCAGCCGAAATGCAAACCCTCGCGACCGTTTGAGGCTTCTTGCGCGCGCGCGCATGGCTTGCGCGTGTGTCGCGCAAATGTGCCCTCGCGCCGCAGGGGAGGTCACGGCACTTTCGGCGAAAGGCCCGGTGTTTTCCCAAGTGCTTCGGAGTGGGCCGGTGCGGCACGAGACGTGCACCTCACGACCCGCCCTTTGTCCCCGTGTTCCCGAGGTCGTCCATGAACCTGCTCCGTCACTATGCCATTGTCCTCGTGGGTGCCTCCGTCATTGGCGGCTTTGCACTCGGCGCGTGCACCGGGGCCGACGGCCTCAAGGGTGAAACGGGATTGTCGGGGCCCACCGGCGCCCAGGGGCCCGAGGGCTTGCCCGGCCCGCAAGGCCCTGCGGCCAACGGCGCCGATGCGTCCGCGGGCTTCGACGCGGGCAACGCCTTTAGCGGCGCGTGCACCAAGCCCTGCCACACGTTCAATGGCGTTGTGGATCAGTGGCGCTTCAGCAACCACTCGCACCCGCAAGAAAACGAAATCGGTGGTGGCTCGTGCGGCAACTGCCATGCGCTCGACGGCTTGCAGCAGCGTCTTGCCAACAAGAGCGTGCTCAACCCGGCAGACTCGGGCGCGCCCACCAATGTTGCCAAGGGGCACATCAACTACCGGACCAGCACTGGCGCTGTGTCGGAGATCGGCTACGCCGGCACCAGCACCATCGGACGCATCCACTGCACCACCTGCCACGAGTTCAACCAGCAAACGGATCCCCACGTCACGGGCTCGTACGCCGTGCGCCAGGCTCCCATTCGTGTGCCGGGTGGCGTCAACGACACTGCGTTCATCGAGAAGACGGCGTCCGGAGGCACGCAGCCCGCGGGGCAATCCGTGAGCTACCGCACGGGCAACATCTGCGTGTACTGCCACAAGTCGCGCAAAGACACGGCGTTCTACATCACGGGCAGCAACACGCTGTCGTACCGCTGGGGGCCGCACAATGGCCCGCAGGCCGACGTGTACTCGGGCAAAGGCGGGTACCACTTTGCCGGTCAGGTGTACGGCACCAGCGCCCACGCACAGATTCCGAATGCGTGTGTGGACTGTCACATGCAGCCGGTGGCCGAGAACGGCAACGTGCCGGACCACACCATGAAGCCCGCCCTTGCGTTCTGCAAGTCGTGCCACACCACGTACACGGGTACCAGCTACGACATCCAAGGTGGCCGCACCATCGTCAAGGGGCTCATGACCGAGCTCGAGGCTGCGCTCAACACGGCCGGCTTGCTGACGCGGTCGGAGACGGCGCCGTTCGCCGCGCTTGACGCCGACGACCTCGCCGACGGCCAGTTCCAACTCGACTTTGCCCGAAGCCCTGGCGCTGCGGTCAATGCCGATCGGGCAGGTGCGCTTTACAACTATCTCATCATCGCCCGCAGCAAAGACCTGGGCGTGCACAACCCGACCTACGCCAAGCAGCTTCTGTTCGACTCCATCGTCAATCTGACGGGCAATCCGCCCGTCACGTTGCCGACGCGCCCGCAGTAAAGAGCTGGTCTTGGGGCCGGCGCACCATGATCCACGCGGGCCAATGCCGATCCGCGTGGGCGCTTGAGGCGTAGCAACTGGGCAAGCGTGCCGCCGGGGTGCGCGCGTACACTGCCTACTTGTCGATGCCGCGCCCTCTGATCTGGCTCTGTCGTGCTGCCATCGTGCTCGCGCTCTCGTTGCTGCCCTCCGGGGCGCGCGCCGAGGGCGTGGTGTCCACCATGGCAACGTGTGATGCCGTCGCCAAGATGCCGCCGCTGCTCATGTTGGCAGGGTTCTCCGTGCGCGGTCTTGGCACGGTGGTCTCTGGGGGCTCTTCGCCGTTCATTCGTGCGGGCCGCGAAGAAGGGCTCTTCTTGGCAAGCTTGGGCACAGCCTCGGTGGGGCATGCCTTGTGTGGGCCAGCGGCGCTGCTGGGGTACAAGCAGTACGGCAATGCATCGTTGAGCCTGGGGCTTCGGGTCGGCCTGCCGGCGGCGGCCTTCGCCGTGACCTATGGTCTTTACCGCGGTCGCGACAACCGCGGCGACTTCGGCGATGCAACCAGTGACATCGTGGGATCCACGGCCATTGGTGCCGCCATCGTGGGCGGCTTCGTCTTGGACTACCTGTTGCTCACCCGCCGCGAGGCCAAGGCGCTTCCTCCGCCCCAGGCCTTCGCCGTGCCCACTCAAGGTGGCGGGGTGCTTGCCGGGGCCGCGTTGACCTGGTGACGCGCTGACCTGGTGACGACGTTGGCAGCCCTCGGGCGCTGCTGTCGAGGGCCGGGGCCGTTGTTCGCAAAGCGTGGACCGGGGCTCGGTGCGGCGGTTGCCCGGAGTCCTGAGAAAACAAGAAGGGTGCACTCGGCACGGCATACTCTTTGCTTAATTGGTTGTGTGATCGAATGGTTCAACCAATTGGATGGAGTCGCCCATGGGTCTTCTCGGTGTGCTGCTTGCGGTTCTCGCGTTCTTTTTCTTCGCTGATCTCGCGTACACGCTCGACCACTACCTCGTGCATCACGATGCCGCGCGCTACCGGGCGACACACGGTCGTCACCATCGCCGGTACAACGGTGCGAAGAACGCGTCGCAGCTCAATGCGTACGAGCTGTCTACGTACACATCTGCGGCGGCGGTCTCGGTGGTTGCCATGAGCGCGCTGTCGTTGCTGACGGGCAACCCCGGCTTCGTGCTCGGCGCGGTGCTGAAGTACGTGCACTCGTTGCTACTGCACCTTTATCAACATCGGTGGTGGGGGCCCGTCCCGTTGCGCCGCCAAAGGTTGCCCGCACCGCGCAGGCACTGGGGTCTTGTCTCGGCGCGTCGCCACGCGTTTCACCACTCCGACCCTGACGACCCCATCTTCACGTACGCAGAAACCTGGGCCGGCTTCGACCGCATCCTCGAGCGCCTGCATCCGTGGCTTTCGCGGCTCACCAAGAATGGAAAGCTGCCGCCGCGCGGCGAGGCTCGCCTCGTGAGGTCGTCATGAATTGGCTCGCTCTGTCGCCTCGGGTGCTTGTTTTCGCCATCGTCGGCGCGTTGCTCGGGAGCCTTCTGTACGCATGGTCGCTGTCCCATGGTCTAGACGTTCCTCTTGTCGTCGGCCTGGCAACGGGTCTCGGGTCCGTCGGCGCCGCCAAAGACCGCAGTGTTCTGCGCGGCATCACCATCGCCGTTTTGGCCCTCTGGGCCAGCGCCATCACGCAGAGCCTCGCTGGACCGTACGCCGGCACGCCGGTGATGCATCTGTCGCGCACCCTGACGGCCACACGCGCGCTCGGTTTCGTCGGGAGCATGTTGCTTGCCGGGGCGCTCGGAGCGATCTCCTTGCGCAAGGGCGCGGAGGACCGACTGCCGGGGACCTAGAGGTGTTGCATCACCACGCAGGCTTGTCGCACACAGGGAAACACGCGGCAGTGCCCCCGGCGGGTCTCGTTTGCGATGCTCAGGCGCCAAGCGTGTGCATGGTCGAGATGTGTCGCGCGAGGCGGAGGGCGCCGCTCCGAATGGGGTATGCGCACGTTGCGATCAGGATCCCGGCGATCACGCCCAACGACAGCATCATGATGGCTTGCGCAACGTTGCGCTCGGGCCTCGTGCGCGGGCGGCAGCGCGCCGTGTCCGCCGAACGCCACTGAGCCCCGTCGAGTACTGGGTTGCGCGCGATCGCGATGACCGTTTGCGGACCAGGACCGCGGGGCAGGGCACGCGTGGGCTGCACCGTCGGCCAAGGTGACACCGTATTCTGGATCGGTGCCCGCGGAAGGTGAGCGTGCGCCGGAACCGATGGTCGGGAACCCCGTGGTGCGAGCGCTCTTGTGTGTTCGCGCGAGCAAAGGGTCGCATCCCACGCTCCCCAGGTGCGCGCCAACGGCAGGGGGGTCTGTTCAGTGTCGCGGGTTGTGTTCGGGGGCTTGGACATGGGAGCCGTTGTGGACGGGTTTTGCATTGGCTTGTCTCGACGCATCTGCCTGACTCTTTTCGCGTCCGGCGTCTTCTTTTGTCTCGGGACGACCATCACGGCGTTCGTCCCGTTTGGTGACACCGCTCAGCGGCGCTCCGCAAGCAGAAGTTCGCTCGATCTTCGCCGCTGGCTTCTACCGCCAGCCGTGTCAGCGCATCCGGCGCTCTGGCGCGGGTGTTCATCGAGGACGGACCCGCGGTGGGCAATGGCGGCGTGGGGCAGGGGAGCTCGGCGCAGGACTTCCGCGAAGTCCCACACCGAGCCGCCGTCGGTGACGCACGAACGCTGTGCGCTCTTGCGCCACTCGGGAATCGTCGCTGACGCAGGGCTACTTGCAGGTCGGCGCCTTGTCGCCCTTCACGATCTGCCCGTTGTTGCGCGTGAACCAGTAGTTGTTGCTGTGTTTGACGTTGGATTTGGCCGTGCACGTCAGATACTTGGTGCCGTCCATCGCGGACCGATTGAAGAGGTTGTCTTTGATGGTGATGCTCGGGTTGTCGTACTGGTACCAGAACCCCTGAAACACGCGGTCGACCAGGTTGCCCTCGAAACGCGCGCCATCGGTCATGCTCATCCAGGTTGCGTTCACGGCGCGGCCCGAGCCCGCGCCGGCGTACAGCGCCGAGCTGAAGTAGTTCTGTTGGATCAGCGCCGAGTGGTAGGTGCCGCTCGAGGGCACGGGGTACGTCTGGACCAAGTCGCAGTGCGCCGTGGGGGTGCGGTGTTTGCCGATGTCCGTGAAGTAGCTCTGGCTCACCACCTGGGTCTTTCCTGCCGCCGTGGCCGAAACGCGAATGGCGTCTGCGGAACCGCCCTGCACGAAGAGGCGCGTGGCCACGCCGCTCGAACCAGGCGCGTAGTTCACGAACAGACTCGAGTTGGAGATGAGCGTGCCGTCTTGCACGCGGACATCAGGCTTGGTGATCTTCACCGAGTTCGCCTTGAAGTTGCAGAGCGTGACACCGGGCACTTGAATCTCGATGGACCCCGCGACCTGGATGCTGTCGACGACTTTGCTGCCGTTCTTCTTGATGAACTCATCGTTGATGTACAGCTTGCCGGCGGTCAGCACCGAGAGCGCGAAGCTACGCTTCAGTGGACCGCAATGACCCACGCTGGTGGCTGTGGGGATCTCGCCGGCGGCAAGGACCGGGCGCTCGCAAGAGCAGCCGCTGGTGCCGGGCAAGATCGTTCCCGCGGGGGCAACGGCCGAGGGCGCGTCCGCCGCATCGCCCATCGGGGGCTCGGCGCCGACCTCGGTCTCGGCCTCTTCGACTGCGGCTTCCGTGGCCGGCGGCGAAACGAAATCGCCATCGGTGTTGCTGCCCGAAGGCGCGGCTGCAGCTCCAGTCTCGCCGGGGGCAGCGGCAGCGGCAGGGGCTGCGGCAGCGGGGGCAGAGCCCTCCGTGGGTTCTTGCGACTCTGCGGCGCATGCTGCCAGCGAGGCGCCCAAGAGTGCGAGGACGACGAAGGTACCGGCGGAGCGCGTTTGGACCGTAGACGTGAACTGGTGGGTGAGCGGCTTCATGGTAGGGCTCACCTCCAAGATGTGTGCCCGGCCACCTGGGCCAACCCGACGCACACGATCTGCTTCAATTTGGCTGAAAATCCCCGGTGGCGACCATGTGTGCATGCTTCCCTGTCAACCTGCCGTTGACATCACCGCGGCGCCCCGACCGCAGGAACCGCGAGCACGCGTTGCGGCTACGGATGCCCTCCACAAGCGGTACGCAGAATCACGCGTGCAACCCCGTCGCTCCCAAGTCACCTTCGCGAGCAACGGGCGCGGCTTGGGTGCACCTGCTACGTTCGACCGATGCTGTCCGGGTCTATGGGGTGGGCGCGAGTCTTGGGTCTTGCGCTCGTTGCCGCGGCCCTGTCGGCGTGCTCTGGCGTGCGACCGTGGGAGCGTCGAATCTTGGCGCACCCAACCATGAGCGTCGACGATGTGGCCTTGGGCATCGACGAGCACGTGCGTGCGGTGTCCGAGGGCGCAACTGGTGGCATCAGCGGAGGCGGCGGAGGTTGCGGCTGCAATTGACAAGGTTCGGTGCGGTGATGCTCGGCGCACTGCTTTTGTGTGCTTGCCCTCCGGCCGACAAGCGCGAGGTGGCGCCGGCGCGGCCAGACGGATGTGCGCGCATGGGCCAATCGTGTGAAGTGTCGCCCGGCAAGCTCGGCACCTGCGTCGAGAAGACCGACTGCACGGGCCCGGCCTGTTTCGTGTGCCAGTCGCAGCACTAACCGCGCCTTCGGGGTTCTCCGTCACGTTGGCCGCGAAGTCGGCCAAGCCACCGGCCCAGCGGCGCGAAGCGGGCTTGGCGTTGCGAGTCCGCGCGAGAACTCTTGCGGGTCGCATGAAGGCCATCGGCCTCGGGCCGGTTGCCTGCGCCGGGGGATCGAAAATTCCTCTCGGGAAATGTGCGCAGCATCCATATGGACGCCGGTGTCTGTATAAACGCAGGGTTTCCCGGCTTCGGTGCCTTGGATCGCTCCTTGCTGAGCATCGGGGCATGCGCACGTATCTGCCAAAGTTGCTCCTTCTGGGCGCCGTTGTCGGACTCATGCACTGTGGCGGGGCCGCCACAGAGAGCGTGCCCCTGGGCGATGGCGACGAAGGGGACTCCTCGTCAGAGACCTCGTCCAGCAGCAGTAGCAGTGGCTCGACGCCCAAGAAGCCCTCGGGGTCGAGCACGCCCACCTCGTCGTCGTCTGGGAGCACGGGCGAAACGTCGTCGCTGGTGCCCAAGATCTTCGTCCGCGGGTTTGGCGCGGGCTCCGATTTGTTCATGGGCAAGGCCCGGCACTTCAACACGTACGCGCAGTTCTTCGTGAACGATGGGTTCGCCGACAAAGACTTGTACGACCTTGGCGACTACAACGATGCCGGCACCATGGCCGAGATGACGTCCGAGGTCGGCACCAAGATCGAAGCGGTCATGAACAAGTACCCCGCGGGCACCAAGTTCGATGTCTTCGGCCACTCGCTGGGCGGCATCGTGGCGCTCCGGGGCGTGCTCGACAAGAACCTCGAGTCACGGGTGCGCACGTTCGTGGCCCTGTCTTCACCCATCTACGGCCAAGACAAGTCGCCCTTCAACTGCACCCTGGGCATTCGCTGCGGCGACATCTACACGGCGTACAAACCGTTCAACGGCCCGGCGGTCACCGAGTACATGACGGCCAACGAGGCGAAGCTGCAGAAGATGAAGCTGTGCTCGGAGATCTCTCCGGACGATGGCACCATCGATGCGCCCATGGCCGGCGCGCAATTCCCCAAGGGCACCAACGTGGTGCTGCCCAACGTCACACACATGCAGCTCATCAAAAGCCCCGAGGCGTACGCCGCGCTCAAGAAAGAGTGTTTCGGCGGCAAACCCTAGAGACCTGCCCATCGGGCGTGCCCTGCACGCACCCCTTGAACCGTTTTCGCTCCACCAACGAGGACCGGTGTATCCTCCGGCCCATGAAGCGTTCGGCGGCGGTGGGGATCTTGGTGGCGGGTGTCTTTTGCGGGCTTGCCATGGAGGCGTCCGAGGCCCGGGCAGACTTGGTGCCGCCTGGTCAGTCGACCGTCGACTATTCGTTCAAGGTGACGGGCTTGCCTGCCAACTCCGACCTGGTGCTGCTCGCGTACCCGTGCGGCACCTCCAACGGTCGCCCCACCACAGACGTGCGGAAACTGGACGATGGAGTGTCCGTTGGCGTTGGTCGCCGTGGCGGAAATTGCACGCTCTATGTCGTAAGCAAGGCCAAGTACACGGCCTTCATGGCCAGCTACAAGCCCGCAGACACCTTCGAAGACAAGCCGCTCTCGGACTTCATGGCCAAGGCCACCAAGTGCAAAGGAGCGCCAAGCCCGGTCTTCTTCGTCGACAAGAACGACAAGCGCAAGAGCATCGAAGAGGTCCTCGTCGTCAAGACCATGACCGCGACGGCCTGCGAGATCACCCCCAAGCCCAGCACCGAGACCGTCGCGGCGACGTCTGCCTCTGCGTCGGCGTCGGCGTCGGCGCCCAGCGCTACGGCCAGCGCGAGCGCGAGCGCGTCGGTGGCCCCCGCCGCCAGCAGTGTGGCGCCCGCAGCCTCGGCCAGCGCAACGCCTGCCGCGCAAGCGTCTGCACCGCCTGCCAACAAGGGCTGTTCTGCTGCGCCTTCCGGCGTCGGCACCACGCACGGTGCCGCCGCACTCCTGGCGCTGGCCATCGTCGCGGGGCTGCGTCGTCGCCTTCGGCGAACCGGCGCCTAAGCCCTACGGTTCGAGCACCAGCTTGCCCACCGTGTTGCCCGACTCGATGGCGCGGTGCGCATCGGCCACGCGCTCGAAGGGAAAAAGCGAAATGGGCGGAGCCACGAGTTCTCCGCTCTCTATCCACGCCAGCAGCTGGTTCACCGAGCGGGCGAGGAGCGCGTGGTTCTCGAACATGTACGAGAGATTGAACGCCATGATGCTGGCGTTCTTGTTGGTGAGGTCGAGCGGGTTGAAGCGCGGTGTGCGCAGCCAGTCGAGCGCCAGCTTGGGCCAGTTGGGTTTGCCGCGGCCCTTTTGCATCATGGTGTGAAACCCGTAGATGACGAGGCGCCCCGGCCGAGCCAGGTGCTCGAAGCTCTGCTGCAAGGTCTCGACGCCGTTGGCATCGAACACCGACGCATAGCCCGAGGGCGAGAGCGCCCGGGCCCGCGCCCAAAGGTCTTCGTGGCTCTTGTCGATGACGTGGGCCGCGCCCATGTCGAGCGCGGTTTGCACCTTCTCCGGGCGACCCACCACCCCCACGGCGCGCACCTTGGCAATGCGTGCAAGTTGCAACAGAAGGCTGCCCACGCCGCCGGCCGCCGAGTGCACCAAGATGTCGTCGCCAGCCCGGGCCGCAGCGAGCTCGAACAGCGCGTAATAGGCCGTGAGGAACACCGCCGGAAGCGACGCGGCTTGGGCGTGCGATAGCTTGGCGGGCTTTGCGTAGAGCTGGTGTTCCGGCAACACGACGTGTGTGGCGTAGCCGCCAAACCGTGTCACACCAAAGACGAGATCTCCCTCGGCGAACCGGTGGACGCCGGCACCAACGGCAGCCACCACGCCGGACACCTCGAAGCCGGGCGTGATGGGCCAGCCCACATACTCTTTGGCCGACGCATAGAGCCCCATGCGAACGATGCAATCTGCAAAGTTCACCCCGATGGCGGCGGTGCGCACCAGCACCTCGCCGGGGCCTGGGATTGGGTCTGCGCGGGTTTCGAAACGCAGCGCCTCGTAGCCACCGGCCCGCGCAATGACGACTTGTTTCATGACCGAGAAGGGACGCTACTCGTGAGCGACATCTGGGGCCCGGCAAAAACTGAGCACCCCTCGGCGCCGCAGGCGGGTTGCGCGGCTGCAGTTTCTGCATGGTTTTGTAACTATTGGCGTTTTTAGCTCAGAGGGGATGCGAGTAGAAACATGAGTCAAAGCTCACATACTGATCTCGAAGCCTCGCAGTGAGGCTCCGTGAGGTGTGAGCGACATGTGGAACGAACTGCAGATGATGATGGCTGGCTACCGACTACTCGAAGACCCGACGCGCTTGGACCAAGTGCTCGACGTGGCCGGGCGTTTGGCCTCGGCGCAGAACGACAAGCTTGCCGCCATTCGTGCGGAAGACCTGCCCGAGCCCCTGCGCAAGGCCTACAAGGATCGCTACATCATCGCCTGGGATCTGGAGTCGCTGCGCGCGTGTCCGCTCGGCTCTCTTGGGCGGCGCCTGCACCAGCACTGCTCGGCATTCGGCATCAACCCCGCAACGTTCCCCGCGCGGCCGATCGATACCCCCGCGGCCTACGCCATGGCACACGTCGAGAACACCCACGACATTTGGCACGTGGTCGCGGGCTTTGGCAGCGACACGGTGGGCGAGCTTGGGCTGCAGGCGTTTGCCATGGCGCAGTTCCCCAACATCTTGGGCCCGTTCATTCTGGGCCTCGCGCACCTGCACGCCTTCAAGAACCAACGGCCGGACTACGGATTCATGATGGACGAGATGTGCCGCGGCTGGCTCTTGGGCAAGCGCGCAACGTTGCTGCTTGGCGTGCGATGGGACACGCTCTTCGACACGCCGCTCTCGACGGTGCAGGCCATGTTCGGCATCGAGGGGCGGGAGGTAGCCGAGGTGCTTGCGCCAAGTGCCGATGACTACGTCGAGCGCACGGCGGCGCCGGGGGGGGCGCGCGCTGCGTAGCATGCGGGCCACGCCGCCCGTCGCGACTACACCTTGGCGCGGGAGCGGAGCTTGGGGGCTTCGGTGCGTGCACGGCGCAACACGTTGTCGTGGTCGAGGCGCGTGTGCTCGCCGTTGCGCACCACGTGGACACCGTCCACGAACACGTGCTCCACATCGCGGGAGGTGCAGGCGTAGACCAGCCGCGAGAACACATCGCCGCCCGGCTCGACGTGCGGGCCATCGATGCGCACCACCTGCACATCGGCGCGCTTGCCCGGCTCGATGGATCCAGTGATGGCGTCGAGGCCCAGGGCTCGGGCGCCGTCGATGGTGCCAAGGGCCAAGGCCTCGCGGGCTGGCAGGGCCTGGGGGGTGTCGCGGTGTTTGGCGAGCAGCGCCGCGTGGCGCAGCTCCATCCACGGATCGAGGTTGTTGTTGCAAGGCGCCCCGTCGGCACCCAGCGCAAACAGCACGCCCAGGGCACGCAGATCGGCCACCCGGGCGATGCCCGAGCCGAGCTTGAGGTTGGCGCTGGGGCAGTGCACGAACCGCGTGCCGTCTTTGGCCACAACTTTGGCCTGGGCGTCGCTGAGCTGAACCCCATGGGCCAGCACCGCGCGCTTGCCCCGAAGGCCCCAGCGACGCAGCACCAGCACGTCGTCGTCGCCGAAGAGTGCCCGAACGGCGTCGCGCTCGCCCGGGTGCTCCGCAGCGTGACTGTGCATGATCACGTCGTGGGCCTTGGAGCGCTCGGCCACGCCGCGCACCAGCGCCTCGGTGCACGACAAGATGAAGCGCGGCGCGTAGGCATACTGCAGGAGCCCCTTGCCGTGCCAGGTGCCGAGCAGGCGGTCGCTCTCGCGCAAGCTCTCCTGCGTTGTCTCCCGGAGGCCCCGGGGCACGCTGGCGCCCGCGTCCATCATGGTCTTGCCGCTGATGGCGCGAATGCCGGCGTCGCTGCACGCCTGCATCACCGCGTCGTGGTTGCGCACGGTGCCCATGTCCAAGATGGTCGTGGTGCCCGCGCGCATCATTTCGAGCAGCCCAAGCTCTGCGGAGGCGCCGAGGCTCGTCTCGTTGTGTGCGGCCTCGAAGGGCCAGATGCGCTCTTTGAGCCAGGCCAGCAAGGGCAGGTCGTCGGCCATGCCGCGAAACAGCACCTGGCACAGGTGCACGTGCGCTTGCACGAACCCCGGCAATACGGCGCAGCCTTGGGCATCGACGATGCGCGCCGGTCGCAAGCTTTGGGGCACTTTGCCCACGTGGGTGATGCGCCCGTCGTAGATGGCCACGTCGCCGGTGACCACACGGTGACTCTGGTCGCAGGTCGCGATGACTCCGCCGCGGATGATCGTGTGCATGAACTCTTGCAGTGTACCTGTGCAGACCCGGGCGGCGGCAAAGGAATCGCGTGCCGCGGGCGCACGGTCCGCCCGCAGTAGAAAGGGGCACCGGGCCTTGGGGTCGAGCCAAGCCCGTCCCGGGCCGAGTGTGCTATTCCATGAGACCCCCCTTTCGGCAGGCGCCCGCACCCATGTCCCGCATCCTCGTCGTCGACGACAGCCAGACCATTCGCAAGGTCGTAGGAAACATCCTCGAGAGCGCGGGCTTCGACGTTGCGTTCGCCGTCGACGGACAAGACGCCATCGAGGCCCTGAAGGGCGGCGAGGTGGCCGCGGAGCTCGTGCTGGTGGACTTCGTCATGCCGCGCATGAACGGCTTCCAGTTCTGTCGCGCCTTGCGGGCCGAGCCCAACCTCACGGCCACGCCGGTGGTGCTCATGAGCGCCAAGGCAGACCGCATCCGGGACCACTTCGTGCAGCAGACCGGCGCCATCGACGCCATCACCAAGCCCTTCGACGCGGACGCGCTGCTCGCCATCGTGCAGAATGCCATTCGCCGCGTGCAGAGCGGTCGCGTCAGCGCCTCCATGCTGCCCACCTTCGACGACGACGAGTCGTCCGTCGAGGGCAAGTTCGAGACGCAAGCCCCGCCGGCGGCCCGGGGCCCGGCGCTCGAGGGCGACCTCAGCGTCATCCCCATCGGCGCCATCTTGCAGCTGCTGCAGGTCGAGGGGCAATCCGGCGTGCTTCGCACCACCGACGACGCCCGCACCATCGAGATCACGTTCCGTGGTGGCGTCATCGATTTGGTCCGCGGCGAGGCCGCCGGCGACGAGTTCCGCATCGGCCGGTACTTTCTCGAGCGCGGTCTGCTCACCGAAGACGATCTCGAGGACTTCATCGTGCTCACCCGGCAGGGCAGCGACGAGCCCACGCCGCCCCTGGGCGTGCGCCTTTTGCAAGCCGGCAAGATCGACGAGATCAACCTGCGCGCAGCTTTGATCCAGCAGTCCAGCGAGCTTGTCTACGAGCTCGTGCGCTGGCAAAAGGGCAAGTTCACCTTTCGCCGGCAGCCCTTGGGCCCGCTGGCCGAGCACGCCAAGTTGGGCCTGGCCGTGGCCCAGGTGGTCATGGAGGGCTTTCGCCGGGTCGACGAGTGGCGGGTCATCGAGGGCACCCTTGGCAGCTTCGACGCCGTTTTGGTGCAAGACACCGCAGCCGTGCACGCCCTGCGCGAGATCGACCTGTCACCCACGGAGCGCGCTGTTTTGGCCGTAGTAGACGGCGATCGCAGCATCCGCGAGATCATCGCGTCGGCGCATATGTCTGCCTTCGACGTGTGCCGCATCCTCGGACAGCTCTTGTCGGCGCGCTTGGTGCGCAAACAAGCGCCGCAAACGCTCCTTGGTGCCGGCGCGCCCTCATGATTCCGCCGGATCCCAACCAAGACCCCCAGCGGACACAGCGCCGCGGCGGACTGGTGTTTCGCACGGGGCCGACGGAGTTCTTTCTGCCGGCCGATGTGGTGTTGCGCGTGCTCCCCATGCCCAAAGTGCAGCCGTTGCCCGGAGCACCGTCGGAGGTGCTGGGCTTTGCCCTCGTCGAGGGCGAGGCTGCGTTGCTGCTGGGCATTGGCCGGCAAACGCCACATCTCGTTGTGTGCGCCCACGGCGACGATCGCGTGGGCCTCGTGGGAGCGCAGGTGCTCCGAACTGGCCTGTTTGCCGCAGATCCGCATGGTCCCGGCGTCATCCACAACGGTCGTGTGGTGCCCACATTCGACCTCGCAGGCATCTGTGCCACTGCGGAACGCGGAGTTTCGTCCGCGCGGCTTTCCGGCTGAGCGTGCCTGCCGTAGCATAGCGCCCGTATGGCAACGGACCCCAAGAAGCGCCGCCTGTTCCGCATCCTACGGCGCAACGTCAAAGACCCGCGCGCCGCGGCGGACCCAAAGAGCAAGGCTGCAACCGAGGTTTGGGCGGCACACGAGCGTGTGGTCGCTGCGCTGCGCGAGTCTGGCGAGTCCGTGCAGCGCATGTCGTCCACGCTGGCCAAGCAGCGCGGTGCCGTCGACGCCATGAGCGACCGTGTCCGCAGCGTGGCCACGCGCTCGTTGGATTTGTCCCAGAGCTTCGCCAAGGCCATCGATGCCTTCGAGCGCCTTTCGCTGGTGGCGCTCAACGCCGGCCTCGAGGCTGCGCGCCTGGGAGAAGAGCAAGGCCGCGGGCTCACGCTGGTGGGCGAAGAGGTTCGGGGGCTCTCGGCTCGCGGCGCCGACGGTCTGCGCGAGCTGTCCGCGGCGTTGGCCGAGATCAGCGCCGAGCTGCAGCAGGTCACCCAAGGGGTCGATCGCGCCCGCGATGCCTCGGCCGAGGTAGCCCAAGAGGCCGCCCGGGCCGGCGGTCTCCTTGCCGACGGCGAGCGCGCTGCGGGCGATATGAGCGATCGACTGCGCAACGCCACGGGCACCGACCCCGAGACGGCCCGCGCCGTGGCCGAGGTGGAGCAACACGCCCGGGCGCTGGTGGGGGCGCTTGCGCGGCTTACGGGCAAGGTGCCACGCGCTTTGATCATGACCACGCTGCGCCCGGTTCTCGAGCCGCTCTTTGGCATGTTCGAGGGAGACGCCGACGAGGAGCCCGAGGAGAATCGGTGAGCGACCCCGAGCTCGCACGGCTGCTTCACGAAGAGTTCGTGCGGCACCTTGGGATCTTGGCGAGCGACGCCGACGCCGAAAGCGCGCGCCGCAGTCTCCACGCGCTCAAGGGCTCCGCGGGGCTGGCCGGCGAGACAGACTTTGCCGCACGCATCGCCCGCCTGGAGCGGCGCTTGCGCGACGGTGACGAGAGCGCCCGGAGCGCCGCCGTCGAGCTCTTGCGTCGGGCGCTCGCGCGCATGGAGCGTGGTGTCTCGCCCAACGACACCGAATGGCCCGCGCCGCCCCCAGACATGTTGCCCGGCAGCATCGACCCGCTGGTGCGTGCGCAATACGTGGCCGAGGTCAAAGATCGCCTCTACGCCATCGACCAGGCTTGTGCGCTGGCCGACGCCGTCGAGGGTGCCCGCACGGTGTTCCGGCACATCCACACCATCAAGGGGGCTGCCGGCGCCGTGGGCGACGAACCCATGGCGTGGTTTTGCCATGGCCTCGAAGAGCGCCTTGCGCAGGCATCGCACAGCGAAGACAAGGCCCAGGCCGCAGTGGCCAGCGTCATCGAACACCGCGCCACGCTTGGGTGGCTGCTCGAAGACGCGGGCCGTGCGCTCGAGGTCCTGCGTGGCGAGGGGGCCAAAGAGCCACGCATCTTGCCCTCGCGTGCACCCAGTGCCGGCGTCTCCCTGCGGCCGTCGCAACGCCCCAGCGACGACGAGATGCATGATGCAACCATTCGCGTGGCCGCGGCCTCCGTCGATACGCTCTTCGACCGTATCTTGGATGTGGAGCGCGCCGAAGAGGTGATGCATGCAAGGGCCGAGCGCTCCCGCATCAAGGCCCGACAGCTGCGGCGCCTACGCGGAGATCTGGTGGACGCCCTGCGGCTCATCGGACCGCCAAGGCCTTGGGGCGCGCCGGCCGCAGCCATCCGCAAGGTGGAGCAGTCCGCGCAGTTTCTCGAGTCCATGGCCGATGCGCTGGATCACGCGGGCGTGCAAATGACCGACGCCAACATCGCGCTACGCGATGCGACAGAGCACGCCAAGCGCGAGCTCCGGGCCATGCGTCAAACGCCCGTGCGCGGCTTGTTCGCCCGACTCACGGCCAGCATCGAGGCCGAGTCCCGTCGGCTGCAGAAGAAGGTGTTGGTGCAGTGGAAGGGGGCCGACGAGCCCATCGACCGCCGCACCGCCGAGGCGCTCTCGGAGCCGTTGCTGCAGCTCGTGCGCAACGCGGTGGCCCACGGCATCGAGATGCCTGCGGAGCGGGCGGCCTCGCGCAAAGACGAGACGGCCACCATCGCGCTCACCGCCGAGCGTCGAGGCACCCGGCTTGTGCTGGGCATTTCCGACGACGGCGCCGGCGTGGACTTGGGGCGGGTGCGTGCCCGTGCCGCCGAGACCGGTGTGGCCACCTTGGCCTTCTTGCACGACGCCGACGACGACATGGTGCTGAGCCTTCTGTTTGCGCCGGGCTTCTCCATGCGCACCGAGGCGGATCTGCTGGCCGGTCGCGGAGTGGGGCTCGACATTGCGCTGCTCTCCGTCGAGCGCCTCGGTGGCACCATTCGTTTGTCTTCGGTGCGCGGACAAGGGCTGCGCGCGCGCATCGAGGTGCCGCTCGACGCGGGGCTCGCGCACGTGCTCTGGGTGCAAGCCGGACCGTCGGACTACGCCATCGAGGCCTCCCGCGCCCACGCCCTTCGCAAGCTCGAAGCAGGCAATGCCGTCCCCACGCTGGCATCTTGTCTCGAGGGCGGCCCCGTCAGCGGTCCGCCCAGCAGCAAGGGCGGCAGTAGCGTGGCTGTCGAGTTCGATGGCGCGGGCGACGAGCGTCTGTCCGTAGCCGTCGACTCCGTGGGGCCGGCACAAGAGCTGTTGGTGCGGCCCGTCAGCCCATTGGTCTCGCGGTATGGGCCGTATTCTGGCGTTGTGGTGCGCTCCGACGGCACACCGCGCTTGCTGGTCGACCTCGTGCGCCTGTCGCCGCGGCTGCGCGCCTTTGCACTCGCCCGGGCATGAGCGTGGTCGTCGACATCGAGCGAGAAGAGCTGCCCGCGCTGGTGCAGCTGCATCGCGCCGCGTTTCCCGACGACATCGACGAAGAGCACACGCTGCTCGCCCGTTTCAACGACGAGCTGCGGCGACCTTGGGCGCGCCTTCGGGTGCTCCGCGCGCCGGCGGCGCTCACGGCCTATTGTCTGTCGTGGACCATCGAAGACGAAGTGCACCTGCACACCATCGCCGTGGCCCCGAGCTCCTGGCGACAGGGCCTTGGCCGCGTACTGCTCGAGGACTTGCTGGCCCATGCCCGCGCCGGCGCCGCGCGCATCGTGCTGCTCGAACTCCGCGCCGACAACACTGCCGCCATGGGGTTGTATCGCGCCTACGGCTTCGAGCAAGACCGACTGCGCCGTGGCTACTACCGCGACGGCATGGACGCCATCGAGATGTCTCTGACGCTGCGCTGACGCCGCCATTGGCGGCCGGCCCGTCGCTGTCCCCGCGTTCCGCATGCGCGGGCGACCATTCGCCTCCGCGTTGCGACCGCTCGCCGAACGGGCGGAAGACGCAGCATCGCCAAGGCCGCACGCTTAGCAAACAACGTGAGCACCGACGCCACTTCCTCCCCATCGATGTCCGCCCCGTCGGCCGAGAGCCCGGCCACACGACGCTCGCGCCCCGCTGCAGCGCGGGTTGCCTTGCGTATGGGCTGCTACCTGCTGGCAGCCACACTCTGGCTACCCCTGTTGCGCTTCTTCCACGAGGCGCCAACAGACCAGGCCCAGGCACTCGAGCGGCACGAACGCAGGGTGCTCTTGGACCCAGGCGCACGTGCTGGGGACAACGCCCAAATGCGCCAGATGAACCCCGAGTGGGACTTGATGCGGCGCATGTACCTTGCGCTCTCGTATGCGGACCTGGCGTTGGCGCAGCCTGCGGAGCAAGTGCGCTACTTGGGGCTGATGGACTTGCTGGTCGACGATCTGCTGGCGACGGCCGCGCAAGACGAGCCCTACGTATTCCTTTTGCCCTATGCCCGCGCCGCCGCGTGGCGCAACGGAGGTCGCAGCCTGTTCGTCGATGGCGAGATCGCCATGGTGCTCGAGGCGCGGCTGCTCTTGGGGCCCCGGCCGGATCTCGAAGCGCCACTCTCCGTGCGCATCCAGGCCATCGAGCGCGCCATGGGCGAGAGCCCGTCGGTCTCCGGCGAGAGCTACCCCGACGAGGCGTGGACCTTCTGCAACACCACGGCGCTGGCGGCGCTGCGCGTGCACGATGCGCGCACTGGCACCGACCACGCGCCCCTTGCGCGGCGGTGGATCGACTACGCCAAAGCCAACCTGCGTGAGCCCCGCAGTGGGCTTCTGGCTTCGCGGTATCGGTACCACGGACAAATCGATGAAGGCCCCGAGGGCTCGTCGATCTTCATGGTGGCGCACAACCTGATGTTCTGGGACGAGGCCTTTGCCCGCGACCAGTATGTGCGGGCGCGCACGGAGCTCACCTTTGATGTGCTGGGCTTTGGTCTGGCGCGGGAGTGGCCGCTGGGTACCAAGGCCGGTACCGACGTGGATTCGGGCCCGTTGGTGCCGGTGCTGGGGGCAAGTCCTGGGGCCAGCGGCATGGCACTCTTGGGTGCTGCGGCCTTTGGCGACCAAGACACGTTGCGCCGGCTCCGCAGGTCTATGCAGTTTGCAGCCATGCCCCAGTCGAAGGTGCGCGGCGAGCTGTCCTATGGCGCGGCGGGGCCCATGGGCA
Organism: Polyangiaceae bacterium; assembly: GCA_044358965.1. Classification (GTDB taxonomy): domain Bacteria; phylum Myxococcota_A; class Polyangia; order Polyangiales; family Polyangiaceae; genus SXNL01. The sequence goes on from JBIKNA010000085.1 coordinate 19,674, forward strand.
ACGCTGTGGTGCTCCACGCGCTCACCACGGGGCCGCTGCTGCAGCGGGTGCTGTCGGGCGCCGCCGGGGGCAAGTCATGAGGCGCACTCCTCTGTACGCCGCGCCGCCCGTGTACGTCGCCGCGGCACTGGTGTTGTTGTACGCGCTGGCGCTCGGCGCGGGCCTCGACCGTGGGGTCTCGGCCATCGCTGGTGGAGAGCCGAACCCTCTCTACGCGCTCGGGGGCATCGTCTTCGTGGCGCTTCGGCTCGCGGTGGTGACTGTGGCCCCGGTGCTCGTGCTGGGGACGTTGGTGTGGGAGGTGGTTACACACGTTGCCAAGACCCGCAGGCCATCGGCCTGAACTGCCGATCGGCAGGCGAAGAGAGGCATCCGACCCAACTCGTTGTTCGGGAGACGTTCTCCACGGCCGCTGGTACGCCGGAAACGACCCCGCGCGACATCGGTGTCAGGTGTGCCCGCATATCGCGCCGGCGGGTCGCCAGATATCCCGAGGCATTTTGCCGGAAACGCGCCGCCGGCACGCACCTTGCTCGGAAGGAGGCCCATGAACAGCATCGCCAGAATTCTCGGTTTCGTACTTTTCTCCGCCGTAGGCATTGCAGCGTGCGCCTCGAATACCATCTCCGCAAGCGACTACAACTCGTCCTGTTCGACCAACGAAGAGTGCGTCGAAGTCTACGATGGTGACGTTTGCGACGACGGCCTCTGCAACCCCACCGCCGCCATCAACAAGTCAGCGATGTCGCAGTTCGAAGCCGACCGAAGCAAACTCCGTGAGGACTGCCCAGAGGTAAATTACGTGCAAGATCCATGTACGGGCAAGCGCAAGCCGTCCCGTACGCGATGTGCGGCTGGCAAATGTATCGTCGAGCAATTGCCATCCCCCGCGGATGCCGGCGCGGATGGAGGGTGACTGTTCAAGTCTCCAGCGGACCCCTCACCGTTGTGCGCCGTGCTGAAGCATCTCCGTGCGTTCGACTGCTCCGGCAGTAAGGAGAGGACCCGAATCACCGAGCGCGGCACCGATGATGTTCGACCGGAACGCGCCGCCTGCCATGTGCCATGCGTGCCAAAGTGACCATTCGGACGACAGCGCCCCGCTCTGC
>JBIKNA010000086.1:0-20781 GCA_044358965.1 Polyangiaceae bacterium
GAGGCGTTGGCTGCCCTGGCCGAGTACGCCACCAAGACCGATGACCGCGCGGCTTGCCTGCGCGCAGCCTACGAGATCGCGACGCGCGACAAACGTGAACGTCAGGCCAACGAGCTTCTCGGCGCTCTGTCTCGTTTGGGCTGCGAGCAGGCGAGCACCTGCGCCAGCAACTTGGCGCAGCTGGCCGAGATGGAGCTTTCCCGGGGGAACCTGCAGCGTGGTCTCGCGCTGTACAAGCAGGCCCAAGACCGCGACCCCGAGCGGGCAGACCTGCTCGAGCGCTACGCTTCCGTCGCCGCCGGTGCGCAGCTGCACGCCCAGGCCCACGACGCCTACAAGCGCCTTGCCGCCAGGTACCCCGACCGACCGGATTACGCGGACAAGGCTGCGCAACACCGGGCAGCCATGCAGACCCGGGTCTATGGCGACAAGGTGCCCAAAACGCCCTAGGTCGCCTGCGCGGCTGCGCCGGCTGGCGCAAAACGGGTCGCCCGCCTCCCCGGGGCCTTTCCGCGGGCCCCGGGGGCCTTGGCGCACAGCTGCAAAAACGCATGAGCCCTAAGGCCGCGGAGTGCTGTAAGGTCCCCGGCCGAAACCCGCGAAGGCCTGGCTGGAGGCATCATGAACTTGGAAGGCAAATCGATCTTCATCACTGGCGGCGCCGGCTTCATCGGCTCCACCCTCATCGGGCGCCTCATCGACAAGAACAAGATCTGCGCATTCGACAACTTCGCGCGGGACTCCATCAAGGACAAGTCCTTCCGGGATCACAAGAACCTCACGCTCGTCAAAGGCGACGTCCTCGACGCGGAGCACGTGGCCAGGTCCATGGCGGGCGCCGACATCGTCGTGCACTGCGCGGCCATCGCCGGCATCGATACCGTCTCCAAGAGCCCGTGCACCACCCTACGGGTCAACATGATCGGCTCGGCCAACGTGCTCGAGGCCGCGGCCAAGCTGCCCAAGTGCGACCGTGTGGTTTGTTTCTCCACCAGCGAGATCTTCGGCTCCCACGCCTTCCGCTCTGCAGAGACCGACGCAGCGGTCATCGGCGCTGTCGGCGAGCCGCGATGGACCTACGCCGTGGGCAAGCTCGCCGAAGAGCACCTGGCCATCGCCTACCACAAGGAGCACGGCCTGCCGGTCTCCGTGGTGCGCCCTTTCAATGTCTACGGCCCCGGCCAGGTCGGCGAAGGCGCACTGCGCAACTTCATCATGCGCGCGCTCAAGAACGAGCCCATCACGGTGCACGGCGACGGCAGCCAGATCCGCGCATGGTGCTACGTCGACGATATGGTCGAGGCCGTGCTTCGCTGCATGGCGGACCCCAAAGCCGTCGGCGAGACCTTCAACATCGGCAATGCCCGGGCCATCTGCACGATTTTGGGCCTGGCAGAGACCACCGTGCGTGTCACCGGGTCCACGTCCAAGGTTACCTTGGTGCCAAGGGACCAGGCAGACATTGCCCTGCGCATACCCAACGTCACCAAGGCCCGGGAGCTTTTGGGCTTCGAAGCCAAGGTGGACCTCGAAGAGGGTATCCGCGCCGCGGCAGAGTTCTACAAGACCCACTCGGTCTAGTTTTCACAAGCCGCCCTTACATGCGCAAGATCGGTCTCATCTGTAACCAGAACAACCTGTTCTTTGGCCTCGGCAGGCACCTGCGCGATGCGGGCTACGACGTAGACCTGCTTCTCATGAACCATGAGAGCCGCGAATGGCCGCATTTCCACCCTTCCGCAGATACCTTCGATCTTGAGTATCAGGGGTGGACCAAGACGCTTTCGTGGGGCGAAGGACGCGTGTTTTCGAGCCATTCGCCGCGTGCCATTGAGCGGGAGCTTGCGCCGTACGACTTCCTTTTTGGGTGCGGCTCGGCGCCGGCGTATCTTGCGCGAATCGGCCGCCCACTCGACTTGTTCATGCCCTATGGGTCCGATCTGTGGGAGATGCCATTTCGAGCGCCCTCGTTTACGAGGCATTCGATGCGCTCGTTGTACGAACTCCCGCGGATGCAGCGACGCGGCGTGCGGGCCGCCAAGGCGGTCATGGGTGATCGTTCGCCCATCATCGAAGGTCCGCTGCGGCGGTTGGCATATGCCGGACAGCGAATCTTTGGCGTGCCGCCGCTCATCTACACGCCCTTGTACTGCCAGTCGGTGATGGAGACCAAGACAGAGCAGAGCCACTGGTATCCGCTGGTCAAGGCGTTCCGCGATCGCTGCGACGTCCTTGTGTTCTCACTCGCGCGTCACGTGTGGCGCAACCCTACCCCGTACATCTGGAGCAAGGGCAACGACAAGATCATCCGGGCGCTCGCCAGGGTTCGGGAGCAACGGCCCTCCTTGCGTGTCGGCCTCGTGACCTGTGAGTACGGCCCGGACGTCGAAGCGTCCCGCGAGCTGTGCCAGGAACTCAACCTGGGCGGCCGCGTGCTGTGGCTACCCGTGAGTCCTCGCCGGGAGCTGATGGTGCTTCTGGCGATGGCCGACCTCGTCTGCGCGGAGCTCGGGCACTCATGGTTCATTGCTGGCACCATGCAGGAGGCGCTGGCCATGGCGAAACCACTCCTGCACCGTCGCGAAGACTCCGAGTTCGCCACGCTCTATCCGGCACTATACCCCATGATCGACATCAAGACGGCTTCCGACGCGACGGACGCGATCCTTCGCTTTGCGGATAGCCCTGAGCAGATGAGGGCGGTGGGGCAGGGTGGCCGCGAGTGGCTGGAAGAGTACGGCGTGCGTCGGGCGATGGATGCCGTGCGTCAACTGCTGGGGGCGCCATGAGCCTCTTGGGGGCCGCACCCGGGCAGGTGCGCGTCGCCGTGCATCAACCTGACTTCCTGCCGTGGCTAGGCCTCTTCGTGAAGCTCGCCAAATGCGACACGTTCGTGGTGTTGGACCACACCGAGAACAATCCGCGCGCCGCGTTCCTTTGCAAGCGAGTCAAGTTTCAGCTGCCGGGGTCCGTGGGCTTCCTCGCGGTTCCGGTGGAGCATCCTGCCGATGGAAGATTGGGCCTGCCGTTGCACGAGATGAAGATCAACGTTCGTGATGGCCGAGCTTTCGAGAAGGCACGTCGCTCCGTTGAACAGGCCTACAAGCGCGCGCCGTTTTTCGCGGATGTCTTTCCGCTGGTCGACGCGTACTTTGGCTCCGAAACCACGAGCCTTGTGGACCGGAACATGGAGTTCATCACGCGCGTTTGTACGGCACTTGGCATCACTCCCACACAGATCCGTAGCCGCAGCGTGGACTGCGAAGGGCAGAAGGGAGAACTCGTGTCGTCGCTCGTTGCAGCCGTCGGCGGCACTGTATACGTTTCCGGAGACGGCGGTCGGGCCTACCAAGACCCCGAGTCGTTCCGACGTCGAAACGTTCGACTGGCATACAATCACTTCGTGCCCGAACCGTACGCGCGCTTTCAGGGGGTCTGGGAGCCTGGCCTCTCGGTGATTGATGCGCTCATGAACATTGGTTTCGCCGGGACATCGACCTGGGTTGCTGACGCTGCGCGTTCATCCGAGGAGCGCGCCCGAGCTGCCGGCGAGGGGGTCCTCGGCGCATGATCGCGCGGTATCGAGTCAGCCCGCCCGACGAGTCCGTGTGGCTCCGTGCCCTGCGTCGCGGCAGCCTGGCGAGGGGCCCGTACAGAAAGGAACTTGCCGAAGCGCTCGTTCAGGCCACCGGATACAGGCACGCGTTGTTTGCGGCGAACACCTTTTCGATTCTGAGTCTGTCACTACGGGCGATGCTGCCCGGGCACGACCGACCGAGGGTCGCGGTGCCCGCTGCTGCAACGTGCTTGGCTATGGTGCACGCGGTGCGCGCCATGGGCGGGACGCCAGTGTACGTCGACCTCCTGCCGGAGAGCGCGTCGGCATCCGTTGAGCTTGTGTCCCGCGCATTCGCTGCTGGACAGGTGGACGGGGCCTTGGTTCCTCGGCACTTTGGCCTGGCGTCCGGCGCCAGTGCTCTACAGGCCATAGGGATTCCTTTCGTTGATGACGCGGCGCAGTCGGTTCTGTCGGTGCTTGCCGACGTGGCCGCGCCCGTCCGGTCCGGCAATGTCGCGCTGTCGTTGTATCCGACGAAGATGCTGGCAGGCATCGACGGTGGCGTCCTGTTGACCAACGATGGGACTCTTGCCGAGGCTGTCGAGCGGCTGACTTCGTATGCGGACTTGGACGCCGACGACGGAACCACGCGATTCAACGCAAGCCTGCCCGACCTTCACGCGGCCATCGCACTCGATAGTCTCGAGCGACTGCCAGCCCGGCGCGCGCGTCTTGCAAGCATCGTCGCTCGCTACGACGAAACGTTGCGCGGTCAGCCATGGGGTCGGCTTCGCGGTGCGGGGGGCGTCGCGGAGCCCCAGCGATATGTGGTCGATTTGGGGCCCCAGCGCGACTGGTTCGTGTCGCGTTGCGCCGAACTCGGGATAGAGTCGACTCCGGAGCTTGGTTTCTGCGCCCCAGACGGAAGGTATGACGTTGCGACCCGCCTTGTGGCGCAAACCTGCTCGATTCCGCTTCATGCCGACCTTACAGACGACGAAGTCGATCGGGTCTGCGACGGCATGCGAACCATCTTCGGAGAACTGCGATGAGACTCCGGCCCCTCACCGCTCCCCTGGCCGATGCGGATTGGGAGCATGTTCTTTCTTGCCTTGCAGAGCTCAACGAACGCATCCGAGAGCTGGAAGAGCCTCTTCGCGCATTCTTGCGCGAGCAATTGGGTCAGTCGTGGCCAAGGATTCTTGTGATCGAGACCGCCGCCGGCGAGCGGGCAGGGCTCATCACGCTGAATCGTTTTTCGATGCCTCGCTATGCGGGGTTCGGCTTCGAGATTGAAGAGATTGTGGTGCTCGCTGGATTTCGCGGGAAGGGGCTTGGGCGCCTTGCCATGCAGGCACTTGAACGGGAGCTTCGGGCCGAGCCCCTGGCTCGAAAAGTGGTCGTTCGGACCAATGGGCCAGACGCTGCCCGACTCTACCGCTCCTTGTGGCAAGAGGCCGAGATCCAGACGTTTCAGTGTTTCTTGAACAAGATCTAGCGCGCCGCCCTTCCGTGTCTGCTCGAGTTGCGGTGTCGTTACGTCTGGCTGGTCTGGCTCGCCGCGCTGTGGGCCAGATCACGGGCAACGAGTTCGTCGATGGTTACGACAGGCAGGGAAGCGGGCAACAGTGGGGCCAGGCGCGCCTTGATCTTCGTGCCAAATGAGCTGCTCATGATGAGCACGGCGGCGGGCGGTCTGGCCACCAGATCATCGCGGTTTTCGATGCGAATGGGCACACCGGGGTAGAACTGCTTGTGAATCGATGGGCTGTCGTCGAAGAACCGAAGCTTCTGCACGGGCAGCTGGCCCAGTGCGATGAGGTTAACGAAGCGCCCCGGAACGTATATGCCTACGTCGCCCGCCTTTGCATGCGTGTCGACGAAGTGACGGATCTTCCGCAGGCTCTCGTCGATCTTCTTTCGAAACTGATGTGCAATGGCGAGGCTTTGCGCGAGCGGTACATCCCCTCGGACATCGTCCCCCAGGGACGGGTCGAAGCCAAACGTTGCGAAAAGTAGCTTTGACAGCTTCGAGCGTCGAATCCGGATTGCCCCAGCACCGGCATCTCGAAGGACGGCTCTCAACGAGGCGGCCGTGAAGTATGCGTAGTGCTCATGGAACAGCAGCGACGCATCGCCCTCGCGGAGGAACGATTCCTCGTCTTGCACAACCACGCACACCTTGCCGCCCGGTGCCGTGTGGGCGCGCAACTCGCTCAGGATCTCCGTGCGGCCCTCGATGTGCTCGAGCACGAGGTAGAGCACGATCAGATCGTAGGTGCCTTTGGTGGCTTCGGCGGGGAAAAGCCCCTGTATGACCGGTACTCCGTACTTGGCGCCGCCCGTCTGGCCATGGGGTCCGGGCTCGATGCCGCGCACGTTGGCGCCCTGGCTCTTGAGGCGGGACAGGAGATAGCCCGTTCCGCACCCCACCTCGAGTACCTGTTTGCCGGACAGGTCTGATGTCCCCATGGCGTCTTCCAGCAACGCCAAGAAGTCATCCGCGTACTCGCGCCCAATGCCCTCTTCGTCCATGAGGCCTGTCAGTTCGGAGCCGGCCTCATACGCGAGAGCGAGTGCTGCAGCGACTTCTTTGGACGGGACTTGGTGGACGAGTCCCGTGGTCGGGTCCACGGTTACCGTCATGGGGAGCTGATCCGGCAGTCGGTCTCCGTTGCTAGGCGTATCGTGGGTTCGATAGACGAAGGGGAGTGCCGGGACGCTCCAGACGAAATCCCCGGCCTTCGGCGTGGCATCGGCTAGCGCCGGATCGATGACACACTCGCGGAGGCCTCGGACTACGTGCCCCTCACGGTACGTGAACCGTCGGGGAATCTCTTCGCCCTCAACCTCGCGTCGAAACAAAAGGTCGGCCTCGTTGAAGCCCATCATGGCGCGGATGGACGCCGTGCCCGAGAAGCGTGGATTGATCTCGAACACTTTCACAGAGCCGTTCTCGAGTCGGCACTGGATGTTGATGGGACCGCGAGACCCGATGGCCTTGGCGATGCGCTCGCAGGGCTCCGTCACTTGGCGGAATGTGCCCACGTCGCCTTGGGAGACGCCGTTGCTAATGACCAGTGTTTTTCCGAGCGAAGCGTTCCCACTTTTGTTGGGTACCCACAGCCGATTGTTGAAGGTGGCCAGGATGGTTCGGCGCAGGGCAATGGAGTGAATGAGCTGACCATCGTAGGACGTCAGGACCCCCACGGTGTACTCGGCGTCTGCGGTCCCGACATACTCTTGGGCCAAGAAGCTCGGGTAGACGCTCAGCAAGAACGCGCCGAAGAGCTGCAGCTCCTCGCGGGTCTGGGCGATGAAGGTGTTTACGCTGCCTCCACCGCCCACACTGGGCTTGAGTACGACGGGCAAGAAGGGAATCTCTGGGAGATCGGCAAGCGAGCTGATCTCTTTGGCCCGCGGGGCCTCGAAGCCGTTCTCGGACAGGAACGTGCCAGTCGCCGCCTTGTCGAGACCGATTTCGAGCACCCTCTCCGTATTGACGAAGAGTCGAACACCCGCGGCGGTGATCTTGCTTCGGGCCTTGGACAGCGCGATGAGTTCAACCTCGGACCCTGGGAAAATGGCGCGAACCCCGAGGCGCTTGCAGACATCAAGAACGGCATCGATGTAATCCGGCGCATTGCCTCGCGGCAACATGACCGGTACGTCCACATCGGCCAGCCCCAAGGACCGATGGTGAATGTCGGAGCCCACGATGCAGTAGGGCCTGGGCGCAAGACGCAGCGCCTTGATGAGCTGCTCGCCGACGCCGCCGCCGCCCACGGCAGTAATGAGCACTGTGCGATCCAAGTGGTTCACGACACGATTCTCCCTACGAGCATGTTGCTGGGTACCATCCGGTTCATGCACTCATGCACGGGACCGGTCTCGATGTGGTAGCGCGCGCGGATCTCGCCAAGGGGCAGGGGGACCCGCAGGATCTCCACCTCGCCGCTGTGGGTGTCGACGAGCGCGCAGCTTGCAAAGCGACCGTCGTCGCGCGGGAGTCCCGTAGAGCCAACGTTGACCACCCGCACTGGGGTGCCGAAGGGGCGCTCGATGTTCACGTTCATGGGGCGATGCGTGTGGCCCATGAACACCAGATCGTAGGGCAGCGCAGCGAAGCGGGCCAGGGGCCCGTCGGGGTAGATGTAGCCGTTGACCGGGTTCCAGGGGCTGCCGTGGCACAAGAGTGCGCGCCCCGCGCCCCAGCGCTCTTGGCGGAAGGGCACGCGCGCCGCGAGCTCCGGTAGCTCCGGGGCGAGCGAGGTGCGGGTGCGAGCGAGATCGTAGACCTCGGCCTTGTCGGCGGAGGGCTCCGCAAGCGCCCCGATGACCATCGCTTCGTGGTTGCCCAAGAGCGAAGGAATGCCGCGTGCGCGGAGCGTGGCCAGCACCTGCGTGGAGTCCGCGAAGTAGCCCACGTCATCGCCCAGGCTCCAGATTTTCGTCGCGCCCTCGGCATCGAGCACGGACAAAACCAGTTCGAGTGCGACGGCGTTGCCGTGGATGTCGGAGATGAGGCCCAGCTTCATGAGACCTCTTGTGCGCGGAGTGCCGCGGCCCATTCGGCAACACCCGCCTCGAGAGAGATTTGTGGCGTGAATCCCAACACCCGCCCCAGACCTTGGATGTCGTAGCGCACTTGTACGCCCTCTTCGGGATCATCTACGCCGGCGGGCTCGACGACGCTGCGGCCACCGGTGGCGGCGCTGACAAGGCCGGCGAGCTCGCGCATGGTGACACTGCGCCCGGAGGCGAGAACGAAAGTGCCCTGGGCCCGCTGGTCGACGGCGGCCCGCACGGCCGCGGCAACGTCGCGCACGTGGATGAAGTCTTGCGTGCGCGCGCCCGTGCCGTAGTACCGGAGCGGCTTGCCCGCGAGTCCATCCAGAACGAACTTGCGCAGCACCGTGTGCCGCTGCTGTCTTGCGCCATAAGGGGCCACAAGCCGAAAGATGCACGCGGAGAGCTTGCGTGCGGCGATGAGCTCTTCGGTGTGCAGCTTGGCCTTGGCGTACGCGATGTCTGGGGCAACGGCGCTGTCGTCGCGCAGTACGGGCGCCCGGGCGAAGACGCTCGCCGTAGAGAAGTATACGAGGTGCGCACCTTTGGCTTGCACAAGGTCCAAGACGCGACCGTCCATGGCCGTGTTCTCTTGGGCCGCTGCGTCGCCGTCGGGGCCCGTGAGGTCGTGGGGCAAGTGCGCTGCAACGTGGACCACAGTGTCGAAGGGACCCTCGGGCAGTCCCCCACGGGAGAGATCTCCCTGCGTTCGGTCGTTGGCGCAGGTGACTTGGGCGCTGCGCGAAAGCTCCGCGTGCACCTCGGCGCCCACGAGACCGGAGGCGCCGGTGAGGAGCAAGCGACGTGGGCGCTCCGTGCTCATCGCGACGCCGGCGCGGGGAACAAGCCTTCGAGCTCTGCCCGGGTGGGGAAGTTGACGAGAACGGCGCGGTGCCGGCCCTGGTAGACGAACAGGCTACCGGCGGCCACCGCAGAGGCCCCGGCTTGGTGCACCGGCGGGCCCAGATCGCTCAGCTTGCCGGCGCCCCCGCAGGCCACGACGGGCACGCGCACGGCCCTCGCCACGCGCTCCGTGAGCGCCACGTCGTAGCCCTGGAACGTTCCGTCGCGGTCCACCGAGGTGATCAAGATCTCGCCGACGCCGCGTTGTTCAAGTGCCCGGGCGTGGGTGGCGACGTCGATGGGGTGCTTCTTGCGGGCGCTCTCGGACACCGGGCGGTACCGCCCAAAGAAGTCTCGTTTGGCGTCGATGGCGCCCACCACGGCCTGGCTTCCGAAGCGCGCCGCCAGCTGCTCGATGAGCGCCGGCGAGTGCCAAGCCGCGGAGTTGATGATGACCTTCTCGATGCCCAAGCCAAAGAGCCGCTTGGCGTGCTCCACGGACCGGACGCCGCCGCCGTAGGCCATGGGCATGAAGCACTCTTGGGCCATCTCGCCCAAGAGCTCGAAGTTGGGGTCTTTCTTGTCGGGGGTGGCGCGGATATCGAGGACGATGAGCTCGTCGACCTCTTTCTCGTTGAAGATCCGCACGGTGTTCATGGGATCGCCCACGTACTTGGCAGCGCCAAACCGTACGGTCTTGACGAGACCCTGACGGCGCAGCAAGAGGCATGGCATCACCCGGACCCGGAGCATTCGTGGGGCGTGAGTTACCACGAAACGAAAGGCCTATCGACCCGCTTCCTGCGCCTGGCACAAAGGTGGTACCAACACCCCAAAGGCCGACTTCCGTGATCTGTTCCACGCTCCCCCGCTTGCCCCAAGATCGCGCCGTGTTCTTCGACGAGGGTGCCTGGCTCAATCGTTGGGACCGCCTCACCGAGGCCGGCAAGAAGCTCAAGCGCTGCAAGCGTTGCCTCTACGGCGAAGACATCCCGCAGACCAGCTTCGACGCGCTCGGCGTCTGCAACTACTGCGCAATGCACGACAAGCTCGAGGCCGAGTTCCAGACCGGCAGCGAAGCGGCCCGGAAGAAGCTCGAAGAGCAGGTGGCCGAGATGAAGCGCGAGGGGCGCAAAAAGCCCTACGACTTGGTGGTGGGGGTCAGCGGTGGCACCGACTCGTCGTATTTGATCTACCTGGCCAAGCAGTACGGCCTACGGCCTCTGGCGGTGCACTTCGACAACACGTGGAACTCGCACATCGCCGTCGAGAACATCCAGAACGTGCTCAAGACGTTCGACGTAGAGCTTTACACCTACGTCATCGACAACGAGGAAATCGACGAGATTTACCGTGCGTTCTTGCGCTCGGGCAGCATCGACCTCGACGTTCCGACGGACTTGGCGTTGGCCACGGTGCTCAACCGCGCCGCCGAGCAGAACGACGTTCGCTACGTGTTCGAAGGCCACTCGTTCCAGAGCGAGGGCCTGTTCCCCATTGGCTGGCTGTACATGGATGCCCGGTACGTGGCGGATGTGGTCAAGAAACACGGCCACACCAAACTCGACAGCTACCCCAGCATGTGGCTCAGCCATCAGCTCCGCTGGATGATGGTGCGCCGAATCAAGAAGGTGCGTCCGCTTTGGTACCTCAAGTACGACAAGGCTAGCGTCGTCAGCATGCTCAAACGTGACTGCGGCTGGAAGTCTTACGGTGGGCACCACCTCGAGAACCGCACGGCAACGTTCTGGCATACGTATTTTGCGCCCCGGCGTTGGTCCATCGACTCGCGCATCGTGGGGCATTCGGCGCACGTGCGCTCGGGGCAGCTCGGGCGCGACGAAGCCGCTCGGCAAATCGAGGCGCCGCCCGCGGCGTCCATGGACATGGTGCGCATGATGATGCGCCGGTGGGGGTTCTCCGAAGACGAGTTCACCGTGCTCATGAACGAGCCCCGGCATGGGTACACCGAGTTCAAGAACTACAAACCCATCTTCGAGCGATTTCGGCCGTTCTTCTATGTGCTTGCCAAGGCCGAGCTCATACCCATGAGCTTCTACGTCAAGTACACATCCAAGAAGAACATCTAGGGCGGGCCACCGGCGGGGGGCAGGGGGCTGCGCGACGGCCTTGGCGGGCCCGCCCGGCCTTCGGGCTACATCGCGGCGAAGTTGCCCATGAGCTGCATGCCAAAGCGATGGCTCTTCTCGGGGTGGAACTGCACGCCGAGCACGTTGCCATGGCCAACGGACGACGTGAACTCGCCGCCGTAATCGGTGGTGGCAAGGGTATGCGACGGGTCCTCGGGCACCACGTGGTAGGTGTGGACGAAGTAGAAGCGGAGCTCGTCGTCGTCGCTGCGGAAGAGCGGGTGGGGCTGCCGAGGGCGCACCACGTTCCAACCCATATGGGGCACCTTCAAGTCTTTGGCGCGGTCTTCGGCGAAACGAACGCAGCGCGCCGGCAGCAGACCGAGACCCGGACGCTCGCCCTCTTCGCTGCCGTTGCCCAAGAGCTGCATGCCGAGACAGATGCCCAGCAACGGTGTGCGCTCCTCGAGCACGCGCTTGCGCAAGACGTGAATCAGATTGTGGTGCACGAGTCGCTCCATGCCCGCGTCGAAGGCGCCGACGCCCGGCAGGATGATTTTTTGCGCAGCCGCCAGGACCACCGGGTCCCGCGAAAGTACTGCGGGGACCTCGATGCGTTTGCACATGTTGAGGATGGAACCGACGTTGCCCACCTCGTAGTCGACGATGACGATCACTTTTCGCGCTCGTAGCAGTGGTGGTGGAAATACGTGTCCGTGTGGAGGAGCAAGTGGAGCACGCTGGGGCCGTCGTGGGCGTGGGCGCTGGGCGGGCGCGCGTCGCCCTCGAGCCGCTGTCCCTTGTCGTAGGCCTTCCAACGGGTCCACTCGCTGTCCGACACGTAGCGTGACTCGTGGAACAGGTTGAAGGCCGGGGTCTCGTCGTAGCCCTCGTAGGCAAGGCCCAACGCAGCCGGATCTTTGCCCTTGAAGAAGTCTAGGTTGTTGTACCCCGTGAGGCCGCCGTGGCTGGCCACGGCCCGGACCTCGTGTCCCAGAATCAGCGACAAGACCTCGAGGTCCCGGGTAAGGCAGGCCTCCGGAGCCTCGTCCCAGATGCGGCTTGCATCAATAGGCTCGGCGTGGAGGCCTACCTCGTGTCCGCGGGCGATCATGCGCTTGAGGATGCGATAGCCCTCGAAGGAGAAGGGGTTGTACTCCGGCGCGTGCAGCCGTACGAAGAACGTGGCGCGCAGGCCCACGCGCTCGAAGATATCGAGCAACGGTGTTGCCTTGGCCAACGATAGATCGGCGTCCACGCGAGTGATGAGCACCCGGGCGGCCTGTGGGGCGCGCTTGTGGTCGAGATAGCCGGCGCAGGTGAGGGGGGCGTAACCTACGGCGAGGATGGCCCGGAGCTCGGCCTCGAGGGTTTCGTACCGGAAGAGGTGCGCGGCGTCGTTGGGGGAGGGGATCATACGGGCTGGGGGGGCGCGTTTGCTGCCGGTTGGTCTTCCGCGTCGTCGGATGACGACGGTTCGTCGTCGCCGTCTTTGTCTTTGTCTTCGTCTTCGTCCCCGTCGTAGTCCTCGGCGGTGAAGCCCTTGCGCTTGGGGGTGTACAACGCCGCCATGACCGCGAGGCCGGCCACGATGACCAACCGCTGCCGGACGATGAGCCCGATGTTGGCCATGGTGGTTGTGTACATGATGGTGCAAGGCACGATGAAGGCGAGGACCGTCAGCACTGTTACGAACGGTGCCCGAGTGACCGCGCGGACGGACCGGTACAAGAAGTAGATCAACACGGCAGCGTCCACCTTGCCGACGTGGAACGCGATGGATCCCGTCTGCCAGGGAAACGGCGAGAACAGCGTATAGACGAGCTTGGTGCCGAAGGATGCGAAGGGTGTGTCTCCGGCGAAGACGACGCCAGAGCCTCCCTCGGTGTTGGACATGAGGCTATCTGTGGTGGCGAACTCGAACGTGTCTTGGGCCGTAGCCGCCGCGTCGCGCAGCGTGTTGGACATGTTCGCGAAGATGAGCGCCGCGACGATCTCGAGGGTCAAGACGCTGACCGTGCGTCCGAGCGAGTTCGAGCGGAACCCCACAAGGCCTACCAGCAATGGGGCCACGGTGACATAGATCAAGTAGTTGCGGACGTAGGCCAGAGAGATCACACACCCGATGCCGATGGCCAGGTGCACCACCGAAAGGCGTCGCCCAAGGCGGATGGCGCTGCCCAGGGCTCCCAGCGTGAGCGCAACCACGATGCCGTCTTTGTACATGTCTGACGTGTACAGAACGTACGCGGGCTCCCATACGAACAACGTTGCCATCCAGAACGCGGAGCGCGTCTCGGCCCCGAGTTCCCGGGCGAGCTCGAAGATGTTCAGAAACGTGAGCGCCGCCGCAAGCGCAATGAGTGCGGTGCACCCAGCACGACTCATGGTGCCGTTGGCGTAGGCCACCAGGGCGAACAAGTTGGGGGGGAGCGAGACGAGACCGATCTCTGGGAGACGGTCCTGCTCGATAAAGGACACCCCGTTTTGGTCCCAAATCTGGACGATGGTGGTGGCGAGGTCCTCGTAGGCGATGCAGTCACCGCCGGCGCCAAAGCTGAAGATGGGCAAATCGCGACCGAAGGTCTGCAGCACCATGCGAAGGCCAAAGCCGGCCATCAGCGTGTACAGAACCTCGGGGCAACCAGACCTCCGGGCGGAACGGGTGCCGAGCGCGAAGATGATGGCGCCCGCGATGATGCACAGAAGGATTCCGACCATGACGAAGACCGTTTTGGTTGCGGGAGCGGGCTCGGACGTTCGAACGAGCCCGCCTGCGCGCGAGGCACATATAGCCGCTCACGGCGCTTTCTTCAAAGGCCGCGGTCCAGCAACGGGCGGCGCCCAGCGCGGCCCCCGAGTGTGGTATGTGCCCCAAGCCGCGCAGTGCGGCGCAACCGCTTCGGACCGTGGTATCGCATGAATCGTCGGCGCACGCCCCGCGTTCTGTTTCTCGTCGCCAAAGATGGGTACTTCTATTCGCACCGACTCGATCTGGCGCGACGCGCCCAGGCGGCGGGGTACGATGTTGCGGTGGCCGCTCCCGAGGGGCCATACCGAGAGCGCATTCGCGCGGCGGGAGTACCCGTTCTGGATGTGCCCATGGACCGCCAAGGGCGCAACGCGGCGTCGGATTTGCGAACCCTCGCGGCCATCGTCCGGCTCTACCGCAGCTTCCGTCCGGACGTGGTGCACCACGTTGCCATCAAGCCCATCCTCTACGGCACCTTGGCGGCGCGGCTGACGGGGGTTCCCGCCGTGGTCAACGCCATGGCGGGCATGGGGTATGTCTTCCTGTCCGAGCAGCTTCTGTCCCGGGTGCTCCGTCCCGGCATCAAGTTCTCGTACAAGGTGCTCGTCAATGCACCCAACGCCCGCGTCATCTTGCAGAATCCCGACGACATCGAGCGCTGGGTTCGCTGGGGGGTCATGCGCCGCGAGCGCATCGTCCTGATTCGCGGGGCGGGGGTGGATACCGAGACGTTCAAGCCCAGCCCTGAGCCGCCGGGCGAGCCCGTCGTTCTGCTGCACGCGCGCTTCTTGTTCGACAAGGGCATCGGCGAGTACGTCGAGGCCGCGCGGCGGCTTCGGTCCGAGGGCGTCAAAGCGCGGTTCTTGCTCGTCGGCGAGCCCGATGCCCGGAATCCCGAGGCCATTCCTGCGGACACCCTGGCCGCGTGGGGGCGCGAGGGCGCCGTCGAGGTTCATCCCTGGCGCGACGACGTGGCGCGCTTGCTGTCCGAGGCGAGCATCGTTTGCCTGCCCTCCTACGGCGAGGGACTGCCCAAGTCGCTCCTCGAGGCTGCCGCCGCGGGGCGCCCCATCGTCACCACCGATGTTCCTGGATGCCGCGAGGTGGTGCGGCACGGCGACAACGGTCTCTTGGTGCCGGCGCGTCGCGCCGATGGCCTTTGCGATGCACTGCGGTCGCTCATCACCGACGATGCCATGCGTCGGGACATGGGGCGGCGCGGGCGCGAGCGCGCCCTCGCGGAGTTCTCCGCGGAGCGCGTGGCCGCGGAGACCTTGGCCGTCTACCGCGAGCTGCTCGACGCTGCAGGAATCGTGGCCCCGTCATGAGCTTGCGTCGGGCGCTCTCACTGTCGGCTCTGCAAAAGCTCCTGGGGCCCAGGGTGGCCACCTGGCTGTGTATCTCCTTTGGGTTTTCATTGGTGCTGAGCGCTGTCGAACTCGGCATCGCGGGCTTTCTTCAGCTGTTTCTGAGCAGCCTGGGCATTCTCAGCGATTCGGTGCAGTTGGCCGGAGCTTTCGGAATCCGGAAGCTCTCTCCCGGCACCCTTGCCATCGGACTCTTGGCCATTGGCGCGGTGCGCGCGGTGGCCCAGTACCTGCTTGCCTACTCCGCAAGCGTCACCCAAGAGAACATCACGCTCCGGCTGCGCCGTATCGCCATCTGGGAGATGTTGCTGCACCCGAGCCGCGCCTTCGTCAGCGCTTCGTCGGTGACCACGCGGCTCTCGGAGCACTTCGTCAAGGCATCGTACTTCGCCTACGCGGGGACGAACTTTTTGGCCATGGCGGTGCAGGTCGTCGTGCTTGCGCTGCTCCTTCTGTTCTCGGCGCCCTTCGAGACCCTCGTTGCGTTCTCGGGGCTGCTGGTGCTTGGCATCGTGGTGCTGCGCCTGAACCGTGCCGCGGGCCGCAAGGCGGCACGGGTGCCCGAACAGCTCGAAATCGTGACCCGCGGCATTCAACTGGTCGCGCGGAACTTCTTTCTGGTTCGGGCGGTGCGCACGGAGCGCGCAGAGCACCAGCGCCTTTCGCAGGCGGTGGACCGGTACGCCGAAGAGGGCATTGGCGCCGGTAGCCTGAGCAGCGTTGCTGCGGCGTTGACGCCGTTCGTGGGCACGGTGCTCATCGTGGCCATCGTGGTCTTCAGCCAGCACGTGATGCATACGCCGGGCATCCGGCTGCTTTCGTTCTTGTATCTGTTCTTGCGGTTCGTCCAGACGCTGGGAACCGCCGTCGTGCACATGACCAACTGCAACCAGACGGCGCCACAGTTCGCCCGAAGCCTGAGCTACGTCGACGGTTTCAGCCGCGAGCAGGTCGCCCAAGCCATGGCGCCGGAGAGCGTCCCCGGCAACGACGCCGCCGCGGACGATGCAGACGCCGCGGCGGTGGTGCCACCAGCGATCCGCGCCGCCGGGCTCAGCTTTCGGTACTCCGACGACGATCGTCCGGTGCTCGACAATGTGAGCTTCGAGGTGCGGGCTGGCTCGCAGTTCGCGGTCGTGGGGCCCAGCGGGTCGGGCAAGAGCACACTGCTCGCGCTGGTGCTTGGGCTCTCGGAGCCAACCTCCGGGACCATCACCGTCGACGGGCAAGCCCCGGTTCGCTACTTCGAGCGCCCGGAAGCGCGGGTGGGCTATGTCGGAGCCGATCCGTTCCTGCTCGCGGGCACCCTGCGCGAGAACCTTGTCTACGGCCTGCGGCGACCGGTGTCCGATGCCACGCTGCACCGGGCCCTCGCAGATGCCAAGCTCACGGACGCCGTGGCCGCGCTGCCCAAGGGCCTCGACCATCCCATTCGCGAGGACGGTGCGGGCCTTTCGGCCGGGCAAAAGCAGCGCCTCTGCTTGGCCCGGGCGCTGCTCATGCGGCCGTCGGTGCTTGTGCTCGATGAGGTTTCGGCGAACCTGGATGAGGCGACCGAGGCGCAGCTTGCCGAGACCCTGCGCGCGCTTTTCGGGCGCGTCACCATCGTGCTGGTCTCCCACCGGCCGGGCATCCTGGTGCATGCGGACGCACGCCACAACCTCAGTCCTTTCGCCCGGCATCCGGACGAAGCGCCGATGTTGCCTGCGGCGCCCGCCTGAGCGTCGCCCCTTCGGGGTCCTTTCGCACCCAAAGGGCCACTTGTGCCGCGTTGTGCAGCGCCAAAGGCCAATCGAGGGGGTTGTCGCTGGCCACCCGCGATAGCAAGCGGGCGGGCAGGGTACCCGGCCGCGCGGATAGGAGCCGATGCAGCGCGCGATACCCCCGGGCGCGCTTGCCACCGAGCTCGGCGCCAATGGCCGGCATCGCAGCAATTTCGCCGCCGAAGTGGTCGACGAGGACCCCGAGGATGGTGCTCGCGCGTGCCTCCTTCGCTCTCGCGCACAGCGTGGCCGCAGAGAACGCCGGCAGCTCGGTGAGGCGGCGCAGATCGTCGATGCTGCTCTTGCTCGCCCGCCGTGGGTGATCCTTGAAGATGTTGATGGCCAACAACAGGGCGTGGTCGTGGAGCTCGGGCACGCTCGCCGGAAAGCCAAGCCACGGTTGGCCGTCCGTGGCGCGGCGCAACATGGTGTCGACCCCCGCGCGGCACAGGTGAGGTGGTCCGATGGTGGGCTCGATGTCGACCATGAAGCCTGCAACCTCGAAGACCACGTTGCCGGTGGGCGAGCGCCTCGCCATCGCGAAGTGCCCCTCGGCGGCGAACGCCTGCGCTACGGCGTCGAGGTCACTAGGGCGGACCCGCAGGTCGATATCGTCGAAGGTGCGATCCTCGGGCTGGGCGTAGAGCCACCCGCTGGTGACGACCCCCTTGACGAACAGAGCCGCAAGGCCGCGGCGCGCCAAAAGCTCGCTCACGGCCCGGGCCGCCCCCAGCGCCGCCTGCCGGCGCACCCACGGCCCAGGTCCCAGTCCGCGGTCCGTTGGTTTCATAAGTGCTGGAAACTATGTCGCAAACAAGGTGCGCTGTCGAGGTCGCGGTCCTGCCTGGGCTGTCGAATGAACTTGTTATCGCCCAAGCGCAACGAATTGTGGCAAAGAAGCCTCACACAGGTCGCCGTCGACCGCTTTTGTGGCTATGAAGTCAGTCGCTTATGGCAGCTCCCTCGGATCGTAAAAAGCGTGGCCGCGAGGGCGATCGCAAGGGCGACGCCGCGCAGCAACAACCAGAGATCGCCACGACGATCCTGCAGTTTGTGTCGTCGGTCCGCAAGAACTGGCCCATGGTTGCTGCAGCCATTGTGCTGTGTGTGGCGGGCTCGTTCTTCTACATGCGCACGTTGGCCCGGGTATACGAGGCCTCGGCCACCATCGAGTTCGACCCCGACGTCGTCCGGCCCTTGTCCGACAAGGGCGATGCCACGGCGCGCTTCTTTGCTTCGTTCGCCGACAACCGCGAGTACTACGAGACCCAGTACAACATCATGACGTCGGACCGCGTGCTCTCCGCCGTGGTCGCCGATCTGGGGCTCACCACCTCGGCCGATTTCTGGGGTGGTCCTGTCAGCAAGCCCGTGCCCATGGACGATACGGTGCAGGCGCTTCGCGGCCGCGTTCGCGTCGAGCCCATCAAGCTCAGCCGCCTGGTGCGCATCAAGGTCGAAGACACGAGCCCCGCCATGGCCCGTAAGCTCTGCGACGGCGTTGCCCGGGCCTATGTGGCGCAGAACCTCGACAAGACGGTCAGCGCCACCGGCGACGCGGTGGTGTGGCTCGGCCAACAGCTCGACCACTACCGCAAAGAGCTGGAGACCACCGAGAACGAGCTACACGACTTCAAGCGCAAGAACGAGCTGCCCAGCAGCACCCTCGACGAGATCTCCAAGATCGTGCGTCAGCAGATGATGCACTACGACGAGGCGCTGACCCGCACGCGCACCCGCCGGCAAGAGATGGCCGCCCGGGCCGCGGAGCTCAACAAGGTGGGCGACGAGAACCCGAGCACAGTGCCAGCCTCGGAGCTACTCAACAGCGGCTTCTTGTCGGGCTTGCGGCAGCAATACATCGCTGCGGTGCGCGAGCGCCGGGAGCTCTTGGCCGAAGGCAAGGGCGAGAACCACCCCAGCGTCAAGCGCGCGCAAGAAAAGGAAGAACTCGCGAAGCGTGACTTGCTCGAAGAGGTCAAGAACATCCGCGGCTCCGTGCAGCGAGATCTGGCGGTGCTCGAGCGCCAAGAGGCCGGCGAGGCCGCGCTCTACGCCGAGGCCAGCAAGCGTGCGGTGGATCTCAACCTCAAGGAGCTCGAGTTCCACCGACTCGACCGTCTGCGCGCCCAAAACGAGAAGGTTTACGGCGCCTTGCTCGATCAGCTGAAACAGGCCGACCTGGCCCGCATGATGAACGTGAACAACGTTCGAATCATCGACCCGGCCGTGGAGCCTCGGGTGCCCATTCGCCCCAAAGCCACCAACAACCTTGCCATCGGCCTCGTCGTCGGCGCCATTCTAGGCATCCTGCTCGTGGTCGTGCGCGACTTGCTCGACAACACCGTCAAGTCGCCGGCGGACATCGAAGACCGCCTTCAGGCCACGTGCATTGGTGTGCTGCCGCTCTTCGCCGAGGGCGGTGGTCGCGCAGGGCAGCCGCGCCGCGCAAGGGCGGGCACCCGAGGTGGCGCGCCGGAACTCGTGGTGCACCACCAGCCGCTCTCCTCGGTGGCCGAAGCGGCGCGCGCCGTGCGCACGAACATCACGTTCATGGGCCCCGACGAGCCCTTCCGGACGCTCCTCGTCACGAGCGCCTCGCCCGGCGAGGGCAAGACCACCGTGGCCTGCAGTATCGCCATCTCTCTCGCCCAAGCGGGCCAGCGCGTGTGCATCGTCGACTGCGACTTGCGAAGGCCTAGGCTGCACCGGTTGTTCGACCGCGTGGGCGACAAGGGGCTCGTGGATGCCATGGTCGGCAATGCGCGTCTCGAAGACGTGGCGCTGCCCACCATGGTCGACAATCTCTGGTGCCTGCCCGCGGGTTCGTTGCCGCCCAACCCGGCCGACATCCTGCACTCCGAGCGCTTCCGCAAGTTCCTGCTCTCGCTCACGGAGAAGTTCGAGCGCGTGGTCATCGATAGCCCTCCGTTGGCCGCCGTCACCGACGCCGCCGTGGTCTCCGCTTCCACCGACGGCACGGTCTTCGTGGTCCGAGCGTTCAAGTCGCCGCGCAGCCTCGCGCAGCGTGGGCTGCGGGCGCTGCGGGATGTCGAGGGTAAGCTCGTGGGCGTGGTGCTCAACGCCGTCGACGCCAAGCAGCGTGGCTACTACGCGCAGCACTACTACGGCTACTACGGCGCCACGGAGTACTTGCCGCGGTCCGAAGACGCTCCCAACCAGCCTTCCGCGCCCAACTGACCAACGTCATGCGCGCCCTCTACCTGACACACAACGGCCTCACGGAGCCGCTCGGGCAGTCGCAGATCTTGCCGTACGTCCGTGGGATTGCCGACCGCGGCATCGACATGGACCTGGTCAGCTTCGAACCGCCGGGGGCCGATCCGAAGGTCATCGACGCACAGGTGGAGAGACTGCGCGGTACGAGGGTGCATTGGCATCCGTTGCGCCGTTCGGCATCACATCGGCTCCGGCGCAAGGTGTTCGAGGCGTCGAGCGGCGCCCTCTTGGGGCTCCGGCAGGCGCTCATGAACCGCCCGCGGGTGGTGCACGCGCGCAGCTACCTGCCCACGGCCATGGCCGAGATGGTGCGCCTCCTGACCCCGTCGGCCCGCGTGGTCTTCGACTGCCGCGGCATGCTGGGCGACGAGTACGTGGACTGTGGCCACTGGCGCAAAGACCAACTCGAGTACCGGTTGCTCAAGGCCTGCGAGTCTCGCTTCTTCCAGCGCGCCGACGCCGTGGTCGTCCTCACGCGGGCGTTGCGCAGCTGGCTGCGGGCGCACGGCAAAGTGGCGAGCGACAAGCCCGTGCACGTGGTTCCCTGTTGCGCAGACCTTGGCAAGTTCGACGCCACGGAGGCGCAGCGCGCGGCCTC
>JBIKNA010000423.1:0-6320 GCA_044358965.1 Polyangiaceae bacterium
TTGTTCTAAGATGCTCGCCGTGAAGCCCTTCAAGCAAACTCTTGTTGCCCTGGCGTTGTCTGTGGTTGCCACGGGCTGTGCCAGCTTGCCGGCACCGCCCAACGCCAAAGGCCCCGAGGGCGCAACCCGGTACTACGACGCCGTCAACTGGGATGCCGCCGGCGCCGAGGCCACCCGGGTGCTCCAAGAGTACCTGCGTGTCGATACCATCAACCCGCCGGGCAACGAGACCCGCGGCGCCAAGTTCTTGCACGACGTGTTGGCCAAAGAGGGCATTCCGTCCGAGGTGCTCGAGTACGCGCCAGGCCGCGGCAACATCATCGCCCGGCTCGAAGGCACCGGGCCCGAGGCGCCCTTGTGTCTGCTCTCGCACATCGACGTGGTCACCGCCGAAGACGACAAGTGGCCCCAGGGCAAAGGGCCGCTCTCGGGCACCCTCGACGAAAAGGGCTATGTGTGGGGCCGCGGCGCGCTCGACATGAAGGGCCTGGGCGTCATGGAGCTCATGACGCTGATCTGGCTCAAACGCCTGAACGTGCCGCTCAAACGCTCGGTGATCTTGATGGGCGTGGCCGCCGAAGAGAGCGACGGCGGCGGCATCGATTTCTTGGTCAACAAACATTGGGACAAACTTGGCTGCAGCCACTCCATCAACGAAGGTGGCGTGGGCATCAAAGACCTGCTGGTGCCCGGCCAAACGGTGCACACCATCTCCGTCGCCGAGAAGGGCGTGCTCTGGGTGAAGATGACCGCCCACGGCGACGCTGGGCATGGATCCACTCCCATCCCCGGCCGCGCTCCCGAGCGATTGGTCAACGCCATCAACAAGCTCATGGCCCGCAAGCCCGAGCCGGTGGTGCACAAATCACTCATCGAGCTTGCTGCGCGCGTGGGCCACGACACCGGAGGCGCCACGGGCTTCGTGCTCAAGCGGCCGACGTTGTTTCGCGCCCTCGCCATGGACAAGTTGCTCGAGAGCCCGCCGGCCCGGGCCACCATGTTCAACACCATCAACGTCACTGGCTTCGAGGGGCGCAAAGAGCCCAACGTGATCCCGAGCGAGGTCTCGGCCATCTTGGATTGTCGCCTGCTGCCCGGCACGCGCCCGTCGCAAATGCTCACGGAGCTCAACGAGACCGTCGGCGACACCAATGTCACCTTCGAGGCGCTCAACACCTCCGAGGCCAACGAGAGCACCTGGGACGATCCGTTCTTCGAGGCGCTCGCGCGGCATGCGGTGGGCGGTCGGCCCCACGTGGTGGCCGGGCCCGCCTTGTCGCCGGGCTACACCGACTCTGCGCCGCTGCGTCGCAAGGGCGTGCGCGCCTATGGCTACATGCCTTTCGAGGTCACCCAAGAAGAGCTTCGCTCGTTCCACGGCAAAGACGAACGCTTGTCCACGGAGAACATCCATCGCGGTCTGCGCACGCTGTTCCGGGCGGTGCTCGACGTGTCGGCCAGGTAATGCCCAGGAGGCGTCGCACATGGCTCGCGGCGGGGCTTGCCTTTTCGCTGCTGGGCTTGGCGCCGGTGGCCCGGGCCGACGATGCCCCTGCCGATAGTGCCCAAGCCCAAGCGCCGAGCGGCAGTGGGCGTGAGGTTCCTGCCGCGCGCTGGCCGGGCCCGCGCCGCATCGATCAGATCCGGGTGCGCGGCCTCATTCGCACCAAAGAGTTCGTGGTGCGGCGGGAACTTGGGTTCCGCGAAGGCGATGTGATCACCCAAGAGGCCTTCGACCTGGCGATCACGCGGCTGTGGAACACCACTATCTTTTCGCGGGTCCAAGGTCACCTGGAAGAAGAGCAAGGGCACACGGTCTGCGTGCTCGAACTCGAAGATCGCTGGACCCTCAACCCACTGCTGGGCTACGGCGCCGGCGGCAGCGCGTTCTTCTTTCGGTTGGGCGCCGCCGACAACAACATCTTGGGCCGGTTTCTCGAGGTGCAGGCGCAGTACCAGTACTTCGACGGATTTCACGGCGGGCAGGTCATCGTTCGCGATCCGCGCTTGTTGGACGAGCGCCTGGAGCTCTTGGTGCAAGCCGAGCGTTTGGTGCGTCCGCGCCCGGGGTTCTCCGACCAACGCACGCAGCTGATCTCCGAAGTGGCCAAGCAGCACTGGCAAGATCGCATGCGCTTTGGCTTTCGCGTCACGGCCTTCATGGACCGCTTCCTTGCTCCCTTGGATCCGCCGGAGCGCTTTCCGGCGCCCACGGAGACTCTGGTGCTGAGCCCCACGTTTCGCATCGGGCGGGTGGACACCGTGCGCCTGCGACAAAGCGGCGCCAGCCTCGAAGTGCGCCCAGGCTTGGGCCTCACCACCAGCGACGTCACCGGTCAGTACGCGCAGATGATCGGCGAGGCCATGGGCTTTGCCATGCTGGGCGAGCGCTTCAACCTGGCCATGCGCGTACGCGCCGGCACCGTGAGCCGTGTGCCCGAGCACCTGCAACTGTATGTGGGTGGCTTGGACTTGCTGCGCGGCTTCCGCGACAACCACCTGCGCACCAATGTGTATGCCCTCGAGAACGCCGAGGTGCGCTTCGTGGCCTTCGACTCCACGTGGGTTGCGCTGATGCCCACGGTGTTCGCCGACGCCGTGGTATCGCGAAACCCCGTGGGCGTGCCCCGCTTTGATGCCAGCGCCGGCGCAGGCCTTCGGGTGCTCGTGCCCAAGTTTGTGGGTTCGGGCCTGCGTGCAGACTTCGCGACGCCGCTCACGCAGGCCGCGTCCTTCGAGGTGAACCTGGGCGTGTACCAGTTCTTCGACGCCAGCTCCGTGGCCAAGATCGAGAGCTTCTAGCTACAGCTAGCCTCCCGCCTCTCTCTATCCCGTGCCCGTGCCCGCGTAAGGGCGCTCACAACCGCCGAAACGGACGCCCTTCGCTCATTTGCACATGCCGCTCTGGCACGTCTTGATGCCGGGGCAATGGAAGTCGGCGCGGCAGCCGGGAACGCACACTCCAGACTGACAGATCTTGCCGGACCCGTTGTTGCCCGGATTGCACGTGCCGTCGTTCGCACACTTGGTGACGCTCGTCGTGGGGGGCGTGGTGGGCGTGGTTGTGGGCGTGCTGGTCGGAACCGGCGTGGTCGTTGGCGTGGTTGTCGGCGTGCTGGTCGGAGCGGGCGTGCTGGTTGGGGGCGGCGTGGTTGTCGGCGCGCTGGTGGGCTCCGGTGCCGGATCTGCCTCGCCCTCGCCGCTCGGGTCCTGCGTGTCGGTGTTTGGTACCGGCGCCGTCTCGCTGCCCGCGGGGCTCGGCATGCCCTTGGTAAAGAAGTTGGTCTGCCGCGCGGCGCCCTCTTCGGACAGCTCGGCGTGGATGTGATTGGTGTGCGGGTCCGGCCCGGTGTACGCGCTGAGCTTTTTTCCGGCGGCACGCTGGGCGATCCACACCGAGTTGTCCCAGATCACGAGTTGAATGCCGATCTCTTCGGCGTGGGAGATCAGGTAGTTGGCGACGGCGTCGCCCTTGGTGTTGTCTGCGGCGCCGTTCAAGCGCTTGATGGAGATATCGAGCGCGCGGCCAACGGCGTGCACCGACAGCTTCTTGCGATTGGCCGTGTTCCTGCGGCACGAGTACCCGCCGTAGTCGGTGACACCCTTGAAGTTGAGCTTGACGTAGTCGCCTAGAGCTTTGGCGCCGCTGGTGAGTGAACCCGTGCACTTGCTGCCCACGTCATCGTAGGCCACGCGCTGTTGGTCGGCCTTGCGGCGGACCTCCTCGGTGGGGCGCCAGTTGCCCGGCTTCGAGATCGCATCGGACACGCTATCGATGTCCACATCGTCGGCGTCCGAGTGATCGGAGTCTTCGTCCGCCGCAGATAGACTGCCCTCGCACGCGGGC
This sequence comes from Polyangiaceae bacterium, assembly GCA_044358965.1. Lineage (GTDB taxonomy): Bacteria > Myxococcota_A > Polyangia > Polyangiales > Polyangiaceae > SXNL01. Next base: position 3,848 of record JBIKNA010000423.1, read on the forward strand.
AAAAATGGCAGGGCCGCCGTACACAACAGAGCGAACAAGCCGGCATAGCGCTTCATGACACATGAAGGCTCAGCAAGGTCTGGTCCATGGCGCCCAGGCTCGGGTTGACACCGTGCCTAGCGCACAAATCTCTACAAAAAAGCCTGGGCCACGAACTCCCCTGGGGTGTTCGTGGCCCGGCGTGTCACCTTGGGGTGACGGTTCCTTAGAACCGCGAGTAGCCGAAGGTGTCGTACATGCCGCGGATCAAGTCGAGCAGCTCGATGTGATTCTGCACGTAGTACGTGGCGTTGTTGACGAGGATGTCGCGATCCGTGGCGTCGGCCGGCAGGGCCAGCGCGTCTTTGTACGACTGGATCAACCGCCGACCCGTCACGATCATGTCGGCGCCGGGGCTTGCGCGTCCGTCGCCATAACGCACGGCGGCGTATTGCTTGCCCGAGAATGGGTCGTTCATGGTCTCGACCTGGGTGCCCGCGGCCGGGGTGAACGACTCGCCGCACCCAAGGCAGTACACGCGCACGGCGTCGTTCCACGACTGCGAGTAGTTGGCTTGGAACTCGGCCATGGAGAAGAAGATGGCGTAGGCCTTGTAGAAGAAGAACCAGCTGCCATCGACGGGCTTGCCCTTGAGGCCCGCGGGGGCCGTGTTGGTGTCGCCGCCGCCGCCCGATTGGAACAGGTTGGGCGAGTACATGTTGACCTTGCCGGGCGACAGAGCGTCGGGCTCGTAGCGCCAGGTGTACGCGTCGAAGTTGTCGGACGCGACGCCACCAAACAGGCGGGTCATGACCTTGGGGAAGGCCAGGTAAAAGCCAATGCGGTAGCTGACGGCGTTGGTTTGGTCGGTGCCGACGAAGTTGGCTTCGCTGTTGGTGAGCGTGAGCAGGGCTGCAATCTTGTCGTAGAACGAGCCCACGTTCTTGATGCGGTTGAAGTACCCCTGGCCGCTGCTGGTGTCGTAGCGGGTGTACTGGTACCGGGCGCCCAGATCGATATCGAGCGTCAGCTGCGTGTCGTTGGAGCCGCAACGGATGGGGTTGTTGCCCTGGCTGCAGGCAAACACCGACGAGCTGGCCTGACGGAAGTAGTCCTTGCCGTCACTCGGGTTGGTGTCGGGCACGTACACGCCCACGTCTGGCGTTGCCAGCACGTCGACCAGGCGATCGAGACCCCAGGTGGTGGCCAGCGTGGCCGGCAAACCGCCGCCCGGATCTTTGTACCAGTCCGTGTCGCTGATGAAGCCTTTGCGCACGGCGTCGTCTTTGTTGTTGAGGATGCTCTCCCAGAAGTACGCCTGCTGGTTTTGGTAGAAGAGCCAGAAGATGTACTGCGAGTGCACCTGGCTGAAGTACCGGCCGTACACGCGGTTCAGGTGCCCACGGAGCTTGTTGAGCCCGTCGACCCGGCCGCGGGTGAAAGCATCGAAGATGTAGTAGTTCTGCCAGCGGTCCATGGAGTCCTTCACGATCTCGAAGGAGTCCATGCCTTGGTCCCAGCGGTTGCACAGCGGCCGGTTGGAGCTGCCAGCAAACTCGTCGCCGCAGTAGCGGTAGGGCACCACGTCGATGCCGCCGTTTTGCCCCGAGGTGGTCTTGACCGTGGCGGTCTTGCCGCCGGCGTCGCGGTACAGCGTGCGTGCGTTCTCCACCACGTCGTCGAACCTGCGCAGCTCGCGGTTCTGTTTGAACAGCGACGCGATGCCGTCGGTGAACTCGCCGGGGATCTGGGTGTAGTGCCGGTAGTTCCGGTTCACGTTGTCCAAGATCTCTGCCGAGTAGCCGTTGAACAGGTTCACGGAGAACTGCGTTGGCGTGGCGCGGTACAGCGGGTCTTTGACTTTGCCCGCGGGGAACGACTCGACCAGGTTGCCGTAGCCGAAGCGAATGGCCGCGTAGTCGTACTTGCCCAGCGACTGCACGTCGGAGTTGAAGCGCGCGCCGTAGTCCATCACCGTGGTGTACTGGTACTCGGTGATGCGCTTGTTCTTCTGGTTCTCCGTCATGGGAGCGCCGTAGCCCGGCGCCTCGGACTTGAGAGACCAGTACTGGTCGTGGAAGTTGAGCGCGTCGCTGGAGCCCTCGAAGTTGTGCCGCAGGCCCAGCGTGTGGCCGACCTCGTGTTCGAGCACGCCCTGCAGGATGGCCTTGCGCAGCTCCATCCAGATGGCCTTGTTGGCTTGTTCGACGCCGGCCGCGTTGGTCGGGTCGTCGTTCTTGTGCTTCTCGGCGAGCTGCTTGGCCAGGCCCAGCACCGCGTCGTCGGCGAAGTCTTTGGCGTAGTAGCAGCCGTGGCGACCCAAGAACCGCGCGCGCTCTTCGTCGCGCTTGTGCTCCTCGCCCATGGAGAACAAGAAGTCTCCGGTGCTCTTGAGCTCGTCGTCGCCCAGGGCCTGCGTGGCCATCTGGTCGACGCTCTTGCCGCGCCACACGGACTTGGCGTTGCTCTTGGCCTCGGCCTCGCGCTCGGCCAG
>JBIKNA010000424.1:0-6309 GCA_044358965.1 Polyangiaceae bacterium
CGTCGCTCGTGACACGGGCGTGGCTGGCATTCCCGCTCGCATCGTTGCCGGCGCGAGCCGTGTTCTCGTCGTTGGGCCTTCCGCCGAAGGGCGCGTCGCCTCGGCCTCCTGTGATCTGCAGCTCGCCGGGTGCACGGCGCTCGCGTTCAGACAGGGCGGCATGAGCCTGGATTTCAGTCGATTCCGCGATGTGATCGACGGCCAAGACAACACCCCGCGATTCTTGTTCCGTGATGATGGCGTTGCGGAGATCTTGCGCTGTGACAGTTCGAACACCTGCACGAGCAAAGACCTGACCGCTGCCTTCGGTGTGCGGCTGGCAGATGCCCGCTGGGCGCGCTCCGACACAGGACTGGTGGTCGCCGGAGGAAATGGGCGCTTCGCGCGGACTCCGTGGCTCGTTCGCTGCGATGGCGATGGCGAGAACTGTGCTTCAGCAAACCTCTCCGTTCCCTCGTCTGTCGGCAACAGCGCCGCGGAGCTCTCCCTCGCTGGCGCCTCCTTCGCCCGCGGGGTGTCCGTGGTCACACGAGATCCATCAGCCGAGCAGCGTTTGCGTTACTTCCGCTGCGACGCCGAAGGCCAACAGTGCACGACCAACGCCATGCTCCCCAGCGAGCCTCCGGGCTCGGGGTACGACGCGAACGCCCTCCGCGAGGAAGACACGGGCCGCATCGTCGCCCTTGCGAGTGAAGACAAGAACCTTGCGATGGCGGTTTGCGACAACAGTGGGGGGGCCTGCGTGCGACGAACGCTCGACTTCCCCGCTCCGGGGGTACTGCTCCCTCGTTTCATGGGTCGGCTGCGAGGCATCTCCTTTGGCGACGGGGCGCGGCTATTCGACTGCGCCCTGGATGGCAATGCGTGCGTGGGGACACCTCCGCTCGACCCGGCCGTTTCGGTGCTCGGGCTGGTTCGTCCGCTCGTACCAGGCTCCGTTTCCTTCCTCGCGCTGCGCGATCGCCAACCCGAGCTGCATCGTTGCGACCACACCGGCGCCTGCTTGAAGTCCTCGTTTGGTGAACCGCTGGGCCGGCTCAACTCTGCCAGCGGGCATCGCGCCGTTGACCTCGGGGCCGATCGGTTCGCCGTGTGTTACGAGCACAGCCGCGCGCGAACGGGTCGGTCTGCGCGGTTGGCAGTGTGCTCCGCTACATCCGGAGTATGTGACGAACAAACGTTCTTTTCGGACATCGACGTGCGTCGCAGCACCTGCAGCTTGGCCTACGACGACAAGGCGCAGGCGCTCTACTACCTGCTCGCAGCACCGCAAGAGCGCTTGCCAGACGGCGAGCCACTGGCGCTTCGCCTCGTGCTGCGTCGTTGCACGAGCAACGGAGCATGTGAGGTGATTCACTCGGCGTCGGCGCCGGAGTCCTCCGTGCTTGGCCCCGTAGAGCTCTCCATCGACCCGGGGCAACGACGCCTCTACGCCCTTTTCTCCGATGCCTCGAAGCTCCGCCGCCCCGCGCTCTGGGTCCTCGACTTGTAGAGCCCCGTCGTTTCAGGAGGAAACACCCTTGCGACCACGGTGGCGTTGCCCATTGCTTGGGCGGCGAGCCTACCGCGCTCCCGGTGGGCGATCAGGATCTCGCACTTGCCGATCTCTTCGGAGCTCACTGCAATCTCGCGGGCGTTGGCCATCGTGAACACATCCCAAGCTCCGCCCAAAGTGTTTGTCGCCGCCACGGAAACTTCGTCGTCGCCCCGCCGCTGGAGTTCGGACGGATCGCCAAGCGGCAAGGTGGAGCCCACGCAAGTGAAGGCGCCCGCGTACTCGTAACCTGGCAACCCAAAGGGAGCAGAGGGGGGTGTGACTTCGTCGCGCGTCACGGCCCAGAGGTGGTCGGCCGACTCGCGCGCGCCGTCTTCGAGAAGGAGTCGACACGCGAGGGCACGCCGCGCTCCTGAACGTCTCGAAACGTGCCCAGTTGGTCAATTCTTGCCGGCTTCACTGGCGTCGAGCATGCCCGCGTCGCCCGTCCAGCACGCAGGCTCCAAAGCCTGCAGCGAAGACATGGTCGCGGCGCAGCGATTGGGTGGGGGAGAGCTGCCGCCACACGCGACGAGCCCCATTGCCAGCGCAGTGGCTGGAAGAAGCACGGTCAAGCCACGCAGTCTGCGAGGTGTTCGAATGGCCATCTTCAAAGCAATGTAGCCGAAGGCGCGGTGGGATTCGAACCCGCGGCATCAGCGGGCTGACTGTGTGAACCGAGCTCGGTTTGGCGTGAGCTGCTCTTGTTCAACGGGGCGCCTTCGAAATGGAAAGGCCCGATTTGAAGAGCTTGGCGAGTGCCTTCATCGGGAGCACGAGGCGTGGTGACTCGGGCAGCCGCACGAAGCCGTGGGCGGCGTAGAACGCGGCGGCCTTCTCGTCGAGAGCGTCGACGACCACCATCGCGTAAACTTGTGTCAACCGCAGCAAGGGAAGTCCAGTACGCACATACCCTTGGGACGGCGCCCTACATGGGCCACCGTGCAGAACGTGTCACCTCGTCCTGCGCGCATCCTCTTGTCGCGGGAGTCGGGCCGAACCCGCTCGCAAGGCGCGCGCCATTGGCGCCCGTGCCCCATAGCCCCGTGCCGGGGAACTTTGCGGGGCCTCGGCTGTCCTACTCTTGTGAGGCGAATACTCGCGACTTTTGTGCTGTTGGGGCTTGGCCTCGTATCGCCCGCGGCGCGGGCCGCCGCCGACGTGCCTCTCGAGATCGCCGGGCGGCGCCTGTCCATCGTCATGGACCACGACCAGGCGCTGCTGGTCTACCGGCTTGCGCTTCGGGGTCGGGGGGAGTTCGTCGAGGACATCGCGCTGCCGCCCGGAGGAGTGGCCACCGGCCTGCGCGTGGTCTTGCGCGGGGCGCCTCCGGTCCTGGCGCCGCTTCAGGACCGTGATGCGGCGCAGAGCTCCTTCGATGCCGAGTCTGCCGGCAAGAGTCTTGCGCTGCGGGTCTTGCTGTCGCACCAGTCGGCGGGGCTTGTGTCGCTGAGCGTCGTTGGCACCGACGCCACCGTCGAGGCCATCGAAGTCTCGGCGCTCGCGCCGCTCGAGTACGGCGAGGGTTCCTACACGTTGGAATCCTCGATCCTGGCCGTGGGCTTCAGCAGCCCTGTCTCGCTGTCGGCCATGGACCCAAAAGAAGAGGTTTGGGTGGATGGAGCCGCATCTGCGGGCCTTGTGCTCACCCCGCAGCACTTCCCGCGCATCGCTCTGCGTCCGCGGATGGCAGGACCGCTTGTCGGGTCTCTGGGGAGCTTTCCGCTCGGGGACCAGCATGTGGTGCGCGGCAAGATTGCCGCCCCCGCGAACTTGGGGGCCACCCCCCGAGGCGCCCATGTGGCGCTGGTGCTCGATCGCTCTTGGTCTGCGGATGAGAGCTGGCACGAGAGCAAAGTGGCGGCTCGCGCGTACTTGCAAAGTATGCAAGATGCAAATGTGGACATCATCACGTTTCATCGAAAGGTGACCACACCCTTTGGGCGCAATCTGCCCGTGGCGCAGGCCATGGCGGCGCTCGAAAGTGATGGGCCGGACGCAGGCAATGGCAGCCGCATGGACGAGGCGCTGGCCCTGGCCGACTCCTTGCTCGCAGCCTCGCCCATCAAAGAGCGGCGTATTGTTGTGCTTTCGGACTTCAACCTGCGTCGCTCGCTTGCGGTGCAAAGCCTTGCGGGCGCGCCACTGCGCAGCGGAGCCGTTGTCCACTTTGCCACGGTGACCATCGGTGGCGAGTTCGTGCAGCGTGACGACGATGCGCCATGGGCCCCGGTGCCGCGCCGCAACGGCGGACTCTTCTATCGCGCCCAGGCGTCCGGCGATCTCACGTCCGACACCGTGAGCACCTTCGAAGAGTGGGCGCGCCCCAAACACATCGGTCGCCTGGCCGTGGCCGGCGTTCCCTCGAACGTGTTCGAGGCGCCGACGGAGCTGGCCGCGGGGCAAGAGACGAGCTTCTTTGGGTTCTCGCCGGTGGCAGCGACGGAGCTTCAACTGCAAGGCGAGCTGTGGTCCAAGCCGTTTCGCCTGGTGGTGCGCCGAACGCCCGAGGCCACGCAACGCGCCAAGGTCTTCGCCTTTGGCGACTCTCTTTTGGACCATGTTCCCGAAGCCGCGCGGCGTGCGCTGGCGTACGACGCGCGCGTGGTCTCGCCGGAGACCAGTCTTTACTTTGAGCGGCCTGGGCTTCGCGAACCGTCCATCAGCGGGCTCAGCATGTCCGGCGGAAGTTTTCACTCCTCGTGCGCCTGTCGTCTTGGCCGAGGTTCCCTGACACCAGGTAGCCCCCGCGTCGACCGCGAGCGCTTTCTCGCCTCGGCACTTGCCGACGCCAATAGCGCCTGTGGGGTGACCGATCGCGTTCTGGCTGCGGACATCGAGACCACGCTTCACGAGGTCGTCGATCTTCACGTCGTCGACGCGTCACCTGCGCGGGACCCGAAGGTCATTGCGTGTGTCGAGGAGAAGCTGTGGGAGACCACGCTGCCCCGCGATTTCAAGGACGAGCGGGCGGTGTACCGGGTGCCCTAGGTGTCCGTCAGGCGTACCGGCGAGCCCCATCGGTTCCAAGGAGTTCGGCTTGGCGATTCAATCCGCGAGTTGCTCCAGCAGCGCGAAACCATTTTCGATGACGAAGGGCTTTGCCCGAACGGTGGGCGCCCAGCCGGCGTCCAGCGCGTGCTCGATGACGCGCCGGGCAACCCTTGGCTCATTTAGGTTCACGCTCTGACGGGCGGTCCACACGACGCCGGCTTCTGGGTAGCCAGCGTTCTCGCCCTCGCCGTCGGTAAACCACACGCGCAACGGCGCGCGCTTGTGCCCCTCGACGAAAGCCGTGAACACCTCTCGGCAGCGACCACCCCGCGGCGCGCCTGCGGGCGGCGCGTCGAGCACGTTGTGTCGGTGCTCTACCTTCCACAGGTAGCTGGCGGACCCGATGACCAGACGCCGCAGGGGCTTTCTGTTCGACGCCACACGCGAAGTGTACACGAGCCAATGCGTCACCACGGTCTCCGACGAACCGCGATCACCGCGCGTACGAACCGTGAGATGATGAACGGCGCATGCCCGACGCACCGTCGTTGCCTCCTGCGTCCTTCGACGAGTTGCGCCGATTGCGGCCCGAGCCCGAGGAGGGCTTTGTGCGACGTGTTGAGCGCGGTCATCCTTCGGATGAGCGCCTAACCGACCCCAGATGATCGGGGGTTATGTTGCCTGCGGGAAGTGGCTTTGGTTTCACCACCAACTCGAAGGGCAGCCTGCTACAGCTGCCTACGCTCCACGAGTTGCCGCGTTTGCGACATCGTCACGATGTCCCCGGAAGCGGGGGAGGATCGTTTAGCCCAGGCGCAGCAGGGCTACTGCTCAACCGGCGTTAGCGTGAGGTTCTCGATACCTTGCCACGCCGCAGTCAGTCGTCGGATTTCTGGTACCCCAATGGATTCGATTGCGGCGTCGACTTCCGCCGTGCTCTTACCGGCCAAACGAGCCCGCTGCATATCGGCCCATTCGGCAAGCCGGGCGTTGAGGAAGTCGGAAGCCTGCGTCGCAATCGCTCGGCGCCCTGCGGGCTTCTCGAGAAACTGCATTGTCGTGGCGGCGAGCGCATACTGAAAGAGTAGCCTGCGCGGCTCTGGCTGGCCGAAAGGGTCTCGGTACAAGTTCTCTCCCTTGAGGAGCTCGAACGAACCCCGAGCCTTGGCGACCCGGTCGACGGCCTCGCCCTGAATGAGCGGAGCTCTGCTCACGTAGAGATCCGACAAGGTGCCGAACAATCCGACGAAGTTCACGTAGGCATCGGTCGAAGCGGCACCGCGAACGGACTTGTCTTCCAGCTGTACCACATCGTTCCAGCCTAAGAAGAACTTCGATTCGTCGGGAGCACGGACGGTCGAGATGCGCATGTGCCAACGTTCGGGGTCCGGGTCCGACGTGGCTCTTGTCGTCTCGTCTGCAAGCTTGCCCAATTGTTCGCGAAGCTCGGGCCAAGCAGCCGACCGAGCTTCAGCTGAGGGCGGTTCGCATACGCGGAAGTTTTTCACGGTGCACGGCGCAGTTTCGCTCTTCTCCTCGGCACATGCTGGGAGAGCAGAACAAGCCGCCATCGACAACGCGATGACATAGAGCCTAGTCCGCTGCTTCCGGACGTCCCCCTCGACACCAATCTTCATGAACGTGTTCCTTCATGAGCGCGTATGCATAGAGCCCGGGTTACATAGCAAGCGGCCACTGGTGTGCAAGGCAGCCGGGCGCAAAAACACGCGTCGGTTGGTGCCTCCCAAGGGTGGTCCATCTTGTGCTCCACGTTGGTCCAC
>JBIKNA010000426.1:0-6285 GCA_044358965.1 Polyangiaceae bacterium
GGGTAGAACGTGAGAATGACGGAGATGACGACGAGGGACAGACTGAGGATCGTCCAGAAGCGACGCATCCCCATGAAGTCGTAGGTCTTGCCTGGTTTGAACAGTTCCATGGCGCGTTAGCCCTCCACCTTGCTTCGGAACTCGGCGCCGACGCTGATGCTCTTGAGTTTGGCACCGCGGGCCCACCAGTCGAACATGAGGCGCGTGCAGAACACGCCCGTGTAGAAGCTGGCCATGATGCCGATGATGAGTGTGTAGGCGAAGCCCTTGACGGGGCCGGTGCCGTATTGGGCCAAGATGAGGCCCGAGATGAGGATGGTGACGTGACCGTCGAGGATGGCCGCGAAGGCCTTGTCGTAGCCCGCCTCCACCGCCGCGCGCACGCTGCGACCGGCGCGAAGCTCTTCGCGGATACGCTCGTTGATGAGCACGTTGGCGTCGACGGCCATGCCGATGGTGAGCGCCAGGCCGGCGATGCCAGGCAAGGTGAGCGTGCCGCTCATGGTGGCGAGCACCGCGAGCTGCAGCAGCAAGTTGAACAATACCGCCGCGTCGGCCACGAGGCCGGCCTTGCGGTAGTAGATGACCATGAAGATGAGCACGAGCAGCGAGCCGACGATGGCGCCGATGCCGGCCTTTTGAATGGCATCTTCGCCAAGGCTGGCGCCGATCTTCGATGAGCTGGACTCGTGGATCTCGGCGGGCAGTGCGCCGGAGCGCAGCACCATCTCGAGCTCTTTGGCCGCTTCGAGCTGGTTCTCGCCGCTGCCCACGGTGATGCTGGCGCGGCCGCCGGCGATTTTCTGCCGGATGACCGGAGCGCTCTTGACGGTGTTGTCGAGGATGATGGCGAACCGTCGGTTGACGTTGGCGCCGGTGACCTCTTCGAAGCGGTCGGCGCCAGCAGGGCTGAAAGAGACGCCCACGTAGTAGCCGCCCATGCCCTTGTTCTGGTCCATGGCGACCTGGGCCTCGGTGATGTACTCACCGGTCACGTCTGCCCGGGCGAACAGGTAATACGTGCGGCAGCCGGCTTCGGTGCGCTCGCCGGTCTCGCGGTCGGTCTCTTCGAAGGGACCAAAACCCACTTCGTGGTCGTCGGGGACCTGCGAGGCGATCTCGGCGTGCTCTTTGAGCCACGCGCGGAAGCGCTTGCCGCACTCGGCCACGGACTCTTTCTTGGCGTCTTTGGCATCGCCCCGCTGCTGGAACGGAAGCGCGAGGTACGTGCTGGTGACGTTCTTGCCGGGGCCCACCGGTGCCGTCTCGCGCTCGGCGCGAACACCGCCGACCTCGAGCTCGGTCTCTTTGAACTTGCCGAAGAAGTTCGCCTCGTCGTCGAGCATCTTGAACTCGAGGCGGGCCGTCTGGCCGATCAGGCGCTTGAGGTCTTCGAAGTCTTTGTCGCTCTGGCCGGGGACCTCGATGATGATGTCTTCGTCGCGCACGGTGACGCTGGCCTCTTTCAGGCCCTTCTCGTCGACGCGGCGGTTGACCGTCTCTTTGGCCTGCCCCACGGCGCGCTCGCGGATTTGTGTCTCCGTTTCGGCGCGGATCTTGAACACCACCTCGTCGGCGGCGTTGCCTTTGCCCTGCGAGAGTTCGCCCAAGAAGCGCTTGGTAAAGCGCTCGTCGATCTTGGCGACGTCGGCGGCATCTTTGAACTTGATGCGGATGACGGAGCTCTCGGGGGTGAAGACGTGGACCTTCTCTTCGAGCTTCTTGAGGTCGTCGGACTTGAGCAGGCCGTCGCCGGTGTGGATGGCGAAGCTTTGGGCCAGCTGCTGGCGCATCTCGTCGGCGAAGCGATTGCGCTTGTCGCGGATCGCGTCGTCGACTTGCACCGTGTACACGAGGCGCACGCCGCCTTGGAGGTCGAGGCCCTTGGCGATGCCGAACTTGATGCGGTCTTTGACGTAGCTGGGGCACTTGATGCGGCCGCTGGACAAGGACTCGAACGTTGGCCAAAGCGCCACGTTGGAGCCCAAGAACAGCACCACTGCCAGGCCCAGACGGAAGCGCCAGGCCCCGTCGAGCAGCGGGAGCATGCCCACCAGCGCCCAGACGGCGAGGAGGGCGCAGCACACGATGCCCCAGAAGGTATCGGTGCGGAAGAAGCCGTACGCCGCGGCCGCAGAGCCGATGGCGAGGATCAGGAGGTTTCGCTTGGACGATGACATAGGTTGGGGCGGTCCGAACGTGGTGGCGTTACTTCTTGGCCTCGGCCGTCTTGCTCTCTTTGAGGTCTTTGAGCTTGTCGGTCTCGGACGCGGGGGCCGCGGTCTCGAGCGGCCCGATGGAGCTGGCGAGCACCTGCACCGTGGTGCCCGGGGCAATCTTGACCTTGGCGATGCGCTCTTCGAGCTCGACGAGCTCGCCGATGAGCCCGGCCTGCGTGACGACCTTGTCGCCCTTCTTGAGGCTGGAGCGCGCTTGCTGCTCTTTCTTCTGACGCCGGAACATCATGAAGAGGAACGGAACCATGATGAGCACGGGCAGGAGCATGCTGAGCATGCCGCCGGGCGCGGCCGCTTGACCCGACGCGGGGCCCGGGCCTTGGGACGGCTGAGCAACACCGGGAGTACCGGCCTTGGGTGCGACATCTTGGAAAGCGAACATGTGGATCCTTTGCGCTACCGACCGCGCAGGGGGCCCGTCTCACCGTAAACCGCCAGGATCATGCAAGAATTTGCGATCAGGAAGGAAAACGGTCGGCGTCAGCCACACCTACACAGAAGGGGGCGGGAATAGCCTTTTGCCCGTCCGGCGTCAATCGGAGGCTTCTTCGGCCAGTTTTTGTTGTCATTTCCAGCCCTTCGGCATCTCGCTCGGCCCGCAGGCTTTGGTTCGTCACTTGGGCGAATCGTCCCGGGCGCAACGAAAGCCGACGTTGGCGCCAGCTTCGATGGCACTGCCCCAGTTGCGGGCGGTGGTGCGGGCAGCGCTGGGGCCCTGCAGCCACCCGCCGCCGCGCAAGACATAGGCTGCGCCCGTCCGGGGCAACGCAGCGTCGGTCAGCGTGTCGGTGTAGAAGTCCTGCACCCACTCCTCGAGGTTGCCACTGAGGTCTTGGACACCGTAGTAGCTGGCGCTGCCGGGCCTTGCGCCCACACGCCCGGGGCGATTGCCCGAGCAGCTTCGGTGGGTGGTGTCGGACAGCAGCGTGACCGCACCCATGCAGCCACCGCCACCAGCGTAGCGGGCCCCCTGCGGCCCCTTGGCGGCGAGTTCCCATTCCACCTCTTTGGGCAGGCGCTTTTGCATGTGCCGGCAGTACTGCGTGGCATCGACCCAACGAACGCAGTTGACGGGCAACAGGGGATCACCCTGGTCGAAGGTGCACGCCGGGCTGCCCGTCTGGGGACGTACACACGACTGCGCGTCGACGCATGCCCGGTAGTCGCCCACGGACACCTCGGTCTTGTCGATCCAGAAGCTCTGCACCGAAACGGCCCTCGGCGGTCGTTCATTGGCCGGCGCCGTGCGATCGGGGTTGCCCATGACGTAACGGGTACCCTTGACCAGAATCATGCCGCCTTGCTCGACCGCCGGGGGACGCGGTGGCCCCTGAGGCGGCCGCGGCGCCGAGGCGCTGGCCGCAGGAGCCTGTGGCACCTCGGGCTCTTGGGGCGGGTCGCCCTGCGCACGGGCCCGCCCCGGCCCCAGGGCGACCGCCAAAAGTGCAAGGCCCAGTGCTGCAGCCACGGAGACATGGCGCGAAGTCACGGAGGCAGCACCCGGCGGCCAACCTGCACGGCCCGGGCGTCCCAGGTACGCTCGAGTTCGCGATCCATTTGCTCGGGCGAGACCTCGCGGAACGACAGGCGCGTTGCAGCGCGCACGCATGCCGCCGACACCGCTGCACCGAACATTCGCGACAAGTCGTCCGTTGCTTGCGGATCGCCCAGGGCCACACCGCGGCAGATGGCGTGTTTGGCCTCGAGGTTTCGTCGCGTGGCCGGCGACCACCGGGCCTCGAAATCCGTGGGCACCGCGGCATCGCAGAAAAATACGAGACCATGTGCAACCACGCGCTGGGCGATGTTGCCGCGGGCACCGGGGGTGCCCCCAAGGCAGAGCAGCGCGTCGACGGCATGGGGCGTGAGCGCAGCCCGGGGACGCTTGCTGACCACCACGTCGAGGGAGAAACCGTCACCCTCGACCTCGGGCAGCTTGCGCACGGTGGCCGACACACTGATCCCCGTGAGCTTTGACACCACGGCGGCCACGGCCTCGGCGATGTCTTCGACGGCGCCGGCATGGGACGCCACCGCGCGGACGACGACGGCGCCGTCAGCGGGCCGCGGCTCGACGAAGCTGCCGTGTTCGAAGGACAGCGAGCGCGAGCCCGACTCGCCAAGCCGCATGTTGTGAGCGGCCTCGAGCACGTGCCCCGCATCGACGGGGACCCCCTCGGCGATGGCAGTGACGATGCGTGGGATGCGACCGATGCCCGGGTAGCCAGGTGCCCAAGTGATGGCATCGGCGAAGGCGGACTTGATCTCACGGGTGAGTGGCCCGGATTGCGCGAGCAAATCATCGCGCCACTCGAAGACCGTAACGGCTTGCGCCCGGGACAGTGCCTTGACGAGCCGGGGCCCCGGATACGGACGCAAGCTGGTGAGGCGGACGGCATCGACATCGAGGCCCCCCGCGCGCAACCAAGGCACGAGCCCCGTGAGTGTATCGCCTGCGGCGCCCACGCCAACGAGCAGCGTCTCGGCTTGCCCCTTGGGTTGCTCGAGCAGCTCCGGCGACACCGGAAGCTCGGCGCGCCCCTCGAACTCGCGCAAGGCCGCCGAGAGTGCAAACGGGACGCGCTCGGTGAACGAGCGGTCGGAGCCCCCGGCCTGGTGCGCGTGCGCGGCGTCGGCGTACGGGACCAGGCGCTCTTTGGGCGCGCCCACCATGTCGAACAGCAGCCGCTCGTCGGGCAGGTTCAGCGTCTCGACGGCGCGAAAGGGCCGGTGCTCGTGCACGATGACAAAGGGTGCGCCGGCGTCTTCGGCCGCCCGCCGCGCCACGATGGCCAAGTGGATGGCCTCGATGGGGCGGGCGGGAAACAGCACCGCGGCGCCCAGGTCCAAAAGCGCGAGAACATCGCGTCCCACCTCGCTGCGGTCGCCGAGCACGTGGAACACGATGCCCAGGCGCATCTTGGAAATGGCCGCCACCTCGCGCCGGGCGCTCGCGAGCTCCCGCGCGGTGGTGATGACCGAAACGCGCACCCCGAGGCTCGCTGCCTCTTTGGCCCGAAACAGCGACGGCAGGAGCTCGGGATCGGGGTCCACCCGCACCGGTCCCTCGAAGGCATTTCGATCGGAGAAGCGCGGGAGCCTGCGCACGTCTGGCCGGATGGCCCAGTGCACCTGATCGGACAGCGCGCTTTCGACCCAGGCAATGGCCTCGGCAATGTCGAAGACCCGCGTGCCCAGCGGCAGCGGCGGCGTAGAGCCCATACGGGTACCGAAGGCGACCATGACCAAGGAGTATACCTTCCCGCCCCCGCTGCCTTCGGGGGAATCTGGCGCCCCCGCAACCGTGAGTTCGCGATGCCTTCGCCCATGGCTGACCCGGCCTGCGTGCTCTTTGCGGAGCGCTGGAGGGCGAACCGCGAGCTTGGCCCTACGGGCCTGTGCCTGGCTGAATGGCCGAGGGCAGCGGGTCTACCGGACGTGGCGCTGGAGTGGGCCGGTAGTCGGGCACGGACTTGGGCGTGACGGTGATCTTGGGCGGCACGTACGCCACGCCGCTTGGCTTGGACTCCAGGAAGCGCACGCACACCCCCACGGCGTGTGCCCGCGAGTAGCCCGCGTCTACCGTGACCTTGACCAACGCCTCGCAGCCGAGCTCGCCGGCGCGGCGGGACAGCTCGCGCACGGTGGTGTCCACGTTATCGTCACCGCCGAAGCCCGTGGCTTGCACAAAGCCCATCTCGTAGAACTTGCGCGCCGGGGTCTGGCCCCAGAGATACAGCTCGACGTCGCCACGATGGGCGGAGGCCGGGGCGCGCAGCAAAATGGCGTTGGACTCTGCGTGACCGCCACAAGCGGCCAATGCGAGCGCCGCAAAGGCGCCGATGCCAAGGCGTGCGCGACTCATAGCTGCCGCTCTCCTGGTGCGGGTGCGGGCGCGGGTGCCGGTGCGGGCGCCGGTGCGGGTGCGGGCGGAGCGAGAGATGACGGAGCCACGGGCGGAAGCAGCGGACCGCGGTCGGGTTGGGCCTCGGGCTGAAGTGACTCGGGAGGCAAGAGAGGGCCTTGGGGCAGACCAGCGCCGGCACGG
>JBIKNA010000425.1:0-6285 GCA_044358965.1 Polyangiaceae bacterium
GGCCCAGCAGCTGAGCACCGGCGGGCGATCGAGATCAAAGACGGCGCCATCGAAGAGCCAGTGCAGCAGGCGCGCCGGAGGGTAGCCGATGCGCTGCCACTCCTCGAGTGGAGGCCAACCGAACGGGACCTTGAGCGAGCGGGCGCCCGGTCCAAATATCGCGACGCCCGCTACCCCAGCGGCGATGGTCACGCGCAAGAGCCGCCCTTTGGGGAGCCGGCACAGGGCAAACACTGGCCACAGAACCACGAGCGTGCCGATGGCGATCTGGGGGTGCGCGGCGGTGAGCAGGGCCATGAGGAGGGGGGCCCAAGGCCTGGCGCGCGGCGCGAGCCCTGCGACCAAAAGGGGCACGAGTGGCCATGCGACGGCTTGGGACAGCAAGCCCCGGGCCACGTAAGCGTCCCATCCACCAAAGAAGCCACTGTAAGGCGCAAGCCAGGCCACGAAGAGTGCCGCAGCCACGCCGGCCACCGGCCGCGCCCCGTGCGCCCTGGCAGCGGCGAGGGTGCACGCTGGTGTGGCCAAAAGCGTCGAGATGCCGACGATGTGCATGGCGACAACAGGGAGAACCCCGAGCCGCATCAGTGCGGAGGTGAGCAGCCACCCCACGGCCGGGTAGTGAATCGCGACGGGGAATCCACCGTTGAGCACGTCCACCCAGCCATGCGGGAGCCCCCGCATGGCAATGGCGTGGGCGATGGCGGCGTGCGTCGGGGCGTCCCCCATTAGAATGGCATTGGGGCCGGTGAGATCGGTCACGCGCAACAGCAGTGGCGCCGATGCGGCGAGGACCACGGCATGGGCGAAAACGGTGGCCCTTGTCGACCAACCGGCCCGCCATTTCGAAGCTACGAGCGTGTACCTGCGCGCAAGCAACCAAGCGCCCAGCACCACGACCATGCCGAGGCCAACGAAGTTCATGCAGTCCGGCGCCAGGCGGCCGAAAGCGCCCACCGGTTCCACGTCGTGCGCACTTCGAGCAGTGTCATGACCCCACCCAAATCGAGGCGCGCAAGCCGCCTGCGGTCGAACTTCGACGGGTGGATGTGCCTTCGGCTGTAGCCGTCGCGTCTGGCAACGACTTCGAGAACCGTGCGTTCGAGCAGAGCCAGCGACGAATCCACGCCGTAGTTCGGAGTGGTCAGCAGCAGCACGCCGCCGATACGGAGGCGCTCGCAGAGGGCCCGGCCCCACGGCGCCGGATCTTCCAGGTGCTCGATGACTTCTTTGGCCGCCACGATGTCGAAAGGCTCCGTGAACCCCGGCCCCGCCGGGAGCTCCATGGCTCCGGGGCATACCGCGATGCGGTCGGCCATGGTGGGGTAGGCCGCCTGGCATGCGGCCACGGCGTGCGGATCGAGATCACATGCGAAGGAAGCCGTGCTCTCGGCAGAAAAGCCGGGCAGCAGCGGGTCTCGGCCGGCGCCGACGACGAGCACCCGCGGGGAGGGCACGCGAACGAAGCGCGCTACCTGGCTTCGCAGGACCTGTTCCAGCGCACGATGGTACAGCGACCACGGGAACTGAAGGCGACGCTCGTGGTTTCGAAAGTACGGTGCGGAGGTCACGGCGACGCGCTCAGAGGGGGACCGTGCATGTGATGAGGTACTCGCCGGCCGCCGCAGACGGCGGCACGCGCGATGCGATTTTGCCCGCGAGGTTTCGCACGGCGTCGGCGGAAAGAAAGCGAAGCCCCGGCGCCACGATCCAGCGGCCCGTCAGCTTCTTGGTGAGGTACGCGACCAAGCTTGGGTACAAGAAGATGTCAAAGGTCCAAGACATGGCACGGCCTACGATGGGGGCGCACTGCACATCGGCAAACCCCGCGCTCTGCAGGCGCTCCGCCCAGACCTCGTGCGCATCGAGGTGCACGTGGGAGAACACGGAGTTGAGCCCATCGGCGTAACGTTGGGCCAGCGCGTGAAGGCCCACGCTGCGCAGTGCCTCGACGGTGGCGAGGTGCTCGGTCCAGTCGGGGGTCGGCACGATCAGGACAAACTTGGCTCCGGGGCGAAGTGCACCGCGGACGTTACGGAGCGCGGCGTCGATGTCGGGCACGTGTTCGAGGCTGCAGTTGGCGATGGCGCTTCCGAAGAATTGCGAAGGCAGACTCACATCACAAATGCTGCCGCAGATGAGGGTGCTGTATGTCGAGCTGGCCTGGGCACGGCGTACCTCGCTCGGGTTGATGTCGATGCCCCAGCTTTGTTTGTTGGGGTAGGCGAGACGCGCGAATAGACCATCGCCACAACCCACGTCGAGGATCGGCTCCGCCAAGTCGAGCCTGCGGGCGGCATCGAGCCTTGCGCACTCGCGCAGCGCCAGGGCCGTGGGGGCGAACTGGTAGTAGGCGGCGAAGTCCTCGGGGGCGACAGGGAAGGTTGATGTTTGGCTCATGGGGTGACTCACAAATGGCCGGCCGACGACATCGTGGCGAGCCTACTTCGGGGAGCGAACGGTGGGGGAGTTGCCGGCCTGGGACGAGGCTAGGGCGGGGCGTAGGTTTCCGGACCTGCGCGGCGAGAGCACGTTTTCTGCCGGATTCGAGGCGTGGGGAGGAATCATACTCGTTGTAGTTTTACGACGAGCAACGAAGAAGACGGTGAAAACTCGCCGACTCCGCCGACGCGGGGGAATCGAGGGACACCCACTTAGGGCGATGCGGGCGACGAGACCGCGAGTAGGCGCCTCCAGCTGTAGGCGCAACCTTGTCGCTCGCGGTCTCCGGCGCACGATAGAGCATCGGGCATCGGGCCAATCAGCAGAAAGACCGTTCGCGACAAGAACGGATAGGTCTGCCCCCGCGCAGCATCCATCCGCTTGCGTGTGCGAGCCTCGGCCTCCTCGAGCGACGACTGACGGTAGTAGGCGAGCTTGCGGCCGATGGCCTCCTGCTCGGAGGGATCGTCGGTCAGTGCGTAGGCCCTCTCTAGGTAGCGAATGGTGGCCTCGCGTTCGCCGGCTTTGCCCAAGATGGCCGCCGCCGCCATGGTGGTCTCCACCTTGGCCCCGAGTTCCATGGCGCGGGCGATAGCCATCGCGCCATCGCGTCTCCACGACTCCCACTCTTGGGAGTCCGTCGAAAAATAGCTGTTGCCTCGGAACGCCAGATACTGCCCGTAGTGCTGCCAAAGTTCGTGGTCGCCCGGGCGAGCGACCAGGCCGCGCTCGATGAATCGGCGCGCGGCGATGGCGTCTTCGACAGTGCCCGTGGAGTGATTGTCGGGGGTGGGCTGGTAGGTCAGAAACGTGTCGGCATACAGGTACGCGGGGGCAAACGTGGGTTCGAGCTCGGCCATGACCTCGAGAAAGCGACCCGCATCGCGGAAGTAGCGCTTCTCGGACCAATGACGGCCATACTCGAGCAAGAGCCGCGTCCACACGAGGTCGACCATGGCCGAGTTGTAGCCAAGCGCCACAGCCCGCACCTCTTGTGGACCAGGGATCAGCGTGACGTCTTCGCGGAGGCGAACCTTCCCGGTCTCTCGCGCCAGTACGGGCTGTACCGAGGCGATGCCCGCCACGCTGACGATGGCAACAGTTGCGGCGACGAGCGCGTCCTTCATTCGCGCTCCGATTCTACGTGAATGATGGCCGGCGCTGCATCTTCTGTTGCAGAGCCTCGGAGCTCGAAGGTGCTGAGCACCCCGTCGCCGTCGAGATCACCGCGCCCGATGCCCACGAAGGATGCCGCGGAGTCGGCGCCGGTGCTCTGGAACTCGAAGGCGTAGGCGTGGGGGACTCCCTCTGGGGCGGGCCGAAACCCAAGGGCCACCCAGGTCGGGTGATCCCAAGTTCCCGGAGGGTCGACGGCGCGGGTGCCCCGCGGGGGGATCGCCGGCGTTAGTGCAACGCTGGGCGGAAGCAGCGGCGGCACGCCCGCGCGCCCGAGGGCATGACGGCGCACCCCTTGGTGGATACGAGCGAGTCCCCCCGTGACTTCGGCGGAGTAGGAGGTCTCGAGGTTCCGGCTGAAGGCTGGAACAGCAACGGCGAGCAGTGTGCCGATGAGGGAGACGCCCACGGCAGCCTCGACGGCGGTCACCCGCGACCGAAAGGTGCCTTGGCTGGCCATGCGCCCTTACTCGTCGCCCCGCTCGCGGACAATCTCCGCGGCCACCTTGGCGTTGGATTCGGCATCGGGCTTGATGTCGAGGGTGAAGCGAGACTCGTCGGTGTCGGCGTCGAGGTCGCCCTGAGCGATGGCCGTGGCGCTTGCCGTGGCTCCCACGCCCTCGGCGCGGAAGGAGTAGGCGTAATACTGCGGTTGCGGCATCGAGAAGCGCATGTCCCTCCAGGGGGACACGCTCCAGTCGGCCGCGTTGCTCTGGAACTGCTTGCCTCGGACATCCACCATTTCGGCGGGCACGCTTGCGCGCGACGACGCGGGGAAGTGGCGCATGGCCTTGGCCGCCGTGGGCTCGGTTCCCGCTGGTTGCGTGGCGTCGGAGGCGTCGTAGTAGTCGGCGGCGGCCTTTGCCATGGTGCGCACCGACCCAACGGCCTCGGCCGTTTTGGTGCGACGCAAGTAAAGCGAAAGGCCGTACATGCCCATTGCGCTCAGGAGCCCCGCGAGGCCGAGGAACACGAGCAATTCCGCGATGGTAAGTCCTCGCTGTGCGTGCGCCTTCACGTGGGCGGGAACTGTACACCATCGCCCCGCAGCTGGTCCCGGCAAAAAGCCACACCGATGCCGTCGTCGGCCCAACGCCACCCACCTCGTCGTTAGGTGCACGCATCGGTCCCACAATGCGCTGAATTCACCCATCGATTCCGACGTTTATGTATCTGTGGCACGACGTTCGGCGGCAGTCCGAGGCCCCGCGAGTGACCTAAATTGTCAGTTCGCTCGCCACGTACGACCATGCATCATGCACTTACCCACGAAGTAGCGCCGGCACACGCGTTGCATTCCGTCCCAATGCGGCGCGGATGGCGCGGCTGACCGCAGCGCCCGCTGCAAGACGTTTTTTCGACCCACCGAAAGGGATAAGACAATGATCAAGAAGCTTCGCAAGAACCGCGGCTTTACTCTCATCGAACTCATGATCGTTGTCGCGATCGTCGGCATCTTGGCCGTGCTCGCCATCTTCGGCGTGAGCAAGTACCTGGCCAACGCGAAGAGCGCTGAGGCCACGAACACCATCGGCAAGATCAACGAGCGGGCCGTGGCCGGTTACGAAGAAGAGAACAACACCGCGGAAATTGCCCCGATCGGCAGCACGGGTCAGGCAGCAACGCACGAACTCTGCGGCACCGCTGCGGCCGTGCCCGCCGCGATCGGCAGCGTGCAGAACAAGAAGTACCAGCCGGATCCCACGGCGGGCAAAGACTACACCACGGGTTCCAACGTCGGCACCACGCGCGCGACGCGCTTTGGTTGGAAGTGCCTCAAGTTCGAAATGACCCAGCCGCAGTACTACATCTACGGCTACGCGGCCGGTGGCGCGCGTGCGGTTCCGGGCGTGGCGAACGTGGTTCCGGCCGTCGGCGCGGACGGTTGGCTATCCGAGGCGACGGGCGACCTCGACGCCGACACGATTCAATCGGTCTTCACAACGGGCGGCCAGATCGAGCCCGGTTCCAAGAAGCCGGTGACCTTCACCCAGATCAACGTCTTCGAGGCCGAGGAGTGATCGTCAGCTAGCGTTCCGGTTCGGCGAGGCGTCTACCCTTCGGGTGGGCGCCTTGCTTCATTGTTGGGCTTGGTGTCTGCCGTGCTGAAGGGAGCTGTTGTCGCCCATGAAGAAGCCATATTCGGGCTTTACGCTAGTGGAGCTCATGATCGTGGTGGCCATCGTCGGCGTGCTGGCGGTGCTCGGGGTAGTGGGCTACCGGCGCATCATCACCAGCTCACGCACGGCCGAGCCCAAGCAGGTCATCGGGTCCATCCGCATGGCCCAAGAGTCGTACAAGGCTGAGACGGGCTCATACGCACACGTTCACGGCAACACCACCCCGGCCGAAGGAGACTTCTGCCCGCAGAAGCGGGCGGTGTCAGGTTACGGCGGCAAGAAGTGGGGCTGGAACCCCGCATGTCCGGTCAACGCGGTGCCGAACCCCCTCACGCCCGGTGCACAGATGCCTTTTGGCACGTTGCCGGTGCACGTAGACGGGCCCGTGATGTTTGGTTACGCGACCACGGCGGGCGCACCGAACGTCGCTGTGTCTGGGGCTACCCTCAACAACCAGGCAATCAATTTCCCGGCGCCCACCAGCGATTGGTACGTGGTGTACGCCGTGGGCGACACCGACGACAATGGTCAGCTTGCCAGGGCCGTC
>JBIKNA010000427.1:0-6281 GCA_044358965.1 Polyangiaceae bacterium
CGGGTGGCCTCGGCGCCGGCGGCATCCCAGTTGACGGCGTCGTAGTACCGCGTTGCGCCCTCGGGGCCTTTGGCGTTGGGCGGTGCCGGCAAGCTGGCACAGCCCGTGGCAACCACAGACAACGCCAGGGCAACAAGAGTTTGCTTGAAGGGCTTCACGGCGAGCATCTTAGAACAACGAGGGGCTCACGCTCGCCGGCTTTCGAGTGCCCTGGGCGCGAAGTTCAGGCGGCGCCAGGACGGTCCCTGCCGGCGCAACGCGCAGGGTCGCAGTACGCTCGGTGCATTAGAGCCTACGGAGACAGGTCCTTAGGGGCAGGGCGCGTCGAAGCTGGCCGGCGCCGGGATCGTGCCCACGCCCGTCTTGCGAAACGCGGCGTGAAAACACGAGAACTGGTGCTGCAAGGTTGGCACGCGTCGGTACACACCGTGCCCATCGAAGTTTGGCGCCGCAAACTGGATGACCGCGCCCGTGTATGCCCGACCGTCTTCGGCCTTGAGGTTGTTGCTGACGGGGTAGCCAACGGGCGCGTCGATGCCCAGCAACCCTTGCGCCGCACGCATGGACGGCCACACCTCGTCCCCCACGCGCGGGTGCCCATAGGCCAAGGTCATGGCGTCGTAGATGGGCTCGGGGAAGAACGAGTCGTTGATGCCCACGGGCTGCAGCAGGTGCCGGGGCGCATGCCCGGCCAGGGGTTCCTTGGAGAGCCGGGGCATGCTCACCATAGGGTCGATGGGCTCGAAGGCCATCTGCCCAAGGTGCAGCGCCGGGTGCATGAACGTGAGCGGTTGATCGGTGCCAAAGAGCACGCGCAAGAACGGCTCGCCGCCCACGCGCTTGGTGCGCAAGATGAAGTACATCCAATAGCCGCCGGCGCCCGTGGGCACCGCGGCGCCGATGCGCGGCTCGATGGCCGAGATCAGATTGGTGTACATGCCACCCATGGACTGGCCTTGCACGCTCAGCGGCTTGAGCGAGACTCGGAACGCGGGCTCCGAGGCCGGCAACGTGGCACCGGTGCAGCCCGCAAGTGCCTCTTTGGGAATGCGCAGGCGCTCGAGGGCATCGATGAACAGGCGCTGCTCGATGATGCCTTGGCGAAAGATGTCGCGCATGGCGATGGGGTTCGCAATGGGCAGATAGTCGAAGGCCCCCGCTCCGGGCACGCGATCGGGACTCACCGGCAACGCCGACCCGGCCATGGCAAAGCCCTTGGGGGCCAACGCCGCCGAGGGCCAGCGCGACGCTGGATCTTGGACCCCCTTGTCGCCACCATCGACGTGCTCACGGGCCACGCCGCCGGACCCATGAAAGTACACGACGAGCGGATAGCCGCCCTCGGGCATGGGCACCTTGGGGATCGAGATGGACACCACGGCGTCTTCGTCGCGGGTCTTTTGTGGCAGGCCGTCGGGGCCAAAGGCAAACAGGCCCTCGGACGAAAACGGCGGCGCCCCCTTTTGAAACTGAGGGAAGCGGACGCTGGCCGTGACGTGACAAAACGCGGGGAACAGGTTGTTCGGGTCCGGCTCTTGGGCGGCCCCGGTAATGTCGACCTTGTAGACCGCACGCAGGCGCTCGGTCAGATCGGCGTTGTCTTGCACCACGTCGCCGGTGGTGAACACCGTGGCAGCAGCCACGCCCCCCACAGGCACGTCTGCCACGCGCAAGGCCGAGGCCAATGGCGCGTAGAGCTTGGCCAATTCTTCGCCCCGCGGCAGCCCGGCACCGTTGCCCTGGAGCAGACGCGTCAGCGACTCTGGCGCGCGTAGAAGCTGCCCCTGCGCATCTTTGTAGGCCCGCATGACCACGAAGGCATACGTGCGCTTTGCATGCAATACGACGCCGGGGCGCGCGGCCATCTGCAGTGTGTTGGGCGGCATGTATGGGTCTTCGCCCGGCGTGGCCGCCACGACGGGGAACAACCGGCCGCGCTCCGGCGAGCGCTCGTCCACGTCGATGAGCAGCAGCGACTGCGCCTTGTTGCCCGGCACCACGGTCTCGACATCTGCGGGCGCCACCGGGCGGTCGAAGCGAAAGTAGCCCACGGGAACCACGGGGAAGCCTTTGCGCTCTTGAGCGCCTTTCAGGAACCCCTGCACCACCCGGATGTTGTTGCTTGGGTACAGCGCAAGGTCCGGCGTTCCGTCGGCCCGCAGCCTGGCATCCGAGGGGAACGGAAAGTCGAAGAAGTGCCCTTCCGTTGCACTCGCGGTCTGCAGATCAAACGACGCCTGCGCGCCGTCGACCTCGGGGTCGGTGCGGCAAGCGGGCCCAAGGGCACAGAGAACCGCGAGCAAAGACGACCACTTGAGGGAGCGCAACACGGCCGGGAGTCTACTCATCGCCCAAGGTGGCGCCAGCCGCCCCAGTGACCGAGCGCGCCAGTATTGGAAGCGGGCCCCCGGAGGCGCGCCCCGGACAGAGACCTAGAAGAAGTAGCCGATGCGGAACAGGCTCACGAACGGCATGACGAACTGACCAAAGGTCTTGGAGACCTTGCGGCCGTTGGCGTCGGTTTGGCCATCGGAGATCTCGCGTTCGCCGGGAAACAGCGGGATGGTCGCGCCCAGATCGCCGCCAATGGTGAGCCCGTTGCCGAAGGTGTGCAGCACGCCAACGCGAGGCGCCAAAAACAGGCCGCTGGTGACGTAGTCGACCTCGCTGCCAAACTTCTCGGAGTCGGCGCGCGAAAATTGATAGCCAAGACCAGCGCCAGCAAAGAGAGACTTGGTGAAGAAGTACCGGGCGTTGGCGCCGGCCTGCAGCCACGAAAGCGTGGTGACATCGCCAAACTTGGCAATACCGGGAGGCAGGTATTCGACCATGGCGCCGAATGCCCAGTGCGAGCGATAGCGCGCCAAGAACTCGAGGCTAAGGAACCGAGGGAGCGACACAACCCCGAGGGTTGCGCCAAAGCGCCACGGCGGCATTTCGCAACGCGTGGGTTCGTCGGCGCTGGCAGGCGGGGGGGCTGGCGCAGCAACAGGCTTGGGCGCCTCGTCGGGACTGGGCTTGCTGGGCTCGGGCTTGCTGGGCTCGCTGCTTGCGGGGGCCGGAGCCGGCGCGGGCACGGCCGAGGCCGGAGCGGGCTCGGGGGCTTGTGCGCGTGCCGCCGCCGGGAGCATCAGGCCCGCGAGGGCGCACGCTGCGATGACCTTGCCGTCCATCACGCGCGCTTCTAGCCCGCGTGCCTGGGGAATGCTAGTCACTCGGCGCGTCAATGAGCTTCCCGCGTCCACTCATGGTTTGGCTGCGCGCAATGGCCACAGTCGGCACGCTCGGCCTCAGCGCCTGCGACTTCGGCACCCTCGACTCGCTGTCTAGCGACGAGGCGGCCAACGCCACCGACGAGATGACCACGTCGCTTCGTGGTTTCTTCGCCAAGTACGAAGCCGGAACGCCCGAAGAGCTCAAGGCCGCCGCGGCCAAGCTGCCGGGCATCGTCCAGCGCACCGGCGGCATCCCGCTGCAAGGCAAGGTGGGGCAGATCACCAGCGAAGACCTCGCGAGCATCGGGTTCCAGGCCCGCGACGCCAGCGCCGTGCAAGGCTTGCTGCTGCTCTCGGAGATTGACTGCCCCCTCGAGAAGGTCGAGCGGTTGGTGGTGGCGCGCAACCAAACGGAGCTGTACCCCAAGCTCTACGAGAAGTACGCCCGAACGTTCCAGTCGAGCGCCGCCGATTACTTCGCGCGCAAGACTCCGACCATGACGTGGAAGACGGCATACAGCGCCAAAGTTGGCTCGTACGCCTACGACGCCGAACTGCTCGGCGGCTCACGGTTCTTGCCCAACGCTGCACCCAACGGCGGGGGCCTGCTGCTCGCGCGCACGTACCTCACCGCGCCTGCCAAGTTCACTTCGGGCGGCGACAACGCGGCGTTCAGCCAAGACTACCAAATGGAGATCTACTACGAGACCGCACCGGGCCGAACGGCGCACGTCTACGGGCTGTGGCGCGAGTACAAGGCCGGCTCGCTCACCTCGAGCAACGATCTGTACGTGAGCCTGGTGCTCGGCAACTTGGCCGACTTCGATCAGCGCACCAGCATCGTCTGCCGAAACGGCACCCCAGTCCCCGACGTCAAAGACTGACGCGGCGACACCCCTAGGGTTGGGCCTGCGCCAGCGCTTGGTACTTGGGCAGTTCGTCGGCGGGCCAGTCTTCGAGGACAATTTCGTACTTGCCCTGGTCGAACGGAAGGCCCGGCGCCTTCTCGACCATGATGACGCGCTCGCGCTTGCCCTCGCGCAGCAGTTCGAGCGCACGATGGTGGCAGAACGGGTTGTTGCCTGGGCGACCAAACAAGACGTGTGAGGTCCACGAGCAACCCGAGCGACAGGTGTCGGCGTAGTAGCAGTCGCGGCAGTAGCCCCACAGACCGTCTTCGACGGTGCGGTCCCGCGTAAAGCGCAGCGCCGGCGCGCGCTCCCAGATCTCTTTGAGCGGGTAATCGCGCAAGTTGCCGCCCACGTAGTCTGCCGTGGGCAAGCTGGGGCAACCCTTGATGTCGCCGTTGGCCTCGATGCCAAGGGTAGAGCGACCGGCACCGCACGATGCCATGTGGCCGCGGGGAAACGTGCCGCGCAGCACGCTCTCGTAGGGGCCAAAGTATCCAATGTTGTTGCCGGGCCAGAGGACGACTTTGGCAGCCTCGGCCTTCTTCTTGATGCGGCCGAGCATGGGCATGACCTCGAGCACCTGGTACGGCTCGAGCAAAAGCTGCGGCTGGTCTGCAGCGCGGCCCATGGCCACGGTGAGCTGCACCTGCCAGGCCTTGATGCCCTTTTCGACCAACATGTCGAAGGTCTGCTCGATCTCGCCGAGGCTGAGGCGGCCAATCTGGGTGTTGGCCGTGACGCGCATGCCCACCTCTTGCAGGTTGGCGATGGCCTCGAGCGCCGACTTGAAGCTGCCTTTCACGCCGCGCAGCGTGTCGTGGGTCTCTTCGAGACCATCGACCGAGATGCTGACGGCCTGGATTCCGGCGTCTTTGGCGGCGCGGGCACGCTCTTTGGTGAAGCCGCGGCCGCCGCTGGTGATGCTGCACAAGATGCCGGCTTCGCGCACGGCCTTGGCGATGATGGTCCAGTCGTCGCGCAGGTACGCTTCGCCGCCGATGAGCGTCACCTCGCGAACATCGAGCTCTTTCATTTGCCGGACGAGATCCAAGCACTCTTCGGTGCTCAGCTCGTCGGGTCGAGCGTGCCCTGCGCGGGAGCCACAATGGTTGCAGGCCAGATCACACTTGAGCGTGATCTCCCAGACCGCATAGATGGGCCGGAATCGGGAGTCTTTTTCCCGGGCGTCGGCCAGCGGCAAGCTGCGCTTGGCGGGCGGTGCTTTGGGCGCGATGGGCAGCGAGCGTTGGATGCGGGCCATGGTCCAAACGGTACCACGGCCCGGGCATCCCGCTGGCCTCGCTTACTTGGCCGGAACCGTCACGCGGTCGAGGATGAACAGCTTGGCGCCGATGCCCTCGCGGGACACTTGGCCCTCTTCGTCGAGGAAGGCGTCTTGGGTGCCGCGCTCGACGCGCAAGTCGCCGTCGACGTAGAGCGTCTCGAGGGTGCCCTTGATGCCAATGGGACCGTTGGGGGCTTCGCCGCCGCCGGGGATGCCGAAGTACCCGATGTCACCGGCCTCGATGGACGTGGCCATGTTGTAGAGGTTGGTGCCGCGCTGCAAACGCCCGAGGCGGAATCCAACGTCGGTGAATTCGATGCGCAACCGCGAACCGTCTTGGGCGTACTTGCCGCGGAGGATGCCCGTGGTGCCGAACACGAAGAACGAGGTCGAGTCGCCGATGTTGTAATAGTAGCCGTCGGGCGTGACCACTTGGTACACCTGCGCCGGGTCCATCTTGTTGAACCCGTTCATGGGGTACGGGTAGTCGCTCCAGAGCTGACGCCAGGCGCCCTTGACGAGCGGGAGCTTCTGGGCGGCCGTACGCGTGCCGAAGTGCCGGGCCAGCTTGGCCACCAGCGGGTCCGCCTGCGTGCGCACCTGGGCGAAGTTGTCGCTGCGGCGCATGTTGTCGTTGCACAGCTTGCGGAGCGCGGCCTTGGTGCTGGCCAGCTCGGCGGGGCTGAGCTTTTGGCCGAGCTCGGACTCGGAGCTGTCGACGTCTTCGCCGGACACCTCGGAGGCACAACCGCCAAGGGCGAGGGCGGCGACGAACACGGGGGCAAACAACAGGGCGAAGCGCATGGGGAACCTTTGGCTGGGGCGAAACGAAGGGCCGTTTTGCCGAATTCGCACCCTCAGATGCCAGGT
>JBIKNA010000428.1:0-6278 GCA_044358965.1 Polyangiaceae bacterium
GGCCTCGGGCAGCACAATGACGACCACGCGCTCGTCGGGCAGTGTGGCAAAAAGGGTGTGGCTGGACTGGGGCGCTTCTTCGGCGCTGGCCACGACGCGCACGTCTTTGGCGCCGAGGTCCCGGCGAATGAGCGAAAAAAAACGCTCGAGTGCGGAGCTTGACGACGAATCCACGAGCCCCACGCTATTACCACGAGTCGGACGGGCCTTGGTACATTCGCGGGCGCGATTCTGCCGGCCCATCTGCAACCTCGCCCCCCGAGACACCTTCATTGACCATCAAGCTTCCCACCGGCAGGCTCGGACGCCTCGCCCACCTTGCAGCCCTGGGCGTTCGGGCCGGGGCCAACGCCCTGTCCAAGAACCGCGCCGATGCCGCCGCCGAAGACGCCGCGCGGGTCCTGGGCAGCCTGCGGGGCCTCGCGGCCAAGGTTGGTCAGATGGCCAGTTATGTCGACGGCGTGGTGCCCGAAGACCACAGGCCAGCCTTCGAAAAATCGCTCTCGGTGCTGCGCTCGCAGGCCCCCGTGTCGCCGCCCGATCGCGTGCGGGCGTTGCTCGAAGATGAGCTTGGGGCCCCTTTGGGCGAACTGTTCCAAAGCTTCGACGAGACGCCGTTTGCCAGCGCATCCATTGGGCAGGTCCACCGCGCCACCATGCCCGATGGCACACAAGTGGCCGTCAAGGTGCAGCACACGGGCATCCGCGACGCCGTGGAGAGCGACCTGTCCAACGCTGGGTTGCTCGAGACAGTGGTGGGCACCATGGGGGGCAAGCGCTTCGACTCCAAAGCCTTGCTCGAGACCATCAAAGCGCGCTTCCGCGAGGAGCTCGACTACGAGCTCGAGGCCCAGCGCGTGACCGCGTTCGCCGAACTCCACCGGGGCGATCCGTTGATTCGCGTTCCGCGGCTCATTCCATCGCGGTGTTCGCGGTCCGTTCTCAGCACCGAGCTGGTCACGGGCATGACCTTCGACGAGATCTGCGCATTGCCCGAGAACGAGCGCGAGGCCTGGGCCCGCACCCTCTGGCGTTTCGTGTTCAAGGGCAACCTGGTGTTGGGCATGTTCAACGCCGACCCTCACCCCGGCAACTACATCTTCCACCCCGATGGCGCGGTGACGTTTCTCGACTACGGCTGCGTGCAGAGCATTCCCAAGGAGCGCAAGCAGCATGCCCGGGCCATGCATCGCGCAGCCATCGACGGCGACAACGAGAGCTTCGCCATTCACCTCAAGCAGATGATCGGCGCCAAGCCGGGCCCCTTGGCCGACATGGCGGTCGAGTACACACGCGAGTGTTTTGCGCCGCTGTTCAACGCGCCCTATCGCATCACGCGATCGTATGCGGCCAACTTGGTAGAGGGCATGAAGGGCATGGCCGTCGTGGCCAAGGACTTGCCGCAAGAGCAGTTTTTCACCATGCCCAAAGAGATGCTCTTCATGAACCGGTTGCAGTTCGGCTTTTACTCGGTGCTGGCGCGGCTCGACGTGGCCGTGGACTACGCCGAAGTGGAGCGCGCAATCTTGAGCGAGCCCGACGACGCTACTGCTTGAGCATGCGCATGTCGCACGTGGGGTGAGAGCTCCGCGCCTTGATGCACTCGCAAGCCCTCTCGCACAGCGAGACTTCGCAACCCGTGAGCTGGCGGTTCAGTCCCCTGATGCACACCGCCCCCCAAGCAGCTTGGCAAGTGTTTAGCGCGCCGTTGCTGCCCGCGGGATTGTTGGACCGCAGCGCCATGTCCAAGAACACGCGATGATGCTCACACTGTTCGCGTCGCAGAGTATCGTCGGCGTTGGCCTGACCGGCGTCTTTGGCACCAGCGTCTTTGGTACCAGCGTCTTTGGCGCCAGCGTCGCGGCTCGAGCTCGGCCCCCGGGGCACCACCGAGGCCACCGGGTCCGGGGCACTGGCATCGACGGCTGTATCGACGCTGGGGGCCGCCGACGAGGTCACGGGCGGCGACGCCAGCACCGGGACTGACGCGGAGGCCGAGGCCGACGAGACCACCGGCACGATCTGCTGCGCACGCAACTTCCAGACGACAACAAGAGCGGCGGACGCGGCCCCGGCGACAAGGACAAGCAAGAACGCGAGGCCCGCGATGAGCGGAGCCTTGGAAGACTGGGGTTTGTTGCCTGTGGCCAGGCTCGGATGGCTCACCGTGGGGGCGTGCGCGATGGGCCCCGTGTCAATCGGGGGCAAGGATCGGCCGGACGCGCGCTGCTCGACCGCCGATGCACGCACGGAGGCGCTCTGGCCCCGCTGCGAGGCATAGGGAGCAAGGGCCCGGGCAAGATCGGCCACCGTGGGGAACCTTTGTGCCGGGTCCTTCTGCATGCATGTGAAAATGATGCGGTCGATGGCCTCGGGCAGATCTGCGCGGTACTGCCGAACCGACGGCGTCGGGTCCGCAACGATGGCGGCGCACACCGCAGATGCCGACGGCGCAGGCCATGCCGGGCGGCCCGCGAGCAGCTCGAACAAGATGGCCCCGAGCGCCCATACATCGGACCGGTGATCGACGTACTTGAGGCTGCGCACCTGCTCTGGCGACATGTAGAGCGGCGTGCCAAGCGCCATGTCCGTGCTGGTGAGCTTGGTCTCCCCAGGCTCTTCCATCTTGGAGATGCCAAAGTCCAACACCTTGACGATGGGACTGCCGTCGGGCCGCTCGACCACGAAGAGGTTCTGCGGCTTGAGGTCGCGGTGCACGATGCCGCGGGCGTGGGCCTCGGCAAGAGCCACGCAGGCCTCGAGCAAGTGGTCTGCCGCGAGGGCCATGGGCAGCGGTCCGTGGGTTTGCAGCAGCTGCCCCAAGTCTTGGCCCCGCAGCCACTCCATGGCGATGTAGCGGTCGCCAGATTCGAGAACGCCCACGTCGAGTACCCGGGCCACGTGCTCGGTCTCGAGCGCCGCAGCCGCCCGCGCCTCGCGTTCGAAACGGGCCAACGCGTCGGGCTTGTGGACTTGCGTGCGGGACAGCAGCTTGAGCGCCACCGGACGCCCCAGGGACAGGTCGACCACGCCGAGCACGATGCCCATGCCGCCGGCCCCAAGCATGCGCTCGACGCGGTACTTGCCGGCAACGATGTCGCCTGCTTTGGGCAGATTCGCGAAGCCGGACATCGTCATGGGTGGGTATAGTACCCGAGGTGAGCGGAAAGCGTGTGATCCCGATGCTCCTGCTCGTGGTGCTTTCGTTCGCGTTTCGCGCGCCGGCGCTGTGGAACGCCGACGGCACCAACGCCGACGCCGCCGTGGTTGGGCTGCAGGCCATGCACGCGCTGCAGGGGGAAGTGCAAATGCTGCTCTGGGGCAGCACCTACCAGACAAGCACCGACGCGCTCGTGGCGGCGGCCTTCTTCGCGGTGCTTGGCCCGACACCGAGAGCACTCATGCTGTCGGCCCTGTCGCTCCACGTCGTCGCCACGCTGCTGCTTTACGGAGCGCTGCGCCGAGGCCTGAGCTGGGCCCGGGCGTTTCTGGGGACGCTGCCCATGGTGTTCACCACGGCGTCGGTCCACAGCTTCGCCCTGTACCCGCCCCGGCAGGCCAGCATCACCTTGGCCATCGCGGCCATGTTCGCCGTCAGCCGTGCAGATCGAGGGGCGCACCGGCTCTGGTGGCTGATGCTGGGCGGCACCCTCGCCGGCTTTGCCTGCTACGCGGACCCTTACGCCGTGTTGTTTCTGCCTGCAACATGCACGTATACCCTCTTGCAACTGCGCGCGGGGCCGCGGCCCGGGCAAGGCGCGGTGGTGTTCGGCGCGTTCGGCCTGGTGGGCATGGCGCCGTTGTGGCCGCTACGGGCGCAGGCAGCGGTGCCCCTCGGCACCCTGCGGGCCACGACGCAGGTGGTCGGTCACAACTTGGATCTTCTCTTTCGCGAGTGCCTGCCGTGGGCGCTTGGCGCCAAGGCGTTCCGCGCGGGACCCGCGGGCTACGAGCCCTGGGCGGCGCCCACCGTCGTCGCCGTGCTGCAAGCAGCCGGAGCGGCCATCGCCGTGGGCCTGGTGGTTGCCGGAGCCGTGTTGGCCACGAGCCGAAGCACCCCTGCACCGGCGCGGCGATTGGGAGCCACGGGTGCGCTCGGTTGGCTCGCGACGCTGGGCGCCTTTGCCACCTCGGTCATGATCTTCGACCGCTTTGCCATGCGGTACCTGGCGGCGTTGACGCCATTTTTCGCCCTCGCGTTGGCCCCGGTCGTCCAGCGGTTGCCGCGCAAGTTGCTTGTGCCAGCCCTAGCGTTGCCTCTGGGCGCGGCGGGCCTTGGGGGCTGGATGTCCTTTGGGCCCATGGTGCGAGGCCCGGTGCCTGTGCGCATCGCCGCAACCGAGGAGCTGGCGCTCCGCGACGCCCTTGTGTCGCGCGGCATCCGCGTGGCCATGGCCGACTACTGGGTGTCGTACCGGCTCACGTTCTTGTGGCGCGAAGAGGTGCTCGTGGTTCCGCGCAACGCCTCCGAGGATCGCTACGCGCCGTATCGCTTCGCGTGGCACGGTGCCGAGCGCTTTGCCTACGTGTTCGACCCCGAGACCTCGAGGGAGACCATCCAGATGGTCGAAGACGAGCTCAAGGAGCGATACGCGACCCCCGCAACCAAAGAGCAGCTGGGACGCTACACGGTGTACTTGGTCGCGCGCACGGGCATCAATCGGTGAACGGAAGCTCGTCTTCGGGGCCGCGGCGCGGCTTGCTCATTCGGTCCGACCGGGGCGCGGGCCGCTCGGACTCGCGGGCGAGCTTGCTCTCGCGGGTCTCGATGCGAACGGCGGCCGGAAGGCGGTGCTGGGAATCAGGGCGCATACCCAACCCAGTTAGCAAGCGGCGTGCCGAAAGGCTTTGAAAACGGGTTCTTCGCAATATCAATGAACTAACGCGCCCGGACGCGAAGCTTCGTTCGCACTGCTGCGCGCCCGCGGTGTGGTGTCCCGTACGCGGCAGCGAGGCAAAATCCGCACAGATCGCCGAAAATTTGGCCCATTTTTGCCCGTCCCGGGGTCGCGCAAATTGAGCTATCGAGCAAGGAGCACATGGCCCGCCCGAAGACCCAAAAGACCGTGGAGGCCACCGCACCGAAGGGCACCGGTGCACCTGCAGACCCGGCGCTCGCGGACTACTGGGACAAGCGCGAGCCCAACACAACCAACGAACCCTTCGCTGGCGAAACGGAACAGGCTGCGCACGATGCGCAAGCGAGCGCTCACGCTTTCGTCATCCACCTGCACGACGCATCCCGGCTGCACTGCGATCTGCGCCTCGAGCACGACGGCTCGCTGATGAGCTTCGCCGTCCCCCGGGGCATCCCCGAGCGCCCAGAAGACAAGCACCTTGCGGTGCACACCGAGAATCACCCACTCGAGTATTTGGACTTCGAAGCGCACATTCCCGACGGAAACTATGGCGCGGGCCCCATGATCGTCTGGGATCGGGGGCTCGTGCACTTCTTGGCCCCGGGCGCCAAAGACGGCATCAAGTTGGGCAAGCTGGACCTGGAGCTCCGGGGCTACCGGGTTCGCGGGCGCTTCGCCCTCGTGCGCATCAAGGCCGGCAATGGCAACGAATGGCTCCTGCTCCGCAAGAAGAACGCTGCGGCGCGTCCCTTGGTCCCCACAGAAGCACGCTCGGTGCTGACGGGACTACGCCTGGCGGATCTTTCGCGCCGTGACACGCTGGGAGCAACCTGGGAAGCCGCAGCAAGGGCCCACGGGGCGGAGCCCGCGCAAGAGCCCTCGTTTCGCGTGGCGGCGCCCGAGCGCGGCCCGCAGCCACGGCGCGACGATCTGCTGTTCGACTGTGTGCTCGGAGGCGTCAGGGTGCTGGCCATCAAGACCGACGACGCCGTGGAGCTGCGACAGCACGACGGTGCCCACGATCGCGGCGACATCGCGGAGTACTACCCCGAGCTGGTGCATGCGCTGCGCTTGTTTCCCTCGCCGCGGCTGTGCTTCGAGGGCGAAATTGTGGCCGGCGAAGGCACCAGCAGCGAGCACATGCCACGCCTGCTGGGCGAGCGACTGCGGGCATTGGCCAATGCCGAAGGCACCAGTCACATCGCCTACAGCCACCCGGTACAACTGGTGGTGTCGGACTTGCTCGGCCTGGGTGCTCTCGACACCCGTGGGGTACCGCTTCGGGCGCGGCGCGAGCTGCTCGCAGAGATGCTCCCCGATGAACCCGCGCTCTTGCGGTGCGCAACGCCGCTGCCCCTGGGCAGCCTTGCCCCCGAAGACGTCCGGCGCGCGGCGCAGGTGCCCGCCGTGCGACTGCTT
>JBIKNA010000429.1:0-6268 GCA_044358965.1 Polyangiaceae bacterium
CGGTGAAGCTCCGGCTTGCCGCGCCGCCTGGAACGCTTCGATGGTGCTTCGTGCGAGCTCGGGGTTCCCCGGCACCTCGTCGATCTGGATGGTTCCTTGCGTGTGGCGCACGGCGGTGACCCCTTGGAGGCGCGACGTAGAGCGGCAATACACGCACGTGAGCTGCGTTGCGCCTTCTTGTGTGCGCGGAAGCGGCGCTCCGCAGTACGGGCATACCAAGGCGACGGCTTTGGTGGTCATGGCGCCCAGATTACTTGGTTGTGCCGGGTTTCGGCATTCCGCAGAACCGCGCCAGGGACGGCTTCGCTCTTTTGCGCCATTTGTCGTGGACCTACGAATCGGCGGACCTGTCGCGCACCGCGCTGTGGGCGACGCGGCGCTCAATCAATGCATTGTGCACGGCCCGACGGCGCGCAGGTGAGCGCATCGCCCACGCGGGTCGCGGTGCAGACCTGGCCGCCTCCGCACTCCTTGTCTCCGGAGCAACGCCGTGTGAGCGCAATCTCTGGGCGGCAGCAGTAACCTTCACCCGTCCATGCGCAGATGTTCCCGGCGCCGCACGCTCCCTTCGGCCGGTTGTTGCATGGCTGCAGTGCAGCGTCGGTCTTTGCATCGGCCGCGCCCGCGTCCGCGATGCCTCCCGAACTGCTGCTGCTGCTGCCCGAGCCTGTCTCCGTGGCGCGGGCATCCGCGGCGCCTGCGTCGGAGCGGTATCCCCAACACGAGGGCCAACGGCCCGCGCTTACCCTGCGCGAGGCGAAGTTGTCGTCGAAGGCTTTGCGGCACACCGGGCAGAATCGGTTGGTCGTGTAGTCCTTCATCAGGCATTGCTCCGCCGGCCGAAACACGCCGGCATTGCAATACTCGGCGCCCTCGACGGGCGCCCCGGTGAAGAACGAACTCCATTTGGGGTTCGCCGCGTCCTTCGTGGTGTTGGGGCGGGCGCCCGCCGTCGCGAGGTCGCACCACTGCGGGTTCTGCGGATCAACGTATTCGTCTGCCAGCCACGGCAGGGCGTGGCCAATCTCGTGCGCCAGCGTCACTGCCGCCGAGGCATTGGGTACGAGACGGATCTCGCGTGTGTTGGGGCTCGCGTTGGAGCGGCCTTGGGTGATGTTCGGGACGATGACCAAAATCTCCGAACGCGTTTGGGTGCGTCCGCGCAACACGGCGATGCTGGCCGCCGTCGTGCGGCGCGCCGTCAGGTTGACCATGCGGTTGGCAGGATCACTCGCGTTGGCCTCGTACTCCAGGCCAAAGGCGGTGTCCTTGATGGCTCCGGGCTCGCTGATGCCGGACTGGTTGGACGCGATGTCCAGATAGTGGAACGCGAAGTGCCGGGCGAGCTCAGCCATGTCTGGATAGTCTGACATCATCGACGTGACCATGGATTCGACCTGCGCGTGGAACTCGCCGAACTCCGACCTTGTGTAGCCCTCGGGTACGAACAGGACGCCCACGGTGCCCTCGCACGTGTTCGCTGCCCGGATGGTCACAGGCTCTGCATAGATGGGGCCGGTACCGGAGGGTCTGCCACCGCCGACGTCGATGCCCCGAAGCGCAACGCTGCCTGCAGACTTGGGCGCGAGCACATTGCCCGTGGACAGATCGACCGTATAGGTGCGGCCCGCCGGCTCCGTGAGGGTGAGCACGCCTTGGCGTGAGGGCAGTCGGAGGGCGATCTCCCCGTAGGTGGCGCGACTCAGCGCGCTGTGCCCGTGATCATGATCGATGCTCTCGGCGCGAACGACGCGCGGATCGGGCACTGTGCCTTGGAGCAAAGTGGTTGCGCCTTGGAAGCGGTACGCGAGGGGCGCAAACTGCGGAGACTCGTCGCGGGACTCGAGGGGCTCGTGTTCCTCGAGCTCGATGGATCGCGCGCCGATCAACTCGATGGCTGCATCCCGGAGCGCCACGGTGACCTCGACGCCCTTGTCCTCGCCCAGCGCCGCGAGGGCACGCTCCGGTGTTTGGGGGGCATCCGCGCAACCGTTGGCGACGGCGGCTAGAACGGCGGGGACGAGGAGACCTGCAAGGGCCGGGAGCGTTTTCTTGTTTCGCACGGTGCTGTTTGAAACAGCGATGCGGCCAAGAGTCTCACTGCGAGCGCGCGTTTTTGCGCGATTACTTGGACACGACCTTGCAGGGGTTCAAGAACAACGAGCCATTGAGGACCTTGCCCTCGACCACGATGGGGGCCCAGTCCTTGAAGTCACCCATGTCGGTCCCTTCTTTGCCGACGCAGGTGTACTCGGCCTTCCGGCTGGCCCCCTTGAAGTGCAGCATGGGGGTGCCGGCGAAGCCCTCGGTGTTGAAGTACAGGCCGCGGGCCCGCACGGTCTTGCCGGTCCACGCCTTTGGGCTGGCCTTGATCTTCGCGTCGAGTGCATCGGCGTCTTCGGCCGCTTCGATAGCCGCCGGCGCGTTGGAGGGGGCGGCTGATGCCGTGGTGCTGGGCGCAAGTGCAAGGGGCGCCGGGTTGGGCCTGGGGGCCTCGGAAGCCCCGGGGGCGTGCGCGGCGCTGGGGACCGGCCGCGGCTCGGGGGTGGGGGCCTCGCGCTGCTTGCATGCGACCAACACGCCCAGTGCTGCCACGAGGCCAATGCGGAAAAGATGCGTCATCTCATCGACTCCTTACGGTCTTGCCTTGTGGACCTCTGATGCAATGGCCTGCGATGGGTTGGGGGCCTGATCGACGAATGGGCACCGACAAGAACGTTCGAAGCACTGCTCCACATCTCATTCTGGGATGACACGGGCCCCTCCACAGGGTCTCACGATGGTGGAGGGTTCCGTGGAAAGAAGCTACCTTTGTTCGAGCGCATGCTCGATGTGTTCCTAGCCTCCGTGCCGCACGCCGCAGATGCCGACCAGGGCGCCATTGCGCAGTGTCTGTCGGATCTCTATGCCGAGGGGCAGGCCAGCTGGCCTGCGCTGGCGCTCGGTCAAGAGGCCTTCGCGCGGCACTTGGGCACCGTCACCAAGGGCGAAGGGGACGTGCTCGCCGCCCTTGGAAAGGTGCACGGAGCGGACTTCTACCTGGCGTGTGCTTGCGTGTTCGGGGTCGCCGGTGCAAGTCGCGCCTTCGCCGACGCGTATCTGGGCCAGGTCGCCTCCTACGTCGGGCAAATTGACGCCCGCCCGGCATTCGTCGACGACGTGCGGCAGGAACTCTCGCGCAAGCTGCTGCTGGCCGAGCCCGACGAGGTGCCGAAACTTGCGCTCTACAATGGCCGAGGAGCCCTCGGTGCCTTCGTGCGCGTGACCGCCACCCGCGTCGCCAAGAACATGCTGCGTGGCAAGACCATCGACCGGCTCGACACCGCCAAGGCCGGCCAACAGGCAGCCAAAGACCTTGATCCCGAGGTCGTCCTGCTGAAGAAGCGCTTCTCCGCCGAGTTCACCCAGGCCTTCGACGCCACCATGGCCGTACTGTCGCGCGAAGAGCGCAACGTGCTCAAGCTGCACTACCTGAGTGGTCTCTCTATCGAGCAGGTGGGCGAGGCCTGCAACGTGAGCCGCGCCACGGCTGCCCGGTGGCTGGCAAAGGCGCGGAGCCGCATCGTACAGCTCACGTACAAGTCATTCGCCGATGCCGCAGGCCCAAACTCCGCGAGCCCCGAGTCCATGCTGGCGCTCGTGAAAAGTGAGCTCGGCAGCACCGTCGCGCGCTACTTCGACTCCGAGGCGGCCCCCGAAGAGCCGTGAATTTCGCCAGAATGCGCGCAAATAGAGAAATCGCTCGCCCCCACTGAGACTCGCCACGAGCCGCCTGTGTCAACACGGTGTTCGCCAAGGACACCATGAAGACCTTCTCCAACCAGCCCACGCTCCTCGCACTCAGCATGCTCTTGGGCCTCGTCCCCGCGTGCGCGGTGCCGAAGGTCTATGCCCAGGGCGTGCGGGTGATGGCCCAAGACCCGTCCGGTGCGGCCATCGCCGGACTCAAAGTGTCCCAAGACGGTGCCGAGCTGGGCGCGACTGGCGCCGATGGTTCGTTCTCCTTCGTGGTGCAGGGCCGCGCGGGCGATCTGGTGCACGTTGCAACGCGCTGCCCCGAAGGCACCGAGCGATGGGGCGACGCCGAGACACAAGTGCGCATCTTCCCTTTCGTGCGCGCCAGCGCGCCGCTTGCGCTGTCGGCCCGCTGCCGTCCGGTGCGGAGGCAGGTGACGGTCTCGGTGCGCGCCCCCAAAGCACCGGGCAGTCCGGTCCGGCACCTCGGCCACGAGGTGGGTCATCTGGACGACACAGGCCTGGCCGTTCTGAGCTTCGAGGTGGCCGCGCATCAGCGCATGGAGCTGTCGCTCGACACGTCGCGCCGGCCGGATCTCCGTCCGCGGAACCCCACGGCGACGTTTCTGGTCACTGATCGCGACGAGAGCTTCGTCATGGATCAGGACTTCACGGTGGACAAGCCCGTGCTGCGCGTGTTCGCGCGGCCACGCGGGCCGCAAGCTTTCTGAACCACGTTCCCACAACCAAAAGGAGAGCAAGCATGAGCACGGCAACAGACTGCCTTGCGCGTCTGATCGATGACGCGCGCGGCGAAGGGGTGATCGGCAAGGTCGTCGTCTTGGCCATGGTCCTCACCGCGGGCGCCGCGGCGATGAACACCGTGGGCAACGCCCAGGACAACAAGTCCCAAGAGCTGGGTGGCCACATTGGCGGCCTGGCGAGTGGCGGCCGCAGTCGCTGAATTTGGCTCGAAACATTGGTCAACGCAAACGAACAGACAACAGGAGAGAACACCATGAACCAGATCAAGAACATCGCTCGCAAGCTCGGCTCCGACACCCGCGGTGAGGGCGTCATCGGCAAGGTCGTCGTCCTCGCCATGGTCCTCACGGCTGGCGTCGCCGCCATGAACACCGTGGGCAACGCCACCGAGGGCAAGTCCAACGATCTCGGCGGTCTCGTCGGTGGCCTCGCCCACGGAGGTCGCTGATCGATGAACACCGCGAGCGTTCTCCTCGGAGGTGCGGCCATCGCGCTCGCGGGCACGGCGGCCGTGACAGATGTCCGCACCGGCCGCATTCCCAACCGGCTCACCATGGGCGCGTTGGCTTTGGCTCCGGCGCTCGCGTTCTCGGTGGCATACCTGTCTCAGGGCGCCAGCGCTGGCATCGCCGCGCTGGGCGCCTGCGGACTCGGCCTCCTGTGCACCAGCCTGGTTCCGCTAGCGCTCTTCGTGCGAGGCGAACTCGGCGGCGGTGACGTCAAGCTGCTTGCCGCCTCGGGCGCGCTGCTTGGTCCCTTTGTGGGGTTCAACGCCCTGGCCCTGGGGCTCATCTTCGCGAGCCTCTTCGCCGTGGCCCGTGCCGCGCTTCGCGGGCAGTTCCGTGCGCTGGTCATGACGGTCCTGCGCATCCGGCGGGGCCCCGTGTCCGAGGTGGCCAAAGCCCGCGTGTTCGCCCAGGAGACGCTGCGCCTTGGCCCTGCGTTCTTTGCCGGCACGGTGACTGCGGTGTTCTTCGGCCCGCACGCGCTGATCTCGTGGTGAACACCATGAATGCAAAAGCTGCAAAACGAAGCCTTTCCTGCCGCAGGCGCTGGCGCGGCGCCTCCGTCGTCGAGTACCTGGTGGTGCTCGCCGTGGTGGGGATCCCCACGGGGGGGGCGCTCGCGTACGCCGGCGGAGAACTCTATGGTGAGTTCCAGCGCGCGCAGTCCGCCATCGCGAGCCCGGTGCCATGAGGCACACATCGCGTGGCAAGGCTGCCCAGCGCGGCGGCACCATCGTCGAGACCCTCGTCGCCCTTCCGGTGGTCTTGTTCTTCTTTGGGGGCATCACCCAGGTGGCCGCGCTCGAAGCCGCGGCGCTCAATACGCGCCACGCTGCGCACAACGCGGCACGGTCTGCCGCCGTCGTCGCCGCGGACGATCCGCGCCATTTCGGCAGTGCGCAGGTTGGTGCGCTGACGGGGCAGCGCCGTGTCATGGTGGAAAACGTGGTGCGCGCGTCGCTTGGCGTGTCTGCGCCTCATCCAGACTTCGAGCTGTCCTTCGCGCGGGAAGAACTGCACGAAGGCGACGAGGTAGAGGTCACGGTCACGTTCGAGGCTCCGTGCCGGATTCCCATCGGACGCTTCGTGTGCGGCACATCGGGCAAAAAGCACATGCAAGCCACCGCGCGGTACCCCTACCAGGGCGCCAACTACGACTACCCATGAACCAAAGGCAACCCTCACTGCACCACGACGACCGCGGCGCCATCGTGGTGGCCGGTCTGTTCATGACGACCTTCGTGGTGGGCGCGGCGTACTAC
>JBIKNA010000430.1:0-6258 GCA_044358965.1 Polyangiaceae bacterium
GTAGAGCACGTGGCTGCTGGTGTCGGTGAAGCCAGCAACGCCGCCGGTGGCCGTGGCAACAAGTGCCGTGCCGGCTTGGGCCGCGGTGGTCGTGTCGATGAGGTTCAGGTCTGAGCGAGGGAAGTTGTCGGCGGCGCCCACGGGGGCCAGCTTTCGAAACACCGCGTACGCGCTGTTGGGCGAAACGTCGAGCACGCCGGCGATGCCGCCTGCGGCCACCAGGTTGGTGGCGCCCGCAGGGGTTGCGGCCGGGGTGCTGTTGTTGACGGAGGCCGCGCTCCAAAGTGAGTTGTCGGTCTTGCGGTAGATGACCTTGCTGGCGTCATCGTTCAGGAACGCGTAGCCAACGTTGTTCTCGATGGTGGCCGTGGCCCCGCCGGCGAGCGTGACCACGCGGAGCTGGCTGCTGGTGATGCCGATGACAGCGACGCGCGTACCGGACTTGTTTACGGTGAAGCCGGGCTTGAGGGAGTTGGCCGTGGGCGTACCGTCGATGAGGGTGACTGGGGTCGGGCTGGCCGCGTCGGGTAGGTACACCAAGCTCGCCTTGGTGAGGCCTTGGCCGTTGCCGGGGCAGTGCACCGAAACGAACGCCTTGGCAACGAAGCCAAAGCTCGCGGCGCAGGTCTGTGCGACCACGTTGACGTTGGGAATGATGCCGGTGGTGGCGCTGGCCACGGCCTGCGGAGCGCCCGGGGACGTGATCGCAAAGTCCGCGGTGTCTCCCGGCGAGTTGAACGAGAACATGATCTTCGACCCGTCCTCGGAGGCATCGCCGTAGCCCGGAATGGAATTTGTGGCGACGTTGACCTTGGCGCCAGCGGCTTTGGTCCACACGTTGACCGTACCGATGACGGCGTTGGGATCGACGTCCGTCCAGTACAGCACGGCATTGCCCGCGACGATGACGTCGGCGTCGTCGTCGACGCTGGCGATGACCGTGGATGCGCCGCCGTTGACCGGCGCCGCCTCGACCTGCCGCTTGTTGTTGTTGGCCGCGGTGGTGAACACGATCTGCCCGTCTTTGGTGGTGCCGACCAGGTAGACCTCGCCACTCTTGATGGTGGTCACGCCACTTGCGCCGCCATCGGTGCCCGTGCCGCCATCGGTGCCCGTGCCGCCATCGGTGCCCGCGCCGCCATCGGTCTTTCCACCCGAGGAGCTGCTACTGCCGCCCGAAGAACTGCTGCTGCTGGATTTGCCGCCGGACGAAGAGCTCGACGAGGACGGCTTGCCCGACGAAGACGTTTGGGCGATCTCTCCGCTTCCCGAGGAAGAGCTGGAGCTTCCTCCGCTCGAGGAGCTCGAGACGTCGCCGTTTGTCGCAGGATCATCGCTGCAACCCATGAAGGCAAACGTTGCGGCCGTCGCACCACCCAGAAACCAGCCAAAGCGCATGTGTTCCAAAACTCCGGGCGCAGCCAGCCTGCGCGAGGCCTCTCCTTAGCTCGCCGCGTGCCGGGCGCAAGGTCAAGGCGGTCCCGAGCGGTCCCGGCCCGGTTCTGCAGGGTGGCCCCCGGCGAGGGTTCCAACCTATACTGTTCGTCATGTATCGCCCCCTCGCACCATGCTCCGCCTGTGGCCGCCACGTTCGCAGCGCGGATGCTGCGTGTCCGTTCTGTGGCGGTGCCGTCGCAGCGACGATGCCCGCCCCAGTCCTGGTCGCTCGAGCGAGCCGCGCCGTGGCCATGGCCCTTGGCGCCAGCTTGGCCGTGGGGTGCACCTCGTCGACGCCCCTTTACGGCGCGCCGTACGTCCCCGACGACGCGGGGGTCGACGCGCAGAGCGACGCCGCCTCCGCCGATGACGGTTCCGTGGCTGCGCTGTATGGCGCGGTACCGGCCGATGCTGGGGCAGATGCCGCGGATGACGACGGCGGTCCCGACGACGCCGGTGGCGCGGGTCCCAAGTACGGTGCGCCCCCCGTCGATGGCGGCATGTAACGGTCGGGTACCTCGTTCGTCCTACTAGCCCTCGAGTCCCTGGAACATGTCGCTCAGCGAATTCATCACCGTCGACAACGCACTTAGCCTCGTCAGCCTCTCCGCCATGGAGATCGTGCTGGGCATCGACAACGTGGTCTTTGTGTCGATTCTCACGGGTAAACTGGAGCAACCCGACCGCGACCGGGCTCGCCGCATCGGCCTCACACTGGCGCTGGTGTTTCGCATCGGTCTCTTGCTGGCCATTTCGTGGGTGATGAAGCTAACGACGCCGCTCATTCATCTTGGCGCTCGGCCCATCACTGGACGCGATCTGATTCTCCTGGTCGGCGGCATCTTCCTTATCGGCAAGAGCACCCATGAGATCTACGACAAGGTGGAGACTCACGGCAGCGACGAGGGGAAGGGGAAGGGGAGGTCCTTCTTTCTTACCCTGGTCCAGATCATCGTCCTCGACGTGGTCTTCTCACTCGATTCCGTGATCACCGCCGTGGGCATGGTCGACGCGGTAGAGATCATGATCGTCGCCATGCTGTTCGCCGTCGGCGTCATGCTGCTGTTCGCGGGGCGCATCGGAGAGTTCGTCAACGAACACCCGAGCATGAAGATCCTGGCGCTCTCGTTCTTGATCATGATCGGCGCCATGCTGGTGGCCGAGGGGCTCGGTCAGCACATCAGCAAGGCAACGATTTACACGGCCATGGCGTTCTCACTGGTGGTGGAGCTGCTCAACATGCGCTTCCGCAAGAAAGCCAAAGTCGCGGCGCCCTCCAGCCCCAAGCTCGACGGCTCGTCGTCTAGCCCCTAAGTGGCCGATCTTTAGGACCATTGTGGGGCCATGGGGCCCGCCGCCCGCAAATCGGCATGGCGCAGGCCGCGGTGCCGGCGTAGAACCCGCGGCATCGTGCGCAAGCAGGCGGCCAGCAGCAAAGGGATTCTTCGTCTACTCACCCGACCTTCTTCGGTGCGACCGCCGGCAGAGTTCTTTGCCCCCGAGGTGTACGGACGCGCCGCCGTTGCCA
Organism: Polyangiaceae bacterium; assembly: GCA_044358965.1. Classification (GTDB taxonomy): domain Bacteria; phylum Myxococcota_A; class Polyangia; order Polyangiales; family Polyangiaceae; genus SXNL01. Next base: position 2,966 of record JBIKNA010000430.1, read on the forward strand.
ACATTGCGCGCGCGCTGCCGCCAGTCGAGCGGGCCTACGCCAACATTCGCTTCTCCATCCTTCGGCCCAAGCTGCTGTCCGTCATGGACCTGCTGCTTCCGGATTCGGGCCGCATTCTCGATATCGGATGCGGTTTTGGCCTTTTCGCAGCGTATTTTGGGCAGACGCAGCCCGGACGAAACATCACTGGCATTGATCCCGACGCCCGGCGCATCCAGATGGCCAAGCGCGTCGCGTCCCAGCTCAAGCTCGACCGCCATGAGTTCATCGCCGCCGACGCCCGTGACGTGCGGGTCAAGGGGCCCTTCGACGCGGCCTACGTGCTCGACGTCATGCACCACATCCCCGAAGACGATCAGCGCGCGCTGCTCGTGCGTCTGCGGGATTTGCTCGCCCCGCGGGGTACGCTCATCATCAAGGACATCACCACGGAGCCCGCGTTCGGACTCCGCTTCACCGAGCTGCTCGACCGCGTGATGGTTGGGTGGGACGAGCCGCTTGCCTATCGCCACCACCGCGACTGGGCGCAGATGCTCACGGAGCTCGGGTTCCGCGTGCGCATGGTCCGCGTGCCCGACGTCCTTCCGTACCCGCACGTGGTGATTGCCGCCACCAAGGCCTAGGGCGTTCCGGCGCTGCCCCGCGACCCTGGGGTGGGGCGCGTGAAGGGCGCGCCGTTCGACAGGTCATTGCCGTAGGGCCCTTGGGGCATCGGGTCCAGGCCGTCGCCCCAAGCGCCGGCGGCCGTGATAGCCTCTCTTTGCCCTCGGGCAACGGTATCGCCATGAACTACCGCGACACGCACCTGGATCCGCACGAGCTCGAAGGCGATGCGCCGCTGCTGGACCGCTTCGGTCGGGCCTTCGCCGCCGGCGAGGTTCTCTTTCGCGAGGGTGAACCGGCCACCGAGGCGTTTTTGCTCCGCGAGGGGCGTGTGCGGCTTCTCAAGCGTGTCCGCATGAGCGATCGCAGCATGAGCGTGCTCGGCGCCGGGATGCTCTTTGGCGAGGCGGCCCTCATCGACGACATGCCGCGCACCAGCACGGCCATTGCGTTGACCGATGGCATTGCGCTGGCGTTCGATGCCGCCGGGTTTCGCAGCCTCATGATTCGGGCGCCGCACCTCACCACGCAAATCGTCGAACAGTTGGTGCGAAGGGTGCGTGACGCCGAGGACCAGGTGGAGCTGCTGATGCTCAAGGACACCCAGTCCAAAATTGTGGGTGCCCTGCTCAAGCTCGCGGGGCCTGCGCCGGACGCGGCAGAACTCAAGCTCAGCCCGGTCGACCTGTCCGTGCGCGTGGGGCTCGACGTTGACGCCGTGAAGGTCTCGGTCCAGCGTCTGCGTGAGCAAGGCTACGTGCGCATCGTCGGCGAGCGCATCGAGCTACCGGATCTTGACGCACTGCGTCGGCTTTATGTGCTCCTTGGCTCCAAAGAAGAGCTTCGCGGCGACGTGCCGGTTGCCCCGCAAGAATCTTAAGTACTCAAAAGTACTAGATTTATTGTGGGTTGACGGGGCATGTTGCCGCGGGTTACCTTCCGAGCCGCTTCTGGACTGAACGCCCGATGCGGCAAAGGTCCAGTGGCGCCCCGCAGTCCATGATGAAGTACCGGTCACGCCCAGCCACTTGGGGCATTGCCCTCGCCCTCGCGGCCTCCCTTGGAGCGGCTGTCGCTTGTGGGCCCGGCAAGACCAACGGCCCCGCGGTCAAAGACCCGGAGCGGCAAAGCGACGCGGAGCACGATCTGGCCCTCGACGAGTTCAGCCACGGTCGAACGCGGGCTGCGCTCGACCACGTGCAGCGCGCCCTCGAGATGAACCCCGACAACGAGCGGGCCCTTTATCTCGCCTCCATCATCCATCTGGCCTTCTGCGACGGCGACCGCGAACTCCTGTCCCCAGATTGCAAGTTGGTCGAAGCCGAGAAATACGCGCGGCAGGCCCTCAAGCAGAACGAAAAGCTCCGTGATGCCCGCAACCTGCTCGGGCAGATCCTCATCCTCGAAAAGCGGTTCAAAGAGGCCGAAGGCGTGCTCGAGCCCCTGACGCGCGATCCGGCCTACCGCGACGCGCACTTGGCCTGGGGCAACTTTGGCTGGGCCCAGGTGCAAGGCGGCGATATCGACCGCGGCATCCAGTCGCTCAAGAACGCCATCACCGACCCGCGCTTCTGCGTCGGACACTACCGCCTCGGCGTCGCCTTTGAGAAGAAGGGCGACTTCGCCCAAGCCGACAAGTCCCTGTCCGACGCCCTCGCCGTCGATGATCCCAAGTGCCAGTCACTGCAAGTCGCCTGGGACAACCGCGCCCGCGTGCGCATGCGCCTGGGGCGCGCCGACGACGCGCGCAAAGACTTCGAAAAGTGCGTTTCGCTGTCCGACAAAACCCCGACGGGCAAGGCGTGCGTGCAGTCCCTCGCGTCTCTCGGGCCCGGAGGCAAGTCATGACCGCGCGGGCCACCAGCAGCTTCCCGCCGCCGTCGTCTTCGGCGTCCGCCCCCCCGAGCTCGTTGGGCGACACGCTGCGGCGCCAGCGCGAGGCCAAGCGCATGAGCGTTGCCGAGGTCTCCCGGGTGACGCGCATTCCCGTCGCCAGCATCGAGGCCATCGAACGCGACCACTTCGATGACTTGCCCGGCGAGGTCTTCGCCCGCGGCTTCCTCAAGTCCTACGCCAAGTCCGTAGGCCTCTCTGCCGACGACGTGCTCGCCCGGTACGTCGCCGGGCGTCGTCGAGCCACAGCCATCGCGGCACCTGCACCCTTGCCCCCCGGAGGTGCCCGCGAGGGCTCCGGACGGCGTTTCGGCATCGCCATCGCCGTCGTGCTGCTGCTCATCCTCTTTACGCTGGCGCTGTCCATTGTGCTCAAGCCACGCGGACGCGACATGCCCATCGAGCTGTCCCAATCGGCCTCCTCGCACGCGTCAAGTTGCGCTGGCTAGCGGCGTGATCCGTCGCCCGCGGAAGAGCCATCTCGTGCCTTGGCCTGAGCGCAGGGCACCGAGCTCACGAACAAGAGCGACCCTGCCGCGCGTTCCAGGCCACGGGGCACGAAGCTAGCGTGCGAGAGATCATCGTTACGAACGCGTTCCTGTTGCGCGCCGTGACCTACCGGGAGTCCGACGTTGTAGCCACGTGGCTCTCGGAGTCTCGGGGGCTCGTATCTTCGCTGGCGCGCGGGGCGCGTCGCTCGCGCAAACGCATGGGGGGCGCCCTCGAGCCCATGCATACGGCGCAGCTCGAACTCGAAGAGCCGCCGGCCCGTGGCGGCGAACTCATGACGCTCAAGG
>JBIKNA010000087.1:0-20552 GCA_044358965.1 Polyangiaceae bacterium
CTCGACGCCGACACGCGCCGCCTTGTCGACCGGGTGGCGGCGCGTATGGAGGCGCTCGTCGGCGACGCCGAACCACCATCGCGCCTTCACGGTGATCTCTGGTCGGGAAACGCGTGCGCCGACGGTGAGGGCCGGCCTTGCGTCTTTGACCCCGCGGTTTCGGGTGGCTCGCGCGAACTGGACCTCGCGATGATGCGCCTCTTCGGCGGCTTTCCGAGTCGCACCTTCGCCGCCTACGAGGAGGCCTTCCCTCTGCTGCCCGGCCACGAAGAGCGCGTGGAGCTGTATCAGCTGTACTTTCTCTTGGTCCACGTGGCGATATTTGGCGCGGGGTACCTGGCGCAGACAAACCGGTGTCTGCGCGCGATCCTCCGGACCTGATCCCGGCGGTCTTCAGTCCGCACAAACGTGCCGCAGAAGCACCCGCCAAGTCGCGCGTTCCGCTCGCGTAGCCCCAAGACCCGCGTGGCCCTGGGCGCTTCAACCGATCGTGAGCACCTGCGCGAGGGCTCCGTCCACGGGCGTGTTCGCTCTTGCCTTCGCCCTTTGGCGTACCCGAAGGCAAGCGTGCCTTCTCGGTGCGCTCTCCTTTGACACCCGGCCGAACTCACTCCCGAAGGAATGCCAATCGGTCTAGTGCTAGGCTCGCGTCGTCATGACACCGGCTTCTTCGATCCAAGCCCAAGGTGGCCGCATCGTGCTCGGCCCCTCGTTCGCCACGCAGCTCCAGCAGACCCTGCCTCGCCTATTGACCGAAGGCGCGCTGCCCGATGACTGGGACACCCGGGCAACGACCTACGACCTGATGCGCTTCGACTCCGACGAGGGGTTTGCCGGTCGCTTCGAGCTGGCCATCGGGCAGATTTGGGCCGACGGCATCTTGGAGCCCGCGCAAATTCGCGAGCGCCTGGCCGCCTGCGGGCTGCCCTTCGACTACGCGCGCCTGGGGCAGCCCCTGTCTACGGTCTACGAGTTGTACGTGCAGTCGCACACCAAGGCTGCGCGGTGCTTCTCGTTTGCATCCACGACCAAACCTTGGCTCTCTGTCATCGAAGCGCCGGGCCGCACGCTCCCCGTGCGCGTCTACGCGCAGGGCGCGTTGCCGGTGTCCGACGAAAGGAAGTCCGCGCTTCGCCAGCAGGGCGTCACCCTGCACGAGCATTGGACGGGCGACCTGCCGGAGCCCGCGGCAGACATCTTGACGGTGCTGGTCACGGGCGAGCCGTTTGCTGGCGACGTCGGCACGCTGCGGGCCGATGCCGTGTGTTTCGCACTGCACACCGGCCGCGGTGGCGTCTTGCTCCTGCGGGACACCGCGCGCATCGTCCCCAAGAACATCCAGCTCATCCGCAAGCGCACGGTGTCGGCGTTGCTGGCCGCCGATGCGCGATACGAACTCGAACGAGTTGCCAATGTGCCGCACAAGGTGCTGCCCGAGAGCGACGACGCCACGTGCACCACAGCGCTGCGCGCGCACTTCCCCGAGGTGACCTCGGCGCTGTACTTCTGTACGGGTCTCGCGGCCGAGACCGCGATCTTTGCCGCTGTGGCCGATGTGCTGGGGCCCGCGCCTACCACCATGTTTTACGCCCAGAACGGCTATGGCGGCACCGGGCAGCTCATCAGCGAGATCTTGCCCCGCGCGTGCACGCTCACGCCGGCGCCCCTTGCGGTGCTGGGGCAAGACGCCGAGGGGCGCCCGATCACCATGGTCCAGCGCGTCATCGCTGGCCTGGCCGCGCTTGGTGCATCACCTGCCTGCGTGTTCCTCGAGACGCCCACGAACCCCGAGCTTCAGGCGCACGACTTCGAAGCGCTCATGTCTGCGCTGCGAGATCATGCTGCGCGGCACGGGCATCAGGTGCCCGTGCTGGTGGACACCACCCTCGCGCCCATGTTCCCCATCTTCGCCAAAGCCTTTGCGCGCGACTGGCCCTTCATTCTGGTCAAGAGCGGGTCCAAGTACTTCACCAAGGGCAAGTCCACACTTGGCGTGGTGGCCTGTTCGTCCAACGCGCTTGCACAGCGCATCGTAGACCGGGCTCGCGTGCTCGGGCGCGACGCGGACTCCTTTGCCCGGCCGCCGCAGCTCTGGGACTTGGCCCAGGGGCTACAAGATTTGGCCCCACGCATGAAAACCATCAGCGCGCTTACCATTCTTCTCGCCGAGGGGCTGCGGGCCGCGCTGCGTTCGCGAGGGCACGAGATCGTTCTCTACGCCATCTCCCGAGAGCAGGTGGCCGAGGGGCTGGGCAGCGGACTGCTCTCGTTCTACCTGCCGGCCGCCCCCACCACGCACGCCGACTTGGTCGACGAGTTCGTGGCCTATCTGCTGGAGCACGCTCCGAGCTTGGTCAAGAGCCGGGTTAGCTACGGTCAAAGCACCGGCGGAGGCAAGCCGGACCACTTCTATGTCATCAACCCCGAAGAGTCGACGCAGGGGGCGCTGTCTGCCGAGGTCAAGAACGCCCAGAAGCGGGACAATGTGCAGATCTGCCGTATTTCGGTGCCCGAGCATGGCGACGTGGCCGCGCTGCTGGCCGCCATGGAAGGCTTCTTCGACCGAAAGTACCCGCACTGACCCGGGCGGCGGGGCTTTGCGCCTCGTCCGACGGAACGCCCCCGGCCGCACCGTTGCGCTTTTCTGTCTGATACACTTTGCACCATGGCTCGCTGGGTGCGCTGGATCATGTCTGTGGGGGCTGTTGCCGGGGCAATTGCCGCCTGCCAGTCCGCAACGGGCGTGCGCCTGGTCTTGTCGACCAACGTCCCATGCGATCGGGTCCAGGGGGTCGCCATTGCTGCAGGCAAGCCGGGCGAAACGGAGAACGCTCCGCCGGTCACCGACAGCTTCCAGTGCGACGCCGGGGCTCTTGGATCCATTGTCGCGCAGCCTCCCGGAGACAAGTCCGCCGTTGCGGCGTTTCGAGTTGTGCTCGGCGTGTCCAAGCCCGTGGGGCAGTGCACGCCAGACGACCGGTGGGCCGGGTGCATCATCCAGCGACGAGAGCTTCGGTACCTCGTCGGCTCGATGCTCGAGCTGCCCATCGTAATGTACGAGCGCTGCATCGGCGTCGCTTGTGATCCTCGTTCGACGTGCGCCAGCAGTGGGCAGTGTGTCCCGGTGCGCATCGAAGACTCGTCGCAGTGCCTGCCGCCCCGATCGTGTTTGCCGCCGGGCGACCCCGGGCTAAGTGTTGCGCCCGATGGGGGCACGCTTGTCGACGGTGCACCCGGCGACGGTGCACTCACATCGGACACAGGCACCATGACGGACGCCGCATCGGAAGCGGGCACCGACGGCGCCGCGCTCGACGGTGCATCGCAAGACTCGGGCGGCGACAGCTCTACGGGCGATGGAGGATCGGTCAGTGACGGCGCCGCTTCGGATGGCGGCGACGCGGCTTCGGATGGCGGGAGCGACAGCGGCAGCCTCGACGGCGGAACGCCGGGGCTCGTTGGCTGCGGCAACAGCAACTGCGGAGTGCCCGGACAAGTGTGTTGCGCCGGCGGCGGTGGAAACCCCGCGTCGTGCGTCGACGTCGCGGCGCTATGCCCGTTACCCAATGCCGGGCGCGTTGCATGCGATCAGTCCGTGGACTGTACCGGAGGCAACTTCTGTTGCTTCACCGGGGGCGGCACTCAGTGCCAGAACATGCCGTGCTTCTCCCGGGTCTGCGTCAGCAACGCAGACTGCTCGATGGGCGACACGTGCACTCGCTCCGTAGACCTGGGTAACATCACGATTCGCCAATGCGAAGTCAGCATCCAGGATTGAGCGGCTGACTCGACACGCGCGTGGGCCCGTTGGGCCTCCTTCACCCGTTTGGGTGACAGTCCCAGGACAACCCTGTCCCCCTTCGGGTGACATGCGCCATCGGCCCCGGGGCACTAGTTTACGCGCCCATGAAGCCCTCTGTTCTGCGCGCCGGCCTTGTTTCCACGGCGCTTTTCGCCCTGGTTGGCTGTTCCGATGTGACTGCAACGGGCGAGGAGCCCGAGCAACTAGAGACCTCGGAGTTCGAACTGACTCCTGGAGCGCCGTCACTTTCGCCCCCGCGGATCACGTCCCTGACGGCGACGGATGCCGTGATGGGATTTCCGTCGACGGTGCGCGCTATCGGCACCAACTTGGCCACCGTGAGCTGGGACTTCGGTGACAGCGCCTTTCCGCAGATGGTCTCGGGGCTGACTCCGCGGGTAGTGTTCCGGCGCGCTGGGCTCTTGCCCGTGCGGGTCACTGCGAAGAACACTGCGGGGCTCAGCACGACGGTCACCATGAACCTCAAGGTGGGCGGAGTCGTCACCGAGACCAAGGTCCCCTCGGGTTCGTATCCTTTTGCCAATGGCTCGCAGGTGCGGCTCGTTACCCGCGCCGATGGCCGCAGGGTCTTTGCGCAGATCGCGCGGCGTCTCGCCGACGGTACGCTGCCCGTCGAACTCGGTGTCGAGCGTGCAGACGGCACCTTCGAGACGTCGCTGTTGCGGGCTCCGGGCATCGACTCCGCGCGCGATCTCCGTGTCGCTGTGGGCGCCGACAATGTGCCGCAGCTCCTCGTGGCATCGGATACGCGCGTGTCGTATTGCCGCGTTCCCCTTTCCGGGGCTGTGTGCGTCGACCTCGGTGCATGGTCGGGCAATTTCGATCTCGCGCTCCGCAGCGACGACCGTCCCGTCGTCAGCGTGTGCCGCGGGCGTTGGCTTGCGCCGGACATCGGCGGCTTGCGCTTGTTCGTGGCCAACACGCGTACCCCGAACACGCTTGCGGACTTCGGCACCGAGGTGCTCGTCGATACCCGCGCCTATCGGCTGCCGGTGGACCTGGGGGCGGAGCATGCCTTGGTGTTGATCGGCAATCGCCCAGTGATCATCGGCAACAATGGCCTCTGGCCAGGCCGCTACCCCGATGGCAGCACCATCGCCCCGGTGCAGGTCTACGAGGCGCTCAGCGAGTCCCCGCGCAGTGCAGCGGATTTCGCCATTCGCGACGTCGAGACTGCGCACCCAGCGCTCGCGGGCGTCGCCGCGCGTGTGGTTGGCACGCGTCTCGTGGTGGCTGGCGGGGCGGGCGGGCGCCTGGCGGTGTACAGCGCTCCCACGAGCGCGCTGGCCGGGGGCTTCCGCAAGGCCCTGGGCGATGAGCTCGCGCCGTCGGACCCGGCGGCGACGCGTTATCGACTCTCGCTCTCCAGCGTCGGCGTGCAGCCCGTCGTGTCCTTCGTCGACCGCCTTGGCAAGTCTGGGCTCGTGATCGGTGTGGATAACCAGCCGTCGGAGAGCGCGCACCTCGTGCGGCTGCCGGCGTTTGATGTGTCCGCGCGGTACTACACGGCCGTGGTCGGGCGCGCGACGGGACCTGCGGGGCTATCTTTGCTGGTGCACCGCTCACACGGTGGGCTGGAGCTCCTCACGGCGCGATAGAGGTTACCAGCCGGGGCACGGTGGCGCATCGCGGGGAAGACAGGGCGACTTTGGGCGTGGGCACGGGGGGAGGGACTGCGGACTATAGGCCCAGGCGGGAACCAAGGAAGGTGTACACGAGGGCGTCGACGTGGGCGCGCTGGGTGATGTCGGCGGCGCCGCCATGGCCGCCCTCGATGTTCTCGTAGTAGAGCGGCGTGTGGCCCAGGGCTTCGAGCTTGGCCACGAGCTTGCGGGCGTGGCCCGGGTGCACGCGGTCGTCTTTGGTGGATGTGGTCACGAACACTGGTGGATAGACCGCATCGCGCCTGACATTCTGAAACGGTGAGAACTTGGACAGCGCCGCCCAGTCGTCGGCGTTGTCGGGGTCGCCGTACTCGCTCATCCAGGACGCGCCAGCCAAGAGCTTGTGATACCGGCGCATGTCCGTGAGCGGCACCTTGCTGACGATGGCGCCGAAGAGCTCCGGGCGCTGGGTGAGCATGACGCTGGTGAGCAGGCCTCCGTTGCTGGTGCCAATGACGCCCAAGGCCTTGTGCGTCGTGACGCCGCGACGCACCAGATCTTCGGCGACGGCGGCCAAGTCGTCGTAGGCCTTCTGACGGTTGTGCTTCATGGCGGCTTCGTGCCAAGCCGGGCCATACTCGCCGCCGCCGCGCAGGTTGGCTTGCACGAACACGCCGCCGCGCTCGAGCCAGCCGGCGCCCACGTGGGGCAGATACGCCGGGGTCAGCGAGATGTCGAAGCCGCCGTAGGCGCTGATGAGCGCGGGGGCGGTGCCTGTTCGGGCGTTGCTGCGAACCTCGTAGTAGGGGATCTTTGTGCCGTCTTTGGAGGTGGCAAAGTGCTGCGCCGTCTCGAGCTTGCTCGTGTCGAAGAACTTGGGGTTCTGCTTCAGCACCTCGCGCTTGCCAGTGCTGGCACGAAACAGCGCCAGCGACGCGGGTACCGTAAAGTCTTCGAGCCACAGCCAGAGATCATCGTTGCGATCTGCGTCGAAGGCCGACACATGGATGGACCGAGCAGGCTCCTCGAGTCTGCTGCTCGTCCAGCGCGAGCTGCTCTTGTCGCCGGGCTTGCGCGTCAGCATGACCAGCTGGTTGCTCACGTTGTCGAGCACCGTCAGGAACATGCGCGTTTTGGTGCCCACGTAAGCCGCGAGCGACGAGGTTGCCGTCGGCTCGAAGAGCACCTGGAACGCACGGTCGCCACGTAGGAACGACTCCAGGTTGATGGCAATGAGGCTGCCCTTCTTGTAGGTGACGGGCTTGGTACCAACGGTCCAGTCGCTGCGGAGCTTGAGCAGGAGCTCGTCGTCCCAAGTCTGGGGGACGGCGTCTTGTGGCTTGTCGATGCGAACCAGCTTGCCGGCGCGCATCAAGTGCAGTTCCGTGCGCTCGAAGTCCAGCGCGCGCACGCAAGTGTCGACCGTGTGCCCGTGGTCGAAGTCTCGCTCGCAGTAGGCCTCGATGTCGGAAGTCTCCACCTCGAAGACGGTCTTGGCATCGGCCAAGGCGGTGCCGCGACGCCACTCTTTGACCACCCGCGGGTAACCCGACTGGGTCAACGTTCCGGCGCCAAAGTCCGTGGCCACAAAGAGCGTGTTCAGGTCTTTCCACGAGACCATGCTCTTGGCTTCGGGCACCACGAACCCCCCAGGCACGAACTGCCCCTTGGTGACATCGAACTCCCGAAGCACCTCGGCGTCGCCGCCGCCCTTGGACAAGCGCACGAGACATCGGGTGTTCGCCGGGTAGAGGCAAGTCGCGCCGTGGAATACGAAGCTCTCGTGCTCGGCTTTGCCCAGCGCATCCACGTCGAGGATCGTGTCCCAGCGAGGGGTCGGTCGCTTGTAATCGGAAAGGGTGGTCCGCCGCCACAGGCCCCGGGGGTGCTCCTTGTCTGTCCAGAAATTGCGCACGGAGTCGTCGCGCATGACGCTGGGGGAAGGGATGCGCTCTTGGGAGCCGTAGATGGCCATGAGCCGTGCCTCGAGCGACACAAAGTTCGGGAGGTCGCCCAGCGTCTTTTCGGACACGGCGTTGTGCGCACGCGCAAACGCAAGGGACCGGTCGCTCGTGATCTCTTCGAGGTACAAGAAATCGTCGTCGCTTGGCGCCTTCGGGGTGGCGGGCACGGCCACGGTGGCCACCGCGCTCGGCGCCGGCGCAGCGGGCGGCTTCGGGGGCGGGGTGGTTTGCTCGGCGGGCGCACAGGCCCCAACGGCGAGAGCGACAAGGACAACACGGGTGCGCATGCCCCCGCGTTCTAGGCTCTAGGTTCGAATTCGCGAAGCGAATCTTGGTGGCCCGGTCCGGCTCTTGGTTCCTGGCGTTGGGCCCAAGGACGCACATCGCCGAGCGCCCGGGGGCGCGCGCATCTTCGCCTTCGCGCGTCACGTCAAGTCACGTCGCGGAGGCCGTGCTACCGTCCCAGCCCATGAAGACCGCAGGTGTCGCGCTCGTGATCGCCTCCCTGGCCCTCTCGTCGGTGGCCGGTGCCGCCGACACCCCAGTGCTCGTCGACCGGGTGCTCATCGTGGTGCAAGGCAGCCCCGTCTTTCGGAGCGAAGTCCAACGGCGCCTGCGCCCGTACATGATCCGTTTTGGCGACAAGCCCATGGACCCGGACAATCGTGCCTCCCTCGAACGCGAGATGCTCGACCGTATTGTCGACGAGCGCATCCTGGCCAAAGACGCCAAGAAACTCGGCATCGTCGTGAGCGACGCCGACATCGATGCGGCCATCTCGGCCATCGCCGGTCAGTCCCACGCCTCGCCCAAAGACCTCATCGAAGAGGCTCGGCGCATTGGGCTCAGCGAGGCCGACTATCGCGACGAGCTTCGAAGGCAACTCACGGACGCACGATGGGTGTTCCGCCTGGTGCCCGACCCCAAGAAGCGGCAACCCCAAGAGCTCGAACGAGAGCGCGCCCGGGCGCTCAAAGAGCTCCGCGCCAAGGTGCTTGTCGAGGTGCTGCCATGAAGCGCCTTGGCCTCGTTGCCTGTCTCGGCGTCTTGCCCGTGGTCTTTGCGTGTGGCCCCGCGGCCACCCCTGCGCCGACCGCGGCGGCGCCCGCTCCGGCGGTGGCCGATGCCGGGCAGCCCAAGTCCTGCGCCGAGCGCAACGCCACGGACGCTCCGTCTGTGGATGATGCGGCCGTGGAGCGCATGGCCGGTCGCAACGTGTCCGACGTTTGCCTCCTGGGCGTTGCCCCGGGGGCGTTCCCAACGCTCGAGCGGCTGGCCCAACGCCGTCGAGGCGAGCGGTTCGATGCAGCCAAGATCACGCTGGACCTCGAGGCCATGTTCGGCACCGATCTTGTGTCCGATGTGCGCGCCTACGCCGAGCCTGCCCCCCAAGGCGTGGTGGTCGTGTATTCCGTCAAGCTGCGGCCCGAGATCCGTGCGCTGCAGATTCGCGGCAACAGGGCCCTTAGCAACCGCCGGGTGGCCGAGCTGCTCGACGTGTCCGAGAAGGGACGGCTCGATTTGGCGCGCCTGCACGCCGGCATCGCCGCCGTCGAAGAGGCCTACCACGAAGAGAGCCACCCCGAGGCCAAGGTGCAACACGAGATCAAGCTCGATGGCGACCAAGCCGATGTGCAAATCACCGTTGCCGAGGGGCCCGAGGTGAAGGTGTCGCGCATCAACTTCACGGGCCTCAAGGTGCTCAAAGAAGCCGACCTGCGGCCGCTCTTGGGCTTCGCCGTTGGCGAGCCGCTTCGTCGGCGGCGCACCGAAGAGGCCGCCACCAAGGTGGCCGCGGCGTGCATGGACATGGGGCTGTTGTCCTGCAACGCCAAAGCGCCGCGCATCGATGTGATCCAGGGCAATGCCACCGTCGAGTTCGTCATCGAAGAAGGTCCCCAGTTCGTGCTCAAGGGCATCTCCCTTGCGGGCGATCTGCCGGAGCCCGAAGCGCAGCTCCGCAAACTCTTGCGCGCGCAGGTAGGCAGACCCGTGTCTCGAAAGGTGCTGCTGGACGACATCGAGCGACTCAAGCAGAAGCTTGGCAACGCGGACATCGAACCCGAGTTCTCCCTGGACCAGGCCAAAAAAGCCGCGAGCCTCACGTTGCGCATCAAACGCAAGTAGCGCTCCGTCATCGCGCTGCTCGCTGCGGCAAGCTATTGGCCGCCGCCCGCCTTTCGCACCTCTGCGCGAAACCAGCGGTGCGCCGCGTCGTGTTCGAACGTCGTGCTGTACCCGAGCGAAAAGGTGAAGCCGCGAACGGTGAAGGGCACCTTTCGGATGACCAGCCCGTGCGCCTTGGTGGCAAGCTGGGCGAAGCCCTGGGGTAGCGTGACGACGAGATCCGTGTTGGCGACGACCATTGCGGCCGATGCAAAGTGCGGCATGCGCAGCACGACACGGCGCGAGAGTCCCAACGGTTCGAGCGCCGCATCGACGGCGCTGCCCGGTAGCCCCCGCGGAGTGACGAGGACGTGGTCCAGTGCCGCGTAGCTCTTGGGCGTGAGCCGGCTCTTGAGCGCGGGGTGCCCTTTGCGAAGCAGGAGCACCATCTCGTCGTGACGTACGGGCTCCTGCATGATGCCCGACAGGGCGCGAAACCGGCTTCCAAAGGCCAGGTCTACTTCTCGCGCTTGCACCGCCCGCTCGACATCGTCCCCCAAGAACATGGTGACGACGTCGACACCAGGGGCCTGTTTTCGTAGCACCGGCAGCAGCCTCGGCATCAAGCTCATCTCGGCGTAGTCCGTGCCGGCCAGCACGAATGTGCGCTCGATGCTGGCGGGCGCAAAGTCTCCGCTGCTGCGCTCCAAGATGCCTTCGGCCCGAAGCAGCAAATCACGCACGGGCGCCTGCATGCGCTCGGCCGCGGCCGTGGGTCGCAAGGTCGAACCCGCCCGGACGAACAGCGCGTCATCGAACGTGGCCCGCAGCCGACCCAGGGCATGGCTCACGGCGGACTGTGTGCGCCCGAGGCGCCGGGCGGCCAGGGTGGTGCTCCGGGAACGCAAGAGCTCGTCGAGCACGACGAGCAAATTGAGGTCGGCCTGGGCCACAGAATGAACAGACGGCATAGTGTGTATGTACACTATGAACTGGATGTGATGCCCCTTCGGCCGTAGCTTCCCGTCTGCGGACAATCGCGTCCCGCGAAAGGCAAAGAGCATGAGCAAGGTTGCGGTATTGGGTTCGGGGCAGGTGGGGCAGGTGCTGGCCGACGGCTTTCTCAAGCACGGCCATCAGGTCATGCGCGGCAGCCGGGAACCCAGCAAGCTCGAGGGCTGGAAGGCCGGCGCCGGCGCCCAGGCACACATCGGCACATTCGCCGAAGCTGCCAAGTGGGGCGACTCCGTCTTGCTGGCGGTCAAGGGCGGCGCCGCCGAAGAGGTGCTCGACCAAGCAGGTCTCGGCAACCTGGCGGGCAAGACCATCATGGACGCGACCAACCCGATTGCCGATGCTGCCCCAGAACACGGCGTCTTGCGGTTCTTCACGGACATCAACGAGTCGCTCATGGAGCGCCTGCAAAAGAAGGCCCCGGACGCCAACTTCGTCAAGGTCTTCTCCTGCGTTGGCAACGGGTTCTTCGTGAACCCCAAGCTGCCCGGCGGGCCACCCACCATGTTCATCTGCGGCAACAACGAGGCCGCCAAGGCCCAGGTCAAGGGCATCCTCGACCAGTTCGGTTGGGAGACCGCCGACATGGGCGTCGCCGCAGCGGCCCGGGCCATCGAGCCCTTGTGCATGCTGTGGTGCATCCCTGGTCTCAGCAAGAACAGCTGGACCCACGCCTTCAAGCTCCTGCGCGTCTAACTGCGGGCAAGACCCTGCGCGTCGCGACGATGCGTCGTTCTGGTGCGCCCCTTCCGCTCAATCTGAAGGGGCGCACCGCACCGCGCTAGCGAAGCAACACGTCCACGCGCCGATCGCGCTGCCAGCCCGTTGTATCGGTGCCCGTGGCTTCGCCCTCGCCGCGGGTCTGGATGTCCATCTTGCGGCTCTCCACCCCGAGCAGCAGCAAGACCTGACCGACGCTGTTGGCCCGGCGGGCTCCGAGTGCCATGTTGTAGTCGCCGGTGCCGCGCGGGTCTGTGCGGCCCACCAGATCGAGGGACCGGCCGGTGAGCGGGCCGGTGGTCACGCAGCGCGCAATCTGTTCGAGCACCGATGCGTCTTCCGCTGCCAAGGTGCTCTTGTCGAACTCGAACTTGGGCGCCGTGGCCACGTCGTCGAAACGCAGTCGGCACGTCGAGACCAGCTCTTCGGAAATGTTGACGTTGGGCGACACAGGCACCTTCTTGGTCATGGGCAGTGGTGCGAAGGTAATGCTGGCAGTGGCCGGTGCGTCGCTTGGTGGCGCGGCCTTGGGCGGAGTGCAGCCAAGCAGACACAGGAGTCCCGCTGCAACGCAGGGGACCAAGGATGACTGGCGGGGGCTTGTGTTCATGCCCACGGCCACGCATGCCTTGTGCCAAGGCAATATCTTGGGTGTTCGGCCCTGCCGCGCGTCGAAACGATGGAGTTTTGCGCCCGTTTCTGCCTGAATGCCCCGCCGCGCCGATGCACGTGTATCCTTCGGTCCGCGCATGACCTCCGGACCCAACGCCACCATCGAAATCTCGCACGCCCAGCAAGCTCTGCATCTGCCGGTGCAGGGGTTCCGCCTGCAGGTCACCGCTGGGCCCGATGCGGGCAAGACCTACGTCCCCGACGGCGAACGCACGGTCATCGGTACCGCCGAAGGCGCACAGCTCCGACTCGACGATCCGACCGTGTCGCGCTTTCACGCGGAGCTGGCCGCCCGCGACGGCGCCGTGGTGCTCAAAGATCTGGGAAGCCGCAACGGCGTCTACATCGATGGTGTCCGCGTCACCGAGGCCTTCCTTCACAACGGCGCCGTCATCGCCGTGGGGCAGACCCGCGTCTCGTTCTCCCTCGACGAGCGTCCCGTGCAGATCCCCATGTCCACGCGCGACCGCTTCGGCATCATGGTCGGGCGCTCGCTGGCCATGCGGCGTTCGTTCTCGCTGCTGGAGCGTGCAGCAGCGTCCGATGCCACGGTGCTCTTGGGGGGCGAGACGGGCACGGGCAAAGAGGCCGCTGCGGAGTCGCTGCACCGCGAGAGCAAGCGCGCCGCGGGCCCCTTCATCGTGGTCGACTGCGGCGCCATTCCCGCCAATCTGCTCGAGAGCGAGCTCTTCGGGCACGAGAAGGGCGCCTTCACCGGCGCCGACCGCGCCCGGGCCGGGGCCTTCGAAGAGGCCAATGGCGGCACCTTGTTCTTGGACGAGATCGGCGAGCTCGAGCCGGACTTGCAGCCGAAGCTCTTGCGCGTGCTCGAGAAGCGCGAGATCAAGCGCGTGGGAAGCGCCAAACACGTTCCTGTCGACGTGCGCATCGTTGCTGCCACCAACCGAAACCTGCGGGCCGAGGTCAACTCCAAGGGCTTCCGGTCCGACTTGTACTACCGCCTTGCGGTGGTCGAGGTGCCGCTTCCGGCCTTGCGCGAGCGCACCGAAGACCTGCCCATGCTGGTGGAGAATCTGCTGACGCGCCTGGGCCTCGGGCAGGGGCCCGAAGGGGCGTTGGTTCGAACGCCCGAGTTTCACGCCGCGTTGGCTCGGCACTCTTGGCCCGGCAATGTGCGCGAGCTGCGCAACTACGTCGAGCGGTGCCTGGCCCTCGGCGAAGAAACTCCGCTGGGCGGCGGTGCCGACGACCCCGCAGACCCGGGGGCTCCCACATTCAACATCGACACCAAGGTGCCGCTCAAGCAGGCCCGCGACGGTTGGATCGCCACCTTCGAGCGCGCCTACCTCGAGAAGATCCTGGCAGAGCAGGGCGGCAACGTCACCGCGGCGGCCCGCGCCGCAGGCGTCGATCGCATTCACTTCTATCGGCTCCTGTGGCGTAGCGGCCTGAAGTAGCTTGCGTCCGCAAGCGCCCGGTGGGCCTTGCGGTCCGTCGGCCAGGTCGAATACGATTCAGCCACTTTGCCGACTCCCAAGATGCCCCTTTTCGAGCGCCTAGGAGGGGAGGACGCCGTGCAGGCTGCCGTTGTCCTCTTCTACGACAAGGTCATGGCCGACGCGGAGATCTCTCCGTACTTCGTTGGCTACGACCTCAAAGACCAGGTCGAGCGCCACATCGCGTTCATGACCAAGGCGTTCGGCGGCCCAGTGGACACCTCTTGGAACCTGCCCAAGGCGCATCGCACGTTGGTGCAGCGAGGTCTCGGCGACAAACACGTCGATGGGTTCATCCGACTGATGCGCGAGGTGCTCGCGGAGCTTGGGGTCGAGCCCCAAGACACCGAAGAGGTCGTTGCCCATCTCGAAGCGGCGCGTGCGCCAGTATTGGGGCGGCCATGAGCGCAAACAACGGCACTGCCAGCAAGCTCCCCTTCGACAGCGTCGAAGTCATGCTCGACACTGGCACCAAGACCATGACGCCCGCGGAGTTCTTGGCGCTCCCGCTTCCGCAGCGCATCACCTGCGTCATCCAAGATCGCGCTCGTTTCAAAGACGGCCCGCGCAACGTCGACGCTCGCACCGCGCTGGCCGAGCTTCGCCGCCTCCGCGTCTCGGCCTAAGCTAGCTGGTGCCGCGCGCCCATGGGCCGCGTGAGCGTTCCCAGGCAAACGCAGTTTCTCACGCCCGGTCCGCGTTCGCTTCCCGGGGTGCGTCGTCGTAGGCGCCCGGAGCGAACACGCGGAGCATGCGATCGGGCCGCGTGATGCCCTGGGCGCGCAAAGCCCCCAAGGCTTGCGTCAACTCTGCCTCTTCGCCCTTGAGTTGTGCCCGCCGGGCGCGACACGACCAGGCGTAGAGCATGGCACCGCGCCGCTCGAACTCCTGCGCGGCCTCGTCGAGCGCCGTGATGCACTCGTCGTTTCGGCCGGCATCTTTGGCGAGGCCGGCCTTGAGCGCCAACGCGTAACCCCGGGCGAGGGCCCAGCGCTCGCCGGAGAGCTTCTTTTGCGCGCGCCTGACATAGGCGAGAAGCTCGCTGCGGCGTGGGCCTTGGCTCTTGGCGGCAAGCGCCAGCGCGGCCCTGGCTCTCGCGTTGGTCGAGCGAACCCTCATGGGCTCCGCGCGCAAGAACAGCTGCTGTTCGAGATGGGGCCAAGCGCCCAACATGGTGTCATGGGCGAGCTGCGGATCGTCCTCGTAGAGCGCCACTTCGGTGGCATTGAGAGCGCGCCACGCGTGCTGCACCAAGAAGCGATCTTGGGTCCAGCGTTGGACGATGACCTCGAGCTCCTGCCGCGCGCCGGGCACGTCGTCGGCGGCAAGGTTGATGAACCAACAGACGAGCACCCGAAGGAGCACCTCGCCGTAGAGGTCGCCGCGGGCCCGAAAATCGTCGAGGGCAAGCGGTAGCTGCGCGCGAACCAGGCTCAGCTGACCGAGCCCCAGCCGCGAGTAGTGACCAAAAATGGTGGCGTTGTCGAGCTCCCAGGCCACGCCGGTGCAGTGCTGGCGCAACTCCGCAGAGGCCTCGTCGCAGAACTGGGCGCCTTCGGCAAAGTCACCCAGCAGCGACTTGGTGACGCCGCGCATGAGCGTGGTGAGCGCCCGGGCGTGAGGGTTGTCCGTTTCGCTCGCGAGCGCCGACGCCCGTGCAAGCAACTTGTCGATGGCGCCGCGCGCCGAGAAACCCTCGGACGAGCGGTATGCCGCTTCGAGGCAGATGCCCATGGCGATGCGCATGGGTTCGCCCGCGGATAGCGCCGCGAGAATGTAGCGGGTCTGAAAGTCCATGCCCCGGAACGGGTCGAGCACCCCCATGCCTCGCGCGAGGCTGAAGTACGTGTCGATACGCACCAACTTGTCGCGCGGAATGGTGTCGACGTTGCGGGTGCGAAAACCAAACCCCCGCAGCCGCAACAGCACTCGGCGTAGCACCAAAGACAAGAGCGCGCCCCAAGGTGTCTTGGGGGCGTACACCTTCATGACGAGCAAGATGTCTTCCACCACGGCGCGTCCGCGGGCCAGGTGTCCCGTCAGCAAAAACTGCTCGGCGGCCTGGCGCTTGAACTCGAGCGCCTGGGCCCCGGTGGTCAGCTCCGCAGCCTGGAGGAACCGCTCGGCGGCGTCTTTGCCGCGCCCGGCATGCGCCAAGGCCTGCGCGAGCTTGGCCACCACAGGCTGTGCCTCGCCGCCGCGCTCGGACTCGAGGTCCAGGGCCATCTCGAACATGCGCGCCGCTCGGTCGAAGGCGAGCGCTCTCGACGCACGTTCGGCAGCTTCTTGGGCATAGCGATAGGCGAGCTCGTGCTCGCTTGCGGCCAGGTAGTGTCGCGCCAACGCCTCGGCGTCGTGGTCGCTGGCGCTCGAGAGCGCGCGGGCGATGCGACCGTGGCATGCGGCCAACTGCGCGTCGGGCAGCGAACCCGCAACGACCTCGCGAATACGGTCGTGGTACACCTCGAGTTCGCTCCGGCCGTTTCGCGCGCGGGTGCGGACCAAGCTCTCGCTTTGCAGCGTTCTTTGCACCGCGTCGCGGTCGTGTTCGATGCCCGCCGCCAGCATCGCCACGCCAAGCTCCATGGGCTTGCCGAAGACTGCCAGCACCTCGAGCAGGCGTTGCGCCTCGGCGGGCAGTTCGAGCATGCGCTTGCGTACCGCCTCGGAGAGCCCCAGGGCACCCTCCCGAGCCCCCAACGCCGCGAGCTGACGAAGAAACAGCGGGCTCCCGCAGGCCTCGCGCGCCAGCGTCTCGACCATGGGGGCACGGGGGTCACCAAGCAGGGCGCCCGCCAGGTCCCGGACGGCTTGCAGCGGAAGTTCGCCCACCGGCACATCGCAAACGAACGGGGCACCCTCGCCTGCACCCACGCCCCGCAGCGCGCCGATGAGCGGCGATGCCTCGGCATCTTCGCTGCGGTACGCGCCGATGAAGAGCAAGGGCGGCGCATCGGGACCGCGGAGCAGTGTTGTCAGCAGTGGTTCACTGTCGGCGTCGGCCCACTGCAGGTCGTCGACGAACAGCACCACCGGACCCTGGTCGGCCATGCGATGCAAGAGCTCTCGGAGCGCCAGAAACGCCCGGCGGCGCTCTTCGGCGGCATCGGTGGGGGCTTTGCCTCGTTTGGCAAATGAAGCCCGGAGTTGCAAGAACACCGGAAACAAGCGCGCCAAGGACGGAAGATCGCGGGGCAAGAGAGCTGCGGCGGCCACCTCGGGCAGGCGCAACAAGTGCCGAGCAAGTGCATCGACCAGGCTATCGAGCGCCTTGTAGGGAACGGCCTCGCGCTCGTAGCAACGCCCCTCGAGCACCAGCACATCCGGGCGCTTCTGGCGTACGACGTCCATGAAGTGTCGCACGAGCGCACTTTTGCCCATGCCCGACACGCCGTGAACCAAGGCCACCACCGCGTGCCCCTGGTTGAGCTCGCCCAACGCCTCGTTGAGCGCCCACAGATGAGGCTCGCGCCCAACCAAGCTAGGGGCCACGTCGAGCCCCGGGGGCGCAGACACCGTCGCGATGCTGGGCGCTCCAAATGGCAGCGCCGCCCGGAGTCGCTCCAGGAACGCCTCGCCGTTGGGGCGCGCGGCGGGATCTCGCTGCAATAGGTCCATGCACAGTGCACATAGTTGCGGGGGGATGCCACGGACGAGGTCTTGCGGCGGTGTGGGATCCACCAGGTTCTTGCGCATGAGCACGTCGTGGCCGGCGCCGCCGATGGGGAGTTTGCCCGTGAGCGCCTCGTAGAGAATGACACCGACGGCATACCAGTCGGACGCGGCGCTCACCGGCGTGCCCAGTCCTTGTTCCGGTGACATGTACGCAGGGGTGCCAACCACGCGCTCTTCGGCGGTGTTGGCGACGCCATCGCTACCGATTTCCGTCACCAGGCCAAAGTCCAGCAGGACCACCCGCCCTTCGCGGGTCACGATGATGTTGGACGGCTTGACGTCTCGATGAAGCATGCCCGCGGCGTGGATGGCCATGAGTCCCGCGGCCAGTTGGTCGAGCGCCGAGCGAACGCGCCCGAGGTCCGCGACACACAAGGGGCGCGCAGAGTCTGGGACCCGTGAACGTGGCCCCGGCGAGAGCCCGGTGGTCGCGTCTGCCCCGGCCCCCAACACCGGGCTGCTGCCCCGGGGGGCCGCGAGTGCCACGGTGCTGGCAGGAGCCACCTGCGTGCTGCTGTTGCCTCGCGCCGCGGCCACCTCTCGGGAGTCAGGGATGGGCGCCTCGGGGCGCACGTGCGTGAGCAGATCTCCACCGTCCAGGAGATCCATCGTGAAGAACCAGTCGTCGCCCATGGCGAACAACTCGCGGAACCGAACCAGGTTTGGATGCCCGAGATCGGCCAACGAGCGAAACTCGCGCTTGAACCGCGCGAGCATGGACGGATCTCCGTGCCGAAGCCACTTGAGCGCCACCTCTGTGCCGCGCTCATTGTCGTGGGCTGCGTACACCACGCCAAAGCCCCCGGATCCCAGGCAACTCCGCACCGCGAACCGCCCCGATGCTTCGAGGGCCGTGGGAAGGCTGAACGACACTCGAGGGGCCCTTACCACTCTGGGCGGATGCGCATCAACGCGCGCAGCGGTGCGCTGTGGCGCAGGTTCAGCGGCGGGACCCCAGGCATCGTTGATCACGAAGCCTTCTCCGCAAGACCCGGGCCAAGGGCTCCGAGGCCGGGATCCTGGCCCCTCGCGCAACGGGCTGTTGCGCGCCGATCAACAGGTGATGCGCGGGGCGCAACAGTAGGGGCCAACGGAGCTGGGGGCGGCGCCCGGGTGGGTTGGCCCGTCGCCAAGCGGCCAAGCGCGCCGCGCTACTGCACGTTCGTCCCGCCTAGTTTTGTTTGGTGTACGAGAGCCGTCCCTTGATGGGATCGACGATGGCGAGTGAGCCGTCTGCAGGGAGGTCCATGGTGATGAGACCGCTTGCGGCCTTGGCGCCGGGACCCGTCGCCTCGACTTGGAGCTGGGTCCCGTGCCGCGACACGACTCGGAACGGCGTCTCCAGGTAGGTCTCGCCTGCACCAAACGACGTGTAGATGAGCTGCCCTTCGGCGTTCGTGCTGATGCGGACGCCTTCGGTGGAAGCGTCGCGCTTGATGTCGTCGTAGCAAGA
This sequence comes from Polyangiaceae bacterium, assembly GCA_044358965.1. Taxonomy (GTDB): domain Bacteria; phylum Myxococcota_A; class Polyangia; order Polyangiales; family Polyangiaceae; genus SXNL01. The sequence continues at coordinate 18,489 of JBIKNA010000087.1, forward strand.
CGCGGCACGCAGGGCGCACTTGGCTTTCATCAGCGCGGCGACGCGCGGCGAGCGCTCCAGCTCGAACATGAAGGTTCCCCCGCGATGGAGCCGCGCAGCCGTCTCGGCCTCGACGCTACCGGCAGCAAGCGGCGCTGTGCTGGGTTCTGCACCATCGGGCCCGTCGGCACAGGCAAACAACATGGCAGAAAGCACAAAGGACAAGATGGACGAACGGGCAAACGCACGGCGCATGAGAGCCTCCTCGGGGGGGACGCGTTGTGGGGCGCCCGAGCAGGCTCATCCCGCTCTCACGCCGCGCGTCTCGATGGAGCTAACGCGCATCGCGCCGGGGCGTGACAGACAAGTGTGATCTTTTGTCCATTCCCCGCGTTCTCCGCTGCTGCTTCGGCGGATGGTGTGTCACACCGAAGCAGCCGGGCAGGAGCCTCGCGCTAGAATGAATGAGCCCGGCGCACCTCTATGGGTGCTGCGCGTGGTGTTCGTGCACGAGTCACGGATAGTTTGATCCACAAAGCGTGCGTGCGTGCGCCTTTCGGCGCAGGCACCGCTCAGGGCACCACCGGCTCGGCGAGCCACAACGGGAAGGTTCGGCTGAGCGCGAGGCCCGTGTTTGCGTTGGGGATGAGGTCCGTTGTGCCCAAGGCCGCAATGGTCAGGAAGTGCCGCGAGGGGGTCTGCGCGCCGCACTGACCGAGACCGCCGAAGTTGCCCTTCGAATACACTTCGACCTTCAGGGTATCGCCGCTCATGGCTTGGAACTTGATGCGCTCGTGGGGGCCGTCGGCGCGGTCTGCCGGGTCTTCGAACACCTTGGTGGCGTTGCGGTAGATCACCAGGCGGTTGCGCACCCGGCAGGTGTAGCCCGGGTCGGGGCCATACATGGTGTATTCACCGCCGGGGATCTTGAACACGTTGGTGCGTCGCGTATCGACCTTGGCGATCACCTTGGGCGCCGTGGTGCTGGTTCCCGTGGCCTTGATGGTGTCCTCGGTCCACGACACTACGGGGATCTCTTTGCCCCCGGTGCCGTCGTCGTTGGGGTTCTCGAGAACGGTGCCTGGCACCGTGCCAAAGTTCCCCGTCAAGATGATCTCCAGGGTGTCCGTGTTCATGCGGCCGCTGTGGATGCGCGGTGGCAGCGTGAACACGCTGCCGGGCCCTGCGAACACCATGAGCTCGGCGTTGGCGGCCTTGGAGTGGGCGTAGCGGTCGTTGGTCTTGGGGTTCACTGCCGTCTTGATGTCGGCATAGAACTCGTTCCACGACATGGGTACCGGCGCGCCGGTGATGGCCGGTGGCATCTTGAAGCGACCAAGCACGCGATCGGCCAGGTAGTAGGCAAAATACGCTGCATCGGTGTCCTCGACGGACTTGGACCAGCCCAAGTACAGGTTGGCGTTCGAGGTGGTGAACGCCTTGGCCAGCGGTTCCCGGGCGCTGCTGCAGGCGTTGACGAAGACCACGGTGCGATCCGCAAATTTTACGTACTTCGAGACGAACAGATCCGTCACGGCATAGTGCGTCTCTAGCTTGCCGTTGTTGGTGGCCATCATGTAGGCGACGCTGTTCTCGTCGAGCTGCGCCTTGTTGGCCGCGTCTCCCTCGGCACTCGACACTGTCTCCGTCCAGATGGCGTCGCGCTCTACAGCGCCGCGGCCCTTGGCCGATCCGCCGTGGGCATCGACGGAGAAGTAGCCTTCGTTGCCGAGGGTCTTCCAGTCGTCGAGCGTGCCCTTTTGCACACTGCCCGACGCCAGCTGGTAGCCAACCGATGTGTACTGCGTGGCCAGTGTCCCCATGGTGTCGCGGAACCCGGTGCCAAGCGAATCGAACAGCTTGACCACACCCAGCTTGGGTACATCGCGCGCCAGCGTGCCCGGGCCTGGGTTCAGCTTGTCCCGGTCCGTCACCAGCGCAGGCGACGGGTCCGGCGCGTCGACGGGCGTATCGGATGGCACCCGCGGCGCTGCCACGATGAGCAAACGTCCGTCGGTGAAGCGTGCGTAGACCGAGCCATCGTCGAGTGCTTCGGCATCCTCGAACTCGGGCCGCGACTTCAGG
>JBIKNA010000431.1:0-6251 GCA_044358965.1 Polyangiaceae bacterium
CGATAAAGAAGTAGGCTAAATCGGCGAGCTTGATCGCAGATCATGCTCGGCGATTTAGGTGCGCTTCGTCGCAGATTTCTTTGCGGCAGTCTTGCTGCGTGCCGACGCCGGCGCAGACTTTGCGGCCGACGGCCTGGGCGGCCGCGGCCCCTTTCGCCCTACATGCTCTGCCTTGAACGCGCTGGGGCAGAGCCCTTGTATGCCGCAGCCCTCACAGTTCGGGCGTTGCGCAAAGCACACGCGGCGCCCGTGGAAGATGAGCGTATGGCTTGTGATGTTCCAGGTGTCCCGGGGCAAGAGCTTGCACAGGGCCTGCTCGATCTTCACGGGGTCGGTCTCTTTGGTCCAGCCCAGGCGCTGGCTGATGCGCTGCACGTGTGTGTCGACGACGACGCCCTCGGGGGTGCCGAATATGACGCCGAGCACCACGTTGGCTGTTTTGCGGCCCACGCCCGGAAGCTCCACCAGTGCCGGCAAAGACGCCGGCACGGAGCCCTTGTGGTCCGTCACGAGCTTCTTGGCCAGGCCCACGATGTTCTTGGCCTTCTGCCGAAACATACCGATGCGATCGATGAGCCGCTGCACGTCCTCGGGGGCGGCCTTGGCCAGTGATGCTGCGTCGGGGTACTTGGCGAAGAGCCCCGGCGTGACCTTGTTGACGGCTACATCAGTGGTTTGCGCCGACAGCACCGTGGCCACCAAGAGCTGAAAGGCGTCCTGGTGGTCGAGCTCGCAGTGTGCGTCGGGATGAAGCTCTCGCAGGCGGGCGAGGGTGGCCGGGGCCTCTTTCGCTGCCTTGGAGAGCGCCATGGGTTAGTTGAGCTCTCCGGGCGGCAACGAGCCCGCGTCCGGCGCAACGTCTGCCGCGCTGCCTTCGGCCTGCGGCTCGCCCTCGACAGAGCCTTCCGGCGGCATTTCGCTGCCGGTGTCCACCTCGGACTCGGCCAAACGTTCCATGGCGACCACACGCTCGCCGTCTCCCAAGGTCATGAGCTTGACGCCCTGGGCGTTGCGGCCGGTCTCGCGGATCTCGCCCACGCGCGTGCGCAGGGTTTGACCACGGTCCGTGATGAGCATGCACTCGTCCTTGTCGTTGACCAGGCGAATGTCCACCACCGGACCGTTGCGGTCGCTGGCATCGATGAGGATGATGCCCTTGCCGCCGCGGTTCTGTAGACGGAACTCGTCGATGTGCGTGCGTTTGCCGAAGCCTCGCTCGCAGACCGCGAGCACGTGGGGGCGTTCGGGGTTCGAGACCTCGATGCCCACAACCTGATCGCCCTCGGCCAAATCCACGGCCTTGACGCCTACGGTGGCGCGGCCCATGGGCCGAACCTGCTCTTCGGGGAAGCGAATGGACTGCCCCTGCTTGGTGGCGATGAGGAATTCTCGGGACCCGTCGGTGAGCACCGCCGAGAGCAACTGATCGCCCTCTTCGATTTTGACGCCGATGATGCCCTTCTCGCGGAAGTTCTCGTACTCGGTGAGTTCGGTTTTCTTGATCTGGCCGCCCTTGGTGACGGTGACCACGAACTTGCCCGGCTCGATCTTGGGGATCTCGACGATGGCGGTGATCTTCTCGTTGGCCTCGAGGCTGACGAGGTTGACGATGGCCCGGCCTTTGGCGTTGCGCGCCGCGAGGGGGATCTCGAACACCTTCTTGACGTAGACCTTGCCGCGGTCGGAGAAGAAGAAGACGTAAGCGTGCGTGGACGCCACGAAGAGCTGCGTGACCCAGTCTTCTTCGCGAGCCTCCATGCCCTGCAGGCCTTTGCCGCCGCGCTTCTGCGCGCGGTACTGCGAGGGGCTCGTGCGCTTGATGTACCCCGCGTGGGACACCGTCACGATCATGTCCTCTTCTTGGATGAGATCTTCTTGGTTGATCTCTGCCTCGAGGGCCACGATTTCCGTGCGGCGCGCGTCGCCGTACTTCTCGCGGATCTCTTCGAGCTCCATGACGATGACGTTCATGAGCAAGGTCTCGCTGGCCAAGATGGCCCGGAGCCGGGCGATCTCGGTGCAGAGCTCGCCGTACTCGCTCGCCAGCTTCTCTTGCTCGAGGCCCGTGAGCTTGGACAGGCGCATCTCGAGGATGGCCTTGGCCTGGCGCTCGGACAAGAAGTAGTCGCCGCGATCTTTGGCCGCTTGGATCTCGGACTCCGGGCGCCCGGCGCGTCGCACGAAGGCCTCGAGGCCCTTGAGCGGCAGCGCCATGAGGGCCGTGCGCGCGGTCTCCGTGTCGCGCGATTGGCGGATGGTCTTCACCACGAGGTCGACCTCGGTGGTGGCCATGCCGAGGCCCTCGATGAGCTCTCGCTGGGACTCGGCCTGACGCAGCTCGTAACGCGTGCGGCGGGTGACGACCTCGCGCCGGTGCTCGATGAAGCAGGCGAGGGTGTCTTTGAGATTGAGTACCGCGGGACGACCCCGCAGGATGGCCAGGTTGATGACGCCGAAGGTGGTCTGCAGCTCCGTCTGTCGGTAGAGCTGGTTGATCATGACCTGCGGGACGACGTCTTTTTTGAGCTCGACCACCAGGCGGATGCCGTCACGGTCCGATTCGTCGCGCACCTCGGAGATGCCTTCGATCTTCTTTTCGCGGATGAGCTCGCCAATGCGAGCGTGAATCTTGGCCTTGTTGGTCTGGTACGGGATCTCCGTGACGACCAGCTGCTCGCGCTCGCCGCGGCCTGGAGACTTCTCGACGTTGATGCGGGCGCGCATGAGGATGCTGCCGCGCCCGGTGCGCTGGGCCTGCTCGATGCCCGTGCGCCCGTAGATGAGGCCGCCGGTGGGGAAGTCGGGCCCCGGGATGAAGCGCATGAGGTCGTCGACGCTGGCGTCCGGCGTGCGGATCAGGTGCACCGTGGCGTTGATGACCTCGGTGAGGTTGTGCGGCGGGATGTTGGTGGCCATGCCCACGGCGATGCCGCCGGAGCCGTTGATGAGCAGGTTGGGCACCCGCGCCGGCAGCACCCGCGGCTCTTCTTTGGAGTCGTCGAAGTTGGGCTGGAAGTCGACGCACTCCTTGTCGAGATCCGTGAGCAGGTCGACGGCGATCTTGGAGAGCCTGGCCTCGGTGTAACGGTAGGCAGCGGCCGGGTCTCCGTCGACGGAGCCGAAGTTTCCTTGGCCATCGATGAGCATGTACCGGAGCGAGAAGTCTTGCGCCAAGCGGACCATGGCGTCGTACACCGCCGCGTCGCCGTGCGGGTGGTACTGGGCGATGACGTCGCCGACGATCTTGGCGCTCTTGCGGTGCGCCGCCGTGGGCAGCATGCCCTGCTCGTAGGCAGAGTAGAGAATGCGCCGGTGCACCGGCTTGAGCCCGTCGCGCGCATCGGGGATGGCGCGACCGACGATGACGCTCATTGCGTAATCGAGGTAGCTGACGCGCATCTCCTCTTGGATGGAGATGGGGATCTTCTGACCCGCAGATCCGTTTTGCGGCGGCGGCGCTCCGCCGTCAGTTTCCGGCGTGGTGGGCGTGTCTGTCATCGGCCGGAGAAACTAGTACAAAATCCCCTTTTTTGCAGCCAAATCCCACCCCCGCGACAAGCGCCAGATCCGCCCGCGGCGAGCGCCAAACCTCTCCCGCTCCGCACCGCGCGTAGAGAGGGGTCAGCTCGCGCTGGAACGGGGTCGATGGCGGGGCTCCGGGCGAGCAACGCGGCGGCGCGGGCTTTGGCGGCTGTGGGACGGCGAGCAGCCCGAAAGGCTGAAAGCGGCCCCTTTCCGGCGCGAGAGGGCCCAGGCTGGCCGAAAGCGCCCCTCGCCGGCGCGGGATGGCCCGGCTTAGAAGAAGTTGCCGATGGTGAACTCGAACACGTAGGTCTCCTCGTAGGGCAGGGGCTTGAGCGGGAAGCCCCACTCAAAGCGCAAGGGGCCCAAGGGGGAGAACCAGCGCACCCCGAAGCCCGTGCTCGTACGCAGGTAGCTCAGGCTGTCGAGCCCGCGCCAGCAGGGGGAGACCACGTTGGGAAACTGTGGAGCTGGCGTAGTGCGGCAGAACTGGTCTTCGAGGTTCCACGCGTTGCCCCAGTCGACGAACGTGACGCCGCGGATGCCGACCTTGTCGACGATGGGGAACTCGAACTCGAGGTTCGAGTACGCCTGCAAGTTGCCGCCGACGTTGGCGCCATTGTTGATGGGCGCGGCGTTGACGTCGAGGGCATTGTTGAGCGGCAGGCGCGGGCCCACGGTGCGCAGGCGATAGCCACGGACGTCGAGGATGCCGCCCAAGAAGAAGCGCGCAAAGATGGGCACGCCCTGCTGGCTGGGGCTCGTGATGAGCCCGAGCTCGTTGCGCATCTTGAGCACGAAGCCGGAGCCCGGCGCGCCGGTTTGGCCGCCCAGGGGGTAGTAGAAATTGGCGAGCACGCGGTGCCGCAGGAACTCGATCTCGGAGCCCAGCGCGCTGGAGGCAAACTCCGTGGAGCCCTGCAAGAAGATACCCGAGGTCGGGAAGAGCCGGTTGTCGCGCGTGTCGTAGACCAGGGCCGGTCGCAGCGAGACCGTGCGGCCGGCGTTGAACAGGTTGGCGAGGGGCAGGCGCTGGAACAGGTTGACGGCGCCGCCGGGCGTGCCGAAGAGGCCCGACTGCGGCGTGTCGACGGAGTTCTGCTCGATGGTGCCGGTGAGGCTGAGGCGGAGCCAGGGCTGAATGAGCGCGTAGCCGAAGGTCTGCGCCGCGCCAGTCGTCGTCCGCTGGAAGTCCGGGAAGACGAAGACCTGGCGGTAGAGCTCAGAGCTGGTGGACCAGTCGGAGTCTAGGAAGTACGGCTCGAAGAATCTGATGCTGATGAGCTGCCGGAGGGAGCTTGCCTGCAGCTGGAAGGCCAGGGACTGGCCGTTGCCAAAGAGATTGGCTTGCTGCACTTGCGCCGTGGCGATGAAGTTCTCGACGGACGAGAAGCCCGCGCCAACCTGGAACGTGCCCGTCGGGCGCTCGGCAACTTCGAAGTTGATGTTGAGCTTGTCCGGCGCGGACCCCTGCTCCGTGGACATGTCCACGCGCTCGAAGTAGCCGAGCGCCGTGATGCGCCTCTTGGAGTCTTCGAGCTTGGTCTCGGAGAACAGTTGCCCCTCTTCGAGCTCCATTTCCCGGCGCAGGACCTTGTCGCGGGTCTTGGTGTTGCCCTTGACCTCGATGCGCTCGACGCGAACCAAGGGGCCCCGGCGAATGGGGATCACGATGTCGACTTCGCGGGACTGCGGGTCGAGCTCCGTCTCGGGGTCTGCCTCGACGTTGGCGTAACCGGCGTCGCGGTACAGCGTGCGAACGGCTTGCAGGTCTTTGACGATCTCCGCGCGGTTGAAGTAGTCGCCGGACTTGGCGCGAACCAACTGCCGGAGGGCTTTGCGGCCTCCCAAGGGCTCGATCTCGCGGCCTTCGTTGTCGCGTTCGTACACGCGCAGCTGTCGGATCTTGAAGCGCGGGCCCTCGTGAATCACGAGCGTGATCTCGATGCCTTCGCGATCCGGCGTGAGCATCACGCGCGGTGTCGCGATCTGCACGCTCATGTACCCCTTGTCGTAGTAGAGCGCGCTCAGCAAGAGCACGTCGCGCTCGAGCACGTCTTGCTTGTAGGGGCCGCCGGAGCCAAACGAGAAGAACGACGACTGGCCCGTCTGCATGCTGGCCAGAAGCTCGGTGTCGGCCACGGTGTAGTTGCCAACGAAGTTGATGCGCCGAACGGTGACGGGCTGGTGCTCGCGAATCTTGAAGAGCACACGCACTTCGTTGTCGCGTTGCGGCTCGATGGCGAACTCGACGTCGGCCAGGAAGTAGCCCTTCTCGGCGTAGGCGTCTTTGACCTTCTGGACGCTGCGCCGCACGCTGGGCACGCTCAGAATGGTGTTGGGCTTGACCTCGATGGCCTCGAGCAGCTTATCGTTCTCGATCTCTTCGTTGCCTTCGAACTCCACCAGCCGAACGTTGGGGCGCTCCCGCACGATGAAGCGAAGCGACACGCCGCGGTCCGAACGCGAGAGGTCCACCTCGATGTCGTCGAAGAAGCCCGCATCCCAGAGTGCCCGCACGTCTTTGGCGAGCAGCTCGACGCTGAAGGTGCCGCCGACCCTCTGTCGTAGGTAGCTCTGGACGTCTTCTTTTGTGACCCGTCGGTTGCCGGTGACTTCGATGCGCGAGATGGGTTGCCCCTCGGCCTTCTCGGCTTCGTTTTGGGGCACACGCACGGAGACCGGGGGGTCGAGGGCGATCTTGGCGGGAGCTTGAGGCCCCGGCTGCG